>NZ_DASSRP010000353.1:0-15918 GCF_035701725.1 Bradyrhizobium sp.
ATGCCGCCGGGCTGCCTGCCAACGCTGTGGCAGCAGGACGAGCGATGCAGGGAAGCCTATTTCAGCGAGTTTCCCGGTTACTACAAAACCTCCGATGCCGGCTACATGGACGAGGACGGCTATGTCTTCGTGATGGGGCGCACCGACGACATCATCAACGTCGCCGGTCATCGTCTGTCGACCGGCGGCATGGAGGAGATCCTGGCCTCGCATCCCGATGTTGCCGAATGCGCGGTGCTCGGCATCAAGGATGCGATCAAGGGCGAAGTGCCCTGCGGCTTCCTGGTCCTGAAGGCTGGCGTCACCCGCAAGCCGATCGAGATCGAAAAGGAGATCGTGGCCTTGGTGCGTGACAAGCTCGGTCCCGTCGCGGCCTTCAAGCTGGCGATCACCGTGGGCCGTCTGCCCAAGACCCGCTCGGGCAAGATCCTGCGTGGCACCATCAAGAAGATCGCCGACGGAGAGACATGGACCATGCCTGCCACCATCGAGGACCCCAAGGTACTGGACGAGATCACGGACGCCTTGAAGGGCAGGGGGTAGGCTAGTCCGTCACTGCCCCGTTACGGGACCATCTCTCTCCGTCATGGCCGGGCTTGACCCGGCCATCCACGCCTTTGTTGCCGCAGAAGAACAGGTAAGACGTGGATGCCCGGCACAAGGCCGGGCATGACGAGATGAGAGACGCTGGGTTGCTTCGTCGCTCCAGCGCAAAATTGCTCCGCAATCTTGTCGCGGGCTGCTCGCAATGACGATGCGGCGGCTTACAAATCCCACAATTCGGGGTACACGTTTCTCCGACATGACGGGATTTCGCATGCGGTTTTCGACGTTAACGCTTCCGGTGTCGCTCGTGCTGGCGGCGCTCGCGCTCTCGGCCTGCGCTCATCGCGGCGAGGCGCCGGCGAGCGCAGGCCTCACCGAGGACGACGACGCCTTCTGCCGGAAGGGCGGCCAGGTCGCGCCCGGCTCGCCCGACTATGTCAACTGCCGTAGGGATCGCGACGTCCAACGCTCCAATGCGACTTCGCGCGCCGACCGGAAGCAGCGCGACCTCGGCGAATACATGCTGAACAATCCGACCCGGCCTTGAATGCAGGCAGCCCGTAGGCGGGCGGCCTGTGCGGAGATATTGGCTCTCTCCGCCGTCATTGCGAGGAGCACAGCGACGAAGCAATCCATCCTGTCTTTGTGCCAAATGGATTGCTTCGCGGAGCCTGTCATCGGGGGCGCATTCGCGCGTCCCGTTGGCTCGCAATAACGGTCGTGATGCTATTCCTCTTCCGCCTTCTTGCCGCCGATCGTCTTGAGCTTGGCGAACACCGCATCGACGTTGAGATCGTCGGAGCTCTTTTCCGTCGTCTCGAATTCCGGCTCCTTGCGCGTGGTCTCGGAGGCCGGCAGCAGCGTCGGGCCGCCATGGCCGATATCGGTCGGCTTTTCCTTGGCGGCGCGCTGCACCTCGAAATCGAGTTCGATCTGCGAGCACAGCCCGAGCGTCACCGGATCCATCGGCGTCAGCGTCGAGGCATTCCAGTGGGTGCGGTCGCGGACGCTGGCGATCGTGGTCTTGGTGGTGCCGACCAGACGCATGATCTGGGCGTCTTTCAGTTCGGGATGGTTACGCACCAGCCACAGGATCGCGCTCGGCCGCTCGTGCCGGCGCGAGACCGGGGTGTAGCGCGGGCCCTTCTTCTTGGCCTGCGGCGGCAGGGTCACCTTGCTCTCGGCGATCCTCAGCCGGTAGTTCGGATCCTTTTCGCCCTTTTCGATCTCGTCGCGGGTCAGTTGCCCGGTCGAAATCGGGTCCATGCCCTTGATGCCCTGGGCGGCATCGCCGTCGGCGATGGCGCGAACCTCCAGCGGGTGCATTTTGGTGAAATCCGCCACCTGATCGAAGGTCAGGGCGGTATTATCGACCAGCCACACGGCGGTTGCCTTCGGCATCAGCGGTGCATTGCTCATGGCAAATCTCCGTTGCGCTTCGCCCACCTCTCGGAGGCGAAGCCGTGGTCATCAACGATGACGGGAATTGCGCCCCTTATAAGCCGTCCCGGACGGCGAGTGAAGTGGATTTGACATTCCGCTCCTCACTTGGGCACGGGCTCGCAAACTTCGCAAAAGTGGTCGCCAAAAAGGGTTGCGAGCCTCAGAATCGGGTTAATGGCGCAATGGCTTGCCCTTGACAGGGAGACAAAGCCGTCCCAAGTCCTTCTACGGAAATCCCTTTGAATCGACCGTTCCACGACCCCTCCGCCATGGTTAAGGCTCAGGGCGCCAAGCCGGTCCGAGGCCCCCAATGCCAGCCAAACCACCCCTGAAAATCGTGCTTTGTTCTCCGCGCGGCTTCTGCGCCGGCGTGGTCCGGGCCATCGATACCGTCGAGCGGGCGCTCGCGATCTATGGCGCCCCGGTCTACGTCCGCCACGAGATCGTGCATAACCGATATGTGGTGGACAGCCTGAAAACCAAGGGCGCCATTTTCGTCGAGGAACTGGCCGAAATCCCCGACAATACCAATGCGCCAGTGGTGTTCTCGGCCCACGGGGTTCCGAAGTCCGTTCCGGCCGAGGCCCAGACCCGTAATTTCTTCTCGCTGGACGCGACCTGTCCGCTGGTCACCAAGGTGCACCGCGAGGCGGCGATCCATTTCAAGCGCGGCCGCGAAATCCTTTTGATCGGCCACTCGCATCACCCGGAAGTCGTCGGCACGCTCGGCCAGTTGCCGCAAGGCGCGGTGACGCTGATCGAGACCGCCGAGGACGCCGAAACCTTTGTCCCGAAGGACCCGAATAACCTCGCTTTCGTGACGCAGACCACGCTGTCGATCGACGACACCGCCGAAATCGTCGCGGTGCTGAAGGGGCGTTTTCCGAACATCTCCGGGCCGCACAAGGAAGACATCTGCTATGCGACCACCAACCGCCAGCTCGCGGTGAAGAAGGTCGCGCCGGTGGTCGATGCGCTGATCGTGGTCGGTGCGCCGAACTCCTCGAACTCGCAGCGTCTGCGCGAAGTCGCCGAACGCGAGGGCTGCAGAATCGCAATTCTGGCGCAACGCGCCAGCGACCTCGACTGGTCGCGGTTCAACGGCATCAAGAGTCTCGGCATCACGGCCGGCGCTTCGGCGCCCGAGGTGATCGTCGAGGAGATCATGGGCGCCTTTGCCGAACGCTACGAGTTGCATGTGGAGACGGTGTCGGCTGCGGAAGAAAACGAGTTCTTCCCGCTGCCGCGTTCGCTGCGGCCAGACGCTGCCGAATAATTTCGGGGTAAGCGCACATGGCGGTCTACACCGACGTCGCCGCCGATGAGCTTGCGGACTTCCTGAAAAACTACGAGATCGGCGAACTGTTGTCCTACAAGGGCATCGCCGAGGGCGTCGAGAATTCGAATTTCCTGCTGCATACCACCTCGGGTTCTTTCATCCTGACGCTGTATGAAAAGCGCGTCGCCTTGGGCGATCTGCCGTTCTTTCTCGCCTTGATGACGCATCTCGCCTCGCGCGGGGTGAACTGCCCGCAGCCGGTGAAGGACAGGACCGGCGAGGCGCTGCGCACGCTCGCGGGGCGGCCGGCGGCGATCATCACCTTTCTCGAGGGCATCTGGCCGCGCAAGCCCAATGCCGCCCACTGCGCCGGCACCGGCAAGGTGCTGGCCGAGATGCATCTGGCGGGCGCGGACTTTACGATGTCGCGGGCGAATGCGTTGTCGGTTTCCGGATGGCGGCCGCTGTTTGCGCAGGCCGAGGCGCGCGCCGACGAGGTGCAGCCGGGTTTACGCGATTATCTCGCGGCCGAACTCGATTATCTCGAGAGCGGCGTCTGGCCGCAGCAGTTGCCGCAAGGCGTCATTCACGCCGACCTGTTTCCGGACAACGTGTTCTTTCTCGAAGAACGTGTGTCGGGAATTATCGACTTCACCTTCGCCTGCACCGATATGCTGGCCTATGACGTCGCGATCTGCCTGAACGCCTGGTGTTTTGAACCCGATTGCTCGTTCAACGTCACCAAGGCGCGCGCGCTGCTCTCGGCCTATGGCCGCGAGCGGCCGATGTCGAAGACCGAAGAAGACGCGCTGCCGCTGCTCGCGCGGGGTTCGGCGTTGCGTTTCCTGCTGACGCGGCTGGTCGATTTCCTCAACGTGCCGAAGGGCGCGCTGGTGCGCCCCAAGGATCCCCTCGAATACGTCCGCAAGCTGCGTTTTCATCAAAGCGTGTCGTCGATCCGCGATTACGGCGTGTTGGCCTGACGCAAATGGCGCTTCCCCAGGTCACCATCCACACCGACGGCGCCTGCTCGGGCAATCCCGGCCCCGGCGGCTGGGGCGCTATTTTGAAGTTCGGCGACGTCGAGAGGGAGATGAAGGGCGGGGAAGCCCATACCACCAACAACCGCATGGAGCTGATGGCGGCGATCTCGGCGCTCGAAGCGCTGAAGAAGCCTTGCACGGTCGATCTCTATACCGACAGCCAATATGTGCGCCAGGGCATCACGGGTTGGATCCATGGCTGGAAGAAGAACGGCTGGCGCACCGCCGACAAGAAGCCGGTGAAGAATGCCGAGCTGTGGCAGCGCCTCGATGAAGCACTGAAGCCGCACGAGGTCCGCTGGCACTGGGTCAAGGGCCATGCCGGCCACGATGAGAACGAGCGCGCCGATCAGCTTGCGCGGGACGGCGTCGCGATGGCGCGGCTGAAGGGGTGACGGCTATGTGGTCATTCCGGGATGGTGCGTTAGCACCAGACCCGGAATCTCGAGATTCCGGGTTCGCTCGTTGCACTCGCGCCCCGGAATGACTGAGAGGCTCAGAGCTGTCCCAACAGCGTATCGCCGCCGGAAACTTCGACCTTGCCCGGCGCCGGCTCGAGGTTGAGCTTCTTGACGACGCCGTCTTCCACCAGCATCGAGTAGCGCTTGGAACGAATGCCGAGCCCGTTGCCGGAGGCGTCCAGCTCCATGCCGATCGCCTTGGTGAAATCGGCATTGCCGTCGGCGAGGAAGGTGGCCTCGTCGCGCTGGTCGGTGTCACGCTTCCAGGCGTTCATCACGAAGGCGTCGTTGACCGAGACGATGGCGATCGTATCCACGCCTTTGTCCTTGATGGCATAGGCGTTGAGGAAGATGCTCGGCAGATGCATCTTGTGGCAGGTGCCGGTATAGGCGCCGGGCACCGCGAACAGCGCGACCTTCTTGCCTTTGAAGATATCGTCGGTGGTCCGGACCTGAGGGCCGTCCGCCGTCATCACGCGAAACTTGGCCTCGGGCAGCTTGTCGCCAACTTTGATCGTCATCGTCAAATCTCCTCAAATGATGCGGGTGGTTTCTTAGACCGGCGGATTTCGTGGCACAATATTCAAGCCTGTCGAAACGGCAACGGGTTCGCCTGTTCACCGTTCCGTCATCGGCCCGGCGCCGGCCGCATGATCCGGAAATGATGTGCAGCCGGTTCATCGAAAAGATCACGCTCAATCAAACGACTAACGGGCCGTGACCGACGATCGGCATCATCGCGCTTTAGCCCGAAAACCCGCCGGCGTCGAGAAAGGCCTGCTCGTCCGGCGTGGTGAGGCGCCCGAGCGCGCCATTGCGATGCGGAAAGCGCCCGAAGCGGCGGATAATGTCGGCATGTTCTTCGGCATAGCGCAGGTTTTCTCGATCATCGCCGGCCTGAAACAGGATGACGCAGCGGATCTGGTCGGCGAGTTCTTCCGAATGCATGAACGGCAGATACAGAAATTGCCGCATCGGCGGCTGGACTCGCTGGTCGACGCCCCGCCCAAGCGCGCGGGCCGCCACCTCGCGGGCGCGCCCATCGCTTGCAAAGGCTTGCGCTGTGCCGCGAAACATATTGCGCGGAAACTGGTCGAGCACGATGACGAGCGCCAAGGTGCCGTCGTCGCTGTCCTCCCAGGATGACAGCCGGCCCGCGACGGCTTCCTGCCATAAATCCAGGAAACGCTCGCGCAGGCTTGCATCGAACGCATCGTCGCGCGTGTACCAGCGCTCGGGACCGGCCTCGCGCCAGAAGGCCAGGACGTCGCCGGGACCGCTGGTGGCCGGGTCTGTCAGGCTGCCGCCGCCTTGGTCTCCTCGCGCAGCTCGCGGCGCAGGATCTTGCCGACATTGGTCTTCGGAAGCGCGGTCCTGAACTCGATCTGCTTCGGCACTTTGTACGCGGTGAGCTGCGTGGTGCAGAACTTGACGACGTCCTCGGCCGAGAGGTTTTGATCCTTCCTGACGATGAAGGCCTTGACCGCTTCGCCGGATTTGGCGTCCTCCACGCCGATCACGGCGCATTCGAGCACGCCCGGGTGGCTTGCGATCACTTCCTCGATCTCGTTCGGATAGACGTTGAAACCGGAGACCAGGATCATATCCTTCTTGCGGTCGACGATCTTGGTGTAGCCGTCCGGTCCCATGACGCCGATGTCGCCGGTGCGGAAGTAGCCGTCAGCGGTCATTACCTTTGCGGTCTCATCCGGCCTGTTCCAGTATCCGGCCATCACCTGCGGGCCCTTGGCGCAGATTTCGCCGGGCTCGCCGAGCGGCACTTCCTTGCCCTCATCGTCACGGATCGAGATCCAGGTCGAAGGGACGGGAATGCCGATCGAGCCGGTGAAGCGATCGACGTCGGCAGGATTGCAGGTCAGGGTCGGCGAGGTTTCCGACAGCCCATAGCCCTCCGACAACGGACAGCCGGTCACGGCCAGCCACTTCTCGGCGACCGGCTTTTGCGTCGCCATGCCGCCGCCGAACGATGTCTTGAGTTTGGAGAAATCGAGCTTGTCGAAGCCGGGCGTATTCAAGAGGCCGTTATAGAGCGTATTGACCGCCGGGAAGCTGTTGACCTGATACTTCGACAATTCCTTGATGAAGCCCGGCATGTCGCGCGGATTGGGGATCAGCAGGTTGACGCCGCCGGCGCGCATCGCGAGCAGGTAACAGGCGGTCAGCGCAAAGATGTGATAGAGCGGCAGCGCGCAGACGATGAAGATCTGATCGACGACAGGCGGCTTCTTCAGCGCCGGCTGCAGCCAGGCATCGTTCTGCAGCACGTTGGCGAGGATGTTGCGA
Source organism: Bradyrhizobium sp. (assembly GCF_035701725.1). Lineage (GTDB taxonomy): Bacteria > Pseudomonadota > Alphaproteobacteria > Rhizobiales > Xanthobacteraceae > Bradyrhizobium. The sequence goes on from NZ_DASSRP010000353.1 coordinate 7,077, forward strand.
TGAAGCAGCGTCGCTCCCTTGGAGACGCCGGTGGTGCCGCCGGTATATTGCAGGAAGGCGACGTCATCGGGCATCAGCCGCGGCTTCTGGAACGTCATGGTCCGGCCTGCGGACAGCGCATCGTTGAATGAAACGGCGCGCGGGATCGAATAGGCCGGCACCATCTTCTTGACGCGGCGCACCACCAGATTGACCAGCACGCCCTTCAGCCCGAGCAGGTCGCCCATGCTGCCGACAATGACGTGCTTGACGGAGGTCTTGCCCATCACCTGCTGCACCGTGGTGGCGAAATTTTCCAGCACGATGATGGCCTCGGCCCCGGAGTCCTTGAGCTGATGCTCGAGCTCACGCGGCGTGTAGAGCGGGTTGACGTTGACGACTGCATAGCCCGCGCGCAGCACGGCGGCGGTGGCGATCGGGTATTGCAGCACGTTCGGCATCATCAGCGCGACGCGGGCGCCCTTCTGCAATCCCTTGCTCTGAAGATAGGCCGCCAGCGCCAGCGACATTTCGTCGAGGTCGCGATAGGTGATCGACTTGTCCATGCAGATGAAGGCCTTGCGTTCGCGGAATTTCGCAAAGCTTTCCTCGAGCAATTCGACCAGGGATGAATATTGGGTCACATCGATATCGGCGGGTACGCCGGCCGGATATTGCTTGAGCCAGATGCGCTCCATGTCACTTCCCTCTCGGTTCGTTCCCTCGGATATTTTGCCCGCTTCTTGCGGCGGGACATCTTATTTTGGGCAATATTGGGCGCTGCAGCCGCCGATGGCAAGCCGCCGCCAGACCTGACGGTTAAAGGGCGCGAAAAAGTTGCCCGCTGCGAGCGGGCCTGATCGGCCGCTCTTGCCGGCCGATCAGCTGTTCTTGGCGTCGCTGGCTTTCGGCTTGGCGGGCTTGGCGACCGACTTCGGCTTCGTCGACTTGTCGGCGGCAGGCTTGTCGGCCGTCTTCGCATCCGGCTTGGCATTCGCGTGCTTGGCCGGTTTGGTCGAAGCCGATTTGGCGCTCGTATCGTCCGGCGCCGCTTCGGGCGGACGCTTGACCGCATGCCGACCCTTCTTGCCACGATGACGCGCCGCGGCGGCGGCATCGTCAGCGGCGGTATCGGCGGCAACCGCCGCGATCAGCGCCGCACCGGTCCGGGTCGGGCCGGTATAGACCGGGATCGGTTCGGATGCCGCGGGTGCCATCGCCAGCAACTCCGACGGCTTCATGGCCGGCGCCTGGCCGGTTGCGAAGAAGGCGAGCGCCGGCGAACCTCCCCCAGCGCCGTTGGCGGCCGTGGTGTCTTGATCCTCGTCGCTGGCGGGGCGGTGACGTTTGCCGTTGCACATCTCGTCGCGCAGGTCCGGCGGCGAGGCATCGATCGGCGCCAGCGCATCCACCGTGCCGAGCGAGGGCTTCAGCCACGACAGCTGGTCGTTGGAGAAGCCGCGGTCGAGCAGCTGAATCGCCTTGACCGCGCGCGCCTGGCCGGACGAGGCGCCGAGCACGACCGCGATCAGCCGCTTGCCGTTGCGCGTTGCGGACGCCACGAGATTATAGCCGGCGGCGCAGATGAAACCGGTCTTGAAGCCGTCGGCGCCGGGATAGCGGCCGATCAGCTTGTTGAAATTCTGCGTGATCCTGCGGCCATAGCGGATCGAAGGAATGTGGACGAAATATTCGTATTCCGGCAGATCCTTGATGATGGCGCGCGCCAGGATCGCAAGGTCGCGCGCCGAGGTGATCTGGCCATCGGCCGGCAGGCCGTTCGGATTGACGTAGCTCGTCTGCGTCATGCCGAGCCGCTGCGCGTTCTGATTCATCAGCGCGGAAAACCCGTCGATCGAACCGCCGACGCCTTCGGCAAGCACCACTGCCATGTCGTTGGCCGACTTCACCAGCATCATCTTGAGCGCGTTGTCGACAGTGACCTGCGTGCCGGGCCGAAAACCCATCTTCGAGGGTGACTGCGAGGCTGCGGTCGGCGACACCGTGAGCAGTGTGTCGAGCGTGATGCGTCCTTCCTTGACCGCCTTCAAGGTCACGTAGGCGGTCATCAGCTTGGTAACCGATGCCGGGTACCACGGGTAGGTCGCGTTCTCCGCCTGCAGCACCTTGCCGGTATCGGCTTCGACCAACAGCAGCGCTTCGGCGTTGGCGTGGCCGCTCGCGCCAAGCGCGAGCGCCGAGACAAGCGCGATCGAACACAGCGAGGATCTGACCAGACGAGATTTGAAGCGTGACGGGCGATGAAAAAGCACTATCCGATTCCGGTCCTTTGAGACCCGCCTTCAGGGAAGGAGGTCCTCATCAACTGACATTCGGGTTTCAAGCGTGTCCGGCGGCGGTCGCCAACCTATACCGGCTCACCATGGAGGCTCAACAGCTAATTCGGCGGCGATCGGGGCCGAATTTCGACGGTACTTCCGTCTTGACGGCGACGTGATGCGTTTCACGGCGCGCGAAGGCTGGCGCGCGCGCTTTCCTGCACCATGAACTGAGCCTTCGCCAATTCGGCGAAACGGCCGCCTTTCGCCACCAGTTCCTCGAAAGTTCCGCTTTCGATCACCCTTCCGCCATCGAACACCAGGATCAGCGTGGCGTTGCGAATGGTCGACAGGCGGTGGGCGATAACGAAGGTCGTGCGGCCCTTCATCACCTCGTCGAGCGCGGCGTTGAGCTTGGCCTCGGTCACCGCATCGAGCGCCGATGTCGCTTCATCGAGGATCAGGATCGGCGGGTCCTTGAGCAGCGCGCGCGCGATCGACAGCCGTTGCCGCTCGCCGCCCGACAGCATCCGTCCGCGCTCGCCGGCATTGGTGTCGAAGCCGCGCTCGCTGCGCTCGATGAATTCGAGCGCTTGCGCGCGGCTGGCGGCGAGCCGCAGTTCCTCGTCGGTCGCGTCCGGCTTTCCGACCCGTAAGTTGTCGGCAATGCTGCGGTTGAACAACAGCGCCTCCTGGAACACCACGCCGATGTTCCGCCGCAGCGCCGCCAGCGTCAGGCCGCGCACGTCCATGCCGTCGATCTTGATGAAGCCGGATTGCGGATCGAAGGCGCGATGCAACAGAGCGATCGCGGTGGATTTGCCGGCGCCGGTCGGGCCGACCAGCGCGATGGTCTGGCCGGGCAGCGCGGTGAAGGAAAGGTCTTCGACCGCAGGCCGCTTGCCGTCATAGGAAAACGAAACATCGTTGAATTCGACCAGGCCCGAGAGACGCCCGGTGTCGATCGCATCGGGACGGTCGCGCACCGCCGGCACCGCGTCGAGCACGTTGAAGAACTCGGTCAGCCGCGGCGCCTCCATGAACACGTTGTTGATGAAGCTCACCACCTGCTCGAGCCGCTGGATCAGCATCGTCGCGAACGAGACGAACATCACGATCTCGCCGACCGTGGTCAGGCCCTGTTCGTGCAGAACGATGCCGACGGTGAAGATCGCCAGAATCGTGATCGTGGTCGAGGCCTTCGTGATCACGGTCACCAGCGCCCACCACGACAGCACCGGCATCTGGGCCGCGAGCAATTTGTCCGCGACCGAGCGCACGCCCTGGACCTCGGCGTCGACCCGCACGAAGCTCTGGACCAGCGCGACATTGCCGAGCGCGTCGGAGGCGCGCGCCGACAGATCGCCGTAATAGGTCTCGACGTCGTTCTGCATGCCGTAGGTCTTGCGGACCACCAGCGTCGTGAGCACGGTGAAGATCACGCAGAGCACGAACAAGAGGATCGCAAGCCGCCAGTTGATGTAGAGCGCCAGCGGCAGCAGCACGACCAGCGAGAGGATCGCGGCAAAATGCTCGCGGAAAAATCCGAGCCAAAGGCGCCACAATGCATCGGTGCCGTTGAGCATCACCTTCATCAGCCGCCCCGAATGGGTGCCGGTGTGGAAGGTGAGGGGCAGTTGCATAATGTGTTCGAAATAGCTCGTCAGCACGGCCTGGCGCTGGCGGTGCGCCAGGCGGTCGGCCTGTAGCGCCACGAAGGCGCCGCAGAGAATCGTGAACAGGCCGAACGCCGCCCAGGCCAGCAGCATCGGCCAGGCCGACGATGAACCGAAGGCGCCGCCGGCCGGCTTGCCGGAGAGCGTATCGACGATCTTGCCGAACAGCACGGGTTCGGCGAACTGGGCCGCGGCGAGCAGAAGATTGGCGCCGGCCAACAGCCAGCCCAGCCTCGCTTCCTTGCCGAGCAGATTGAGCACGCGCGCGTATAGACGAAGCAAAGACATACGACCTTGGCACCAGCGGGAGAGCTTTCGACCCACAAGCATCTTAATCAGGGATCGTTACGAAGAACCAGCTTTCCGTTCTGCTGGTGTGGAATTCCGCTCAGTTGATCAGGCGGTCGCCGCGCGGGGGCAGAAAGCGGTCGTCGAAAATATCCGATGCCTGCGGGCGCTTTGCGAACTTGAAACCCTCGCCGACCTGGTCGATCGACCGCTCGAGCCGGGCGGGATCGACTCCGCCGAGGCCGTTGCGGTTGACCTCGTCGGTCATGATGTTGTCGCGGACCACGGCATGGAGGCGTTCGAGTTCCAGATCGCGCGAACCGTCCTCCATCCGGGTGAGAACCTGGTCGACCGCGTGGCCCTCGTCGCGAATGGCGAGGCTGGTGCCGGCAATCAGCGCCCGGACGAAGCCCTTGACTGCCTCGGGCCGCTTGGCGGCGAAGTCGGGATTGACGATCACGGCGAAGCCGTAGGCGTCACAGCCATAGTCGGCGAAGCGCAGCACGGCGAGATCGTCGGCGGGCACGCCGCGATCGCGCAAATTGACCGCCGACTGGAACGAAAATCCGGTGACGGCGTCGACCTGCCCGGCCGACAGCATCGGCTCCCGGACCGCAGCGCTGATCCGGCTTTGCTTGACGTGACTGAGCGGGATGCCGTTTTGCCGGGCGAGCGCCGGCCACAGCCCGGCGGAAAGATCGCTGTCGGCGACACCGAGCGTCTTGCCCTCGATGTCGGCGAGCACGTGGATGCCCCGGCTCTTGCGGGCGACGATGGCATAGGGCGCCTTGTTGAACAGCACAAACACCGCTTTCAGCGGCGCCGCGTTTTGGCTGCGGAATCGAATCAGCGCGTTGAGGTCGACAAAGGCAAACTCGCTGGCGCCGGACGCGACCCGCGCAATCGCTTCCGGCGAGCCGGCGACCGTGTTGACGCTGACGGCAAGACCCTGGGCGGAAAACAGTCCGTCGGTCATGGCGAGGAGCAACGGCGCCTCGGCGGCGTTGACCGGACGGTCGAAGGAGAGCGTGACCGGAAGCGGGTGTGCGCCCTCGGCGCGGCTGACCCCGGCGCCCAGCCCGGCGAGGCTGAGCGAGAGGCCCAACAGGCAGCAGGCGAACAGGGTTTGAATTACGCGCATCGGCATCACACCAAACCGAGGGCCACTTGCGGCGCTGGATATGTCGGTTTCATGACACCGCCCGCGGCCTCCGTCGCATTGTGACAGGGCCAACCTTAACCGCAGATGAGCGACGATGGTTGCAGTCCGGTGAGCGGCGCCGGTTTTTCCGCCTGGCGTTCACATCTGTGAGATAGGCACGCGGTCCGTACTATTACGGCGGTGACGCCAAAGCGCGCTGTCGGTATGGCTAAGGCGCGCAAGACAGGCAGGCGGTGCGGTAACCCGCGCGCTGTCTTGTCGGCACCTTCAAATCTCACGACCGAGTTAAGTCGCTGGTCACCGTGGCCGGTGGTTTTCCCGTTGTTGTGAGGCCGTTAACACGCTGGCGAGCGGATTGGTTTATTTTTGGACACATGAGTGATTCGCTGGAAAGGCTCTATCAGGCGGTCATCGCGGCCAAGGATCTCGATCCTCAGGTCTCGCGAACGGCACGGCTGTTTCAGCGCGGTCCCGACAAGATGGCCAAGAAGCTTGCCGAAGAGGCCATCGAAGTCGTCATCGACGCGGTCAACGGCAAGACCGATGCGGTCATCCGCGAGAGCGCCGATCTGCTCTACAATCTGACCGTGCTGTGGGCCTCCGCCGGCGTGCGTCCCGAAGACGTCTGGAACGAGATGGAACGGCGGGAGCATCTGCTTGGCATCGCCGAGAAGATGCCGAAGACGCCGGTCAAGGTTCCCGCCTCCCGGCGACCGATTGTCGCGCTCGAAGGCCGGGCGCTCCGCAAGCGCCACTAACATCGACGTCCCCGAACCTTATCCCTTCCAGGCGCGGCAAAACCGTCCCGTGGTGGATGGACAAACCGCCTGCGTGATGCTTCATCGCGGCATGCTCAGACGTATCTACGATTGGTGTATCGACGCCGCCGACAAGCCTTACGCCCTTTGGATCTTGGGCGCGGTTGCTTTCGCCGAAAGCTCCTTTTTCCCGATCCCGCCCGACATCATGCTGCTGCCGATGTCGCTGGCACGGCCGGCCCGGGCCTGGCTGTTTGCCGGCCTGTGCACCATCGCCTCGGTGGCCGGCGGCGTGCTCGGCTACGCCATCGGCGCGCTGCTCTATGACTCGCTCGGGCACTGGCTGATCAATCTCTACCACCTCGGCGACAAGGTCGAAGCCTTCCGCGCCTCCTACGCCGAATGGGGCAGCGTCATCATCCTGCTGAAAGGGTTGACGCCGATCCCCTACAAGCTCGTCACCATCACCTCCGGCTTTGCGGGCTACAACATCTGGCTCTTCATCCTGTGCTCCATCGTCGCCAGGGGAGGGCGGTTCTTCGTCGTCGCGATCGTGCTCAACCGCTATGGCGACTTCATCCGCGCCGAAATCGAACGACGCCTCGGGCTTTGGCTGACGGCGTTCGTCGTCCTGCTGGCGGCGGGCTTCGTCATCGCCGTCAAACTGGTCTGACGTCATGTCATGCGCCGCAAGCGGGTTGTCCTGATCCATGCTTGAGCGATCCAGCCCCCTGCTGCCCGGCGGAAAGATTGCGCTAGCTGTGCTGGTTGGGATGCTCGTGGCGACGAACGGCTGGTCGCAAAGCCCGCCGCCCGCATCTCTCGTGGAACCGGCTCAGCCGCCGGCAAGTCCGCAAGTCCAGCCGGCGCCGCCGGGCGTTGCTCCGACGGCGCCCGCGCCGGCCGAAAATCCGGGCCTGTTCAACGAAATGGGCAAGGCGCTGGAAAAATCGCTCTCGATCCTGCCGACGCTCAAGAGCCCGAGCGAGACGCTCGACGGTCTCAAGGACGCGGCGAAAAATGCGAGCGAGGGCCTGTCGCGGCTGGCCGGCCCTTCGTCGATGGCGGAGGGGCGCGTGAAGTGTCCGGTTGCTCCGAACGGCGTCTCGGACTGCAAGGCCGCGGCCGACAGGCTTTGCCAGAGCAAGGGGCTGAAGCAAGGCAAGAGCCTGTCGACGGATTCGGTCGAAGCCTGTTCGCCAAAAGTGCTGATCCCGGGCCGTACCCGCAAGCCGGACGATTGCCGGACCGAAAACTTCGTCACCCGCGCATTGTGCCAGTAGCCGCACCCCCTCCCGAGAGTTCGGGGATGGCATGACGCTGCTTCCAGACGCGATTGCCTTCTTGATATGATGTCTGGCATCTTTTCACCGGAAGATTTGGAATTTCCCGCCAGCCGGAATACGAGGATCTGTCGATGTCCATGCCTGCGCTGTTCAAGGGCCGCCTCTCCATCCCGGTGATCGGGGCGCCGCTGTTCATTGTCTCCGTGCCCGATCTCGTGATCGCGCAATGCAAGGCCGGCATCGTCGGCGCATTTCCGGCGCTGAATGCCCGCCCGGCTGAACTGCTCGACGAGTGGCTGACGCGCATCAAACAGGAGCTCGCCGCCCATGATGCCGCCCATCCCGAGCGGCCATCGGCGCCGTTTGCGGTCAACCAGATCGTGCATCGGTCGAACAACCGGCTCGAGCACGATCTGGCGCTCTGCGAGAAGCACAAGGTGCCGATCATTATCACCTCGCTCGGCGCGCGTGAGGAGGTCAACGAGGCCGCGCATCGCTGGGGCGGCATCGTCTTTCACGACGTGATCAACCAGAAATTCGCCCACAAGGCGGTCGAGAAGGGCGCCGACGGCCTGATCCTGGTCGCGGCCGGCGCCGGCGGCCATGCGGGCGTGATCTCGCCGTTCGCCTTCGTGGCGGAGACGAGGGCCTGGTTCGACGGCCCGATCGCGCTGTCGGGGGCCATCGCCAATGGCCGCGCGATCCGCGCTGCACGGCTGCTGGGAGCCGACTTCGCCTATATCGGCTCGGCCTTCATTGCCACCAGGGAGGCCAATGCCGTCGAGCGCTACAAGGAAATGGTCGTGGCCTCAGGCGCGGAAGACATCGTCTATTCGAATCTCTTCACCGGTGTGCATGGCAACTACCTCAAGCCCTCGATCGTCGCCGCCGGCATGGACCCGGACAACCTGCCGCAGTCGGATGCCTCGAAGATGAGTTTCGGGACAGATAGCTCCGGCGAGCGCGTCAGGCCGAAAGCCTGGAAGGAAATCTGGGGCTCGGGTCAGGGCATCGGCAGCGTCCGCGCGGTGATGCCCGCGACTGAGCTGATCGCGCGCCTCAAAAAGGAATACGACGAAGCGTTCGATCCACCGCTGTAACGGCGCTCGCTGCAAAGCGCGCCGCAAGGCAGAGCGCGACAAAAGGGGCGTTGCAGTTCTACCCTGCGCTCGGCGGTTTGCCCCTGAGCTTCGTCCGGGCGGCCTTGATGGCTAGCAACAGGTCGGGGGACCATATCGCAATCCAGTCAGGGATATAGGCAAGCAAGAAGACAGCGACAAATGACGCGCTGATCGCGATGTCTTGTGGGATGTCACGCAGCCTCATGAACTCATAGTATCACTGAGGTTGCCGGTGTCCCAATTCACAAGTTCGGGTCTCTTGATTAGGTCTGCGCCGGCAAACGTACGGCGTT
>NZ_DASSRP010000354.1:0-6237 GCF_035701725.1 Bradyrhizobium sp.
CTCGCGCACCGCCGCCACCAGCCGGTGGCCATCCTCGGCCAGCAGCAGCCGCTCGGCAATGAGGCGATCCGTGGCCTCGGCCAGTCGCGCGGCCCAGGCATCACGCGATGCGTAGCGCGCTTCGAGGGAAGGCCGCGGACCGTCGGCCCGCAGCCTCTCGGCTTCGGTCTGCGCGAACGGGATCATCGACCCCTGAATCGTGAACAGTTCACCCTCGCCATAGCCCTTCGCGCGCACTGACCAGCCGGCATGCGTGTCCAATGGTGCCGCGAGCAACGGGTGGCGGATGCCCCCGAGGGCGTTGCCGTCGGCATCAGTCGATTGCACGAACACCGGGTAACCCGTGCTCTCGAGCGGCCGTTCAACCGAGTGGTCCCGCAGCCGCAGCTCGTTCAGGACGTTCGGGTATTTCACTTCTGGCAGCCGGGGGAATGTCCGGCGGGCCTCTGCGAGCGGCACCAGCGTGCCGTCGGCGCGCGACGGGAAGCGGCCGTGCGGCGGTGCGGTGCCGTGCTCCACCACTCAAACAGCGCGACCAGCAGCGCACGCATAAATGCGCCGTAACCGAGCCGATTGCCGGGAAGCTGCATGACCGGCTTGGTCAAGGGCCGAAACGGCGCATGCGACACACCGCTTACCGTATAGACCCGCACCTCGTCCGGCATGGCGATGTCGCCGCCGCTGGTATCGGTCGCTATGAGCGAACTGCGCGCCTGCCAGAAGTCGCTTTCGGTATCGAGATGCAGCACCTTCGGGCACACGCCAGCATCATGGGCGCGCTGCAGGATGCCGCCACTCCGACCGCTGATCGGATCGGTCAGCGTCGGATAGCTGAACGGGAACTGGTCGTCGCCGTAAGAGTGATCCTCGTGCTGGCGCGAATAGCGACCGGCCTGCGCAAACTGCCAGTTGACGCAGGTGCGTCGCGATCCCGCCACGACGGGAAAGATGCCGTCGAACACCTAGCGTCCCGCAAGATCCTGGTTGAACCCGAGATGCGCCAAATCACGAAGCACGCGGCCGCTCTGCGAGATGCCGAAACCTAGCGTGTGCCCGATGCGCGGGCGCTCCTGCGGCGCCAGCGGATTGTCTTTTGTTTCGTGCCGCAGGAACGAGACGATGTCGCGGATCGCGGCAAAGCCGATACCCATCACGATCGGATCGCGCGCGCGGTAGACGAACTCGAAGATCGCGCCGTGGTCGAAGCCCGGCGCGGTCGGTCGGGTGATCTCGACATGGCGGTCGTCGACCAGACGCCACGCAAGACCCGCCGGCGTGACGCGGATCGGCCTCGTGTTCGCGTACTGTCAGCGTCGCACCGGCAGGCTCCGCAACAGGATAGACCAGCGTGCCGACGAAGCGCTCTTCGGACAGCTCGTGGATGTTGTTGTCGCCTAGCCCGGATTTCTCATAAGGGGTAGGTGCATCGGGCTCCGGGATCTGAGAAAATCGTGTTGCCAGAACGGTTTGTCTCAGGGTCAGGGGGAATCCCGATGCCGACAGAGTGTAGCGCGGATCTGTTCGGGTTTGCACGTGTCGAAGGGCGCGCGGTGGTCGCTGGGTTTGATGGCGGCACGATGACCTCGGACGGCGGTGGGTTGTTGCTGGGGGCGACCGATCGGGCAATCGGGTTGATCGACCGATTTGCCCGCTGTTTCAGCGACAGCCGATCGAAAGAGTTGGTCGAGCACACCGTGGCAACGCTGGTCGGCCAGCGGGTTTTTGGAATTGCGCTGGGCTACGAGGATCTTATTGACCATGACGCGCTGCGCCATGACCCGATCATGGCGGTATTGGTCGGCAAGCTTGCGGCACGGCGCCGGAACTGCGCGCCGGTGGCCGGCAAATCGACCCTCAACCGCCTCGAATTGGGCAAGCAAGAGCCGACCCCCTATCACAAGATCGGCCATGATCCGCAGGCCATCGAAGCGGTGTTTGTCGATCTCTTCCTCGACGCGCACCGGCACCCGCCGGCGCAGATCATCCTCGATCTCGATGCGACCGACGATCCGCTGCACGGCGATCAGGAGGGGCGCTTCTTCCACGGCTATTACGACTGTTATTGCTATTTGCCGCTCTACATCTTCTGCGGGCGCCATCTGTTGGCGGCCAAACTGCGCCGCGCCAATATCGATGCCAGTGCGGGCGCGGTCGAGGAGGTGGCGCGCATTGTCACCCAGATCCGCGCCCGCTGGCCGCGGGTGCGCATTCTGCTGCGGGCCGATGCCGGGTTTGCCCGCGACGCGCTGATGGCCTGGTGCGAACTGAACGGGGTCGCTTACCTGTTTGGCTTGGCCCGCAATCGCCGGCTCGTCGGCGCCATCGCAACCGAGCTTGCCCAAGCCCAGCAGCAGAGCCAAGCCACCGGCAAGCCGGCGCGTCGCTTCAAGGACTTTCTGTGGTCGACACTGGACAGCTGGAGCCGCGAGCGCCGCGTTATCGCCAAGGCCGAGTGGACAGCGGGCGCCGCCAACCCGCGCTTTGTCGTTACCTCGCTCGACCGCGCCGAGCACGAAGCCCGCCATCTCTACGAGCAAATCTACTGCGCCCGCGGCAACATGGAAAACCGGATCAAGGAGTGTCAGCTCGATCTGTTTGCCGACCGCACCTCGGCCAAAACAATGCGCGCCAACCAGTTACGTCTGTGGTTCGCGTCGATGGCTTATGTGCTGCTGTGCGCACTGCGCCGCATCGCCCTTCAGCACACCCAGTTCGCCGCCGCCGCCGGCGGCACGATCCGGCTCCGGCTATTGAAGATTGGCGCGCTCGTCCGCATCAGCGTGCGCCGCATCAAAATCGCCATGACCTCGGGCTGTCCTTACCAAGGCGAGTTCGCCCTGGCCCACTCGCGGCTGACCGCCGCGGCGCGTTGACCACCCCCAACCGCAATCCCGACATCGCTCAGGACCGGCCCGATGGCCAAACCGGCCCAGACTGCGCCCGCCGGGACTCGCCCTGGTTGCGCGCCTTGTCCTGCACCACTAATGCGCGATTACCGCTCCACGCTAATCCATCTCCGAACACCATATGAGAAATCCGGGCTAGGCGGAAGAGCCGATCGTCTCAAGGGCTTGCGGATGAAGGGCATCGGAGAGTTCCGCCGCCGCGCGTTTTCCGAAGGGGCGGAGCCGAAGCCGTTCCTGGCATTCGATGGCGTGTCGCTGCCGGTTGCGCTCCGCCGCGAGATACGCCTCGACCGCTGTGGGAAGAGCGTCAATCTGCTCTGCCACAAAGGCCGTCAGCTCTGCCGGCGGCCGCTCACCGGCTCTCAGCGGACGACCGGATAGCGCAAATAGCACAGCATCAGTGCGCAACCGAGACGGTTGTGCTCGCCCCGACACCGATGAACGATCACGAGATCGCCGACGGACAAGGTGTAGTGGCGGATGAGTTCACGCGGCTCCGTGGGCGGATCAAACAGCGCGGCGATTTGGGTCTCGGTCAATTGCTGGCGGCGCATCGCTCTTGCTCCCTTGCGGCTTTACGCCGGCAGACCAGCCGATCCGAGCCAGGGAGTCGATGAGCGTGCTGCGCTTGATCGCGAAGGTGCGGCAGACCGCGGCTTTCGTCGCACCCCCATCGAGCGCCGCGACGACGGCCGCCATTTTTTCGGTGTCGATCGCGACCGGGCGCCCGCCGCGTCGGCCGCGGCGTCGCGCCGCGGCGAGGCCAGCGCGAACCCGCTCTTGGATCAACGAGCGCTCGAATTGCGCCAGCGCGCCGAAGACATGGAACAGGAATTCGCCCTGTGGGGTGGTGGTATCCATCTGTTCGGTCAGCGAGCGGAATGCGATCCCGCGCTTCTTCAATTCGTTCACCGTCGCGAGTAGATGGGAGAGCGATCGCCCGAGACGGTCGAGCTTCCACACCACCAGGCAATCGCCCGGTTTGAGAAAGGCCAGCGCCTTTTCAAGGCCAGTTCGATCGTCGCGGCTGCCGCTGGCGCGATCTTCGAACAGATGCCGGTCATCGACGCCCGCCGCCAGCAGGGCGTCACGCTGCAAATCCAGGACCTGGCGATCGCCGTCGGTTGAAACGCGCATGTAACCGATGAGCATGCGTACGGAAATCCCTGGTAGAATGGTTTCCGCACACTATCCCATTCCGACAGGGTTTGTCGCGCAGGTTTTGAGTCCAGATCAGGCCCCAAAACCAGCTCACCGGCTGGCCGTCGGGAATCAGATGTTTGCCGTCACCCCGGCCGCCGCGACCGCGAGACCGCAATGGCTAAAACGCTCGGGGTTGATCAGCGTCGTCCGGGCGGCGTTCCACCTTTGTCCGTTTATGCGTATCAGAGCAGCGTTTCGTTACTTCTGGCCAAGCTATGGATAGATGCTTTTCTCACCGAGACTGCTCGCGCCGCGTGCGTCGACTTCACATCGGCCGGGCCTCGTTGACCCTCGATTATCACCTGCTTTACTGCTCTGTTTATCTAAGGACTGCAAAGAATTTTCCAGGCTAACCGGCTAGCGTTCATGACACTCGTTGCCGAATTCCATCCGTTCAATTCAGGAACCTAATACGTCGCAAAAAAGCTCGCCGCCTTCTCGGGGTTGTAGCCCCGTCGGTCATATAGTTTGGTAGTGCCCAGATCGCGATGCCCGGCGGCTTTCTGCACGTCTTCGAGCTGGGCGCCGTTTTCGAGCGCGGTGGTGATGAAGGTGGCGCGCATCGAGTGCGCCGAGTAGCCGCGATCGAGCCCGAGCTCGCCGGCGTATTTCCGGACCACGCGGTCGATCGCATCGGGGTCCATCTGCCGGCGTTGCTCGTTGCGCTTGCCGTTGTGCCTGAGCGGCCGGAACAGCGGCCCGTCGACGTCGGCCATATGCCCGGCCGCGTCGAGATAAGCGCGCAACCGGGCCGCGGTCTGCGGGTTAATCGCAAGCGCGTCGCGCTTTCCACCCTTGCGCGACACGCGCAACGAATCGTAGCCGCGGTTCTGGTGCAGGTCGCCAACCTTCAGCGCGGCGATCTCGGCGCGGCGCAAACCGACCTGCAAGCCGACCGAGAGGATCGCGCGATCGCGGAGGCCTGCGACCGTGTCCTCGGCTGGCGCGTCGAGCACCTTGCGGGCCTGCGTCTTCGAAAAGGCGAGCGTGGAGCCTTCGTCGCGATTGATCGCCGGTCGCTCGACCTCGCCGACCGGATTGCGCGCGGCGTGGCCGTAGCGAACCAGGTGCTTGTAGAGCGACGACAGCGCCGCGAGCCGGCGGCGGATCGTCGACGAAGCGGCACCCTCGACCTCGCGCATGAAGCGTTCCCAGGCGATCACCGCCTTGTGGTCGGCCTGGCGCAATTGCGCCGGCGTGGTGATCCCGAGCGTGCGCATGAAGTGCTGCACGTCCAGACGGTAGGCGCGCCGCGTCCGCGCGCTCTTCTGCTTCTGCAGCCAGATGGTTTCTTCGGGGATGTCGGCGAGCTGCTCGAGCGTCGACACCCGGCCGCGGCCGGTGTCGGTCGGGGTTGGCAAGTTGGTGGTGTCGTCGATCATAGTCTCCTGGCCCCCGTGTTCCTCCCTTCTTAGTTCCCGATTCGACCCATGGCAACGGACACGTGATAACCCCGATTATCACGTAGAGCAGGACCGCCGAAATGCGCGGATCGGTGTCATTTTGAAGATTAAGTGGCGTAGAATTTTGAACATTATCTGGCGTAAGCTGGGCTATGACAACCCCTGCCGGCAACGCCACGACGGGCGTCGTCCTGACCGAGCTGCCGGAACGACAGCGCGAGCGCGCCCTGGAGCGATACCGCAAGCTTCGCCCACATCTTGAACAGGATGCACCGCTTTCGGGCGTCGCCCGGGAGGCGTCGCTGCCGCTGCGGACGGCTCAGCGCTGGGTCAGCCGATATCGGCGGTTTGGCCTGACCGGGCTGATCCGCGCTGGCCGCATCGACCATGGAAAGCGGCGTCGCGTAGCGGACGATCTGCGCCGCCTCGCCGAAGGGCTGGCGCTGGAACGCCCGCCGCTCGGACCCAGCGCGATTTATCGGGAAATCTGCCGCATCGCGCGGGCCCGCGGCGAGCCGCCGCCGGGATATCACACGATCTACAACGTGATCCGCGCCATCCCCGACGATCTCAAAACCCTTGCCCTGAGTGGTGAGAGGGCCTACCGCGAAGCCTACGACTTGGTTCATCGGCGTGAAGCCGAACGCCCGAACCAGATCTGGCAGGCCGATCACACCCAGCTCGATCTGTGGGCGAAGCGGGCCGATGGCAAGGCAGAACGCCCG
>NZ_DASSRP010000355.1:0-17811 GCF_035701725.1 Bradyrhizobium sp.
CCTCGCATCCGTGATCACGCCGATCTTAACGCTGCCCCCGGAAATTTCACCGGCGAAGACCGTCGGGCCCAGCGCCAGCGTGCCTGCAACGGAAATACCCGCAATTGCTGCCCTGCATCGGCGGCCAATATTCCCCATCCCGCTCTCCCCTCGACATTTCGAAACGACGTCCGACCGACATCAACGCGCGCTCGCCAGACCCAGCGAGACTGAACGAGCATTGTACGTAGCAAGCGGTGTGCCAAGAGGTCGGCGATGCAGACCACGGATGCGCGGATCGGGTCTTGAGATCGGTTCAGGCGGTCTCGCGCACCTCTTCCCGCGCGCGACCGACCAGTTCGCCATATCGGTCGATCGCCGAGGGACGGCCGACAAAGTAGCCTTGGACCTCGTCACACGATTCCTGACTGAGGAATGAAAGCTGTTCCTGTGTCTCCACGCCTTCGGCTATGACCGGCAGGTTGAGACCGCGCGCCAATCCGATCACCGCGCGCACGATTGCGGCCGATTGCGGATTGGCCACAACGCTGGAAATGAACGACTGATCAATCTTGATCTTGTCGAACGGGAACGCCTGAAGATAAGCGAGCGAAGAGTAACCTGTTCCGAAGTCATCCATCGATATGCGGACGCCAAGCGCCTTGAGCCGCCGCATGATGGATAAGGCACGAGAAAAATCGCCGATCAGCACGTTTTCCGTGATTTCGATTTCGAGCCGATGCGGTGCAAGACCAGTTTCCAGGAGGATGCTGTGGACGAGCGTCGGAAGATCGCCGTCGCGGAACTGGACCGGTGACACGTTGATCGCAACGTTCAACGGCCGCGGCCACGATGCTGCTTCACGGCAAGCGTCGCGCAGAATCCATTCGCCCATCGGAAGGATGGTTCCGGATTCCTCGGCAAGCGGGATGAAGACGTTGGGCGGGACCCAGCCGCGCTCCGGATGTCTCCAGCGCGCCAAGGCCTCAAAGCCCGTGATGGCCGAGCCGATCCGCATCTGGGGTTGATAATAGAGGGTGATCTCGCCGTTGGCGACCGCGTTCTCGAGATCCCGCTGCATCGCGCGTCGCTCCCGCAGATGCGCGTTCATCTGCGCCTCGAAGAAACGCACCGAGCCGCGGCCCTCCGCCTTGGCGCGATAAAGCGCGGCATCGGCGTTGCCGACGACAGTCATCGCATCGAGGCCATCGGTGGGATAAATCGCAACCCCAATGCTGGTCGCATTGCGCAATCGCTGGCCGTCGATGACGAAATCATTGGCGAACTCGCCGAGTAGCCGTTGAGCAAGCGCCTCCGCGCTCGCCGGCTGCGGCCCGGTTGCAACCAGGGTGAACTCGTCGCCGCCGAGACGAGCGACAAAGGCCCCCTCCGCCGCCGACTGCAGGCGCCGCGCAACCTCCTGCAGCAGACCGTCACCGACCAGATGACCATAGGTGTCGTTGATTTCCTTGAACCGATCGAGGTCGAGACAAAGCACGGCAAACATCTGGCCGTTGGCATCGGCCTGTTCGATAGCCGAACCGAGGTGCTTGGTGAATGCCGCCCGGTTCGGCAGGTCCGTCAACGCGTCGTAATGGGCAAGATGCGCAATCCGCTCCTGATCCTTCTTTCTCTCGGTAATGTCTTCGGCAACGCCAAGCAGGTACTGCGACTGATCGTCATCGCCGGGAATGGTAAGCCGCCGTGTTGCGATCAGTCGTTCGCCATGGTCGCGCGTCGCAATCGTCTCCTCGTCGAAGGAATGTTTCTGCGCGCCGTGGAGAACTTCGAGATCGCGCACAAAGGAAAGACTGGCCTCGTCCGACGACAACAGGTCAAAATCGGTCTTTCCGACGATTTCCTCGCTCGGCATGCCGAAAAATTCCTCGCCGGCCCGGTTGATCAGGACGTATCGATGCTCCTGCGGCTCCTTTACGAAAAGAATTGCAGGCATGTTTTCAACGACCGCGTCAAGGAACGAACGGGTGCGCCGCAGCTCTTTCTCGGCTCTCCTGCGTTCGGTGACGTCGACGGCGACACTCAATGTCGCCAGATGGCCTTCATAGGGAAGCATCTTGGCGTAGATAATGACATCGATCGGCGAGCCGTCCGCTTTGATGTGCCGCCAGACGCGGTCGCTCCGAACTTCACCCGGCGCGGCGTTGGCAACGGTGTTTCGCAACAGCGCCTGGTCCTCCTTCGACCTGATGTCGAGCGAGGTCATCTTCATGAACTGTTCGCGACTGTACCCATAATGCTGACAGGCAGCGTCGTTGACCGCCAGATATTCAAATGTATTGCGATCCCACAGGAACATCGGCAACGGATGACTATCGAACAGCAGGCGGAACGACGCTTCCTTGCGCTTCAAATCGGTAATTTCGATGCGAATACCGACGCTGCCGCCGTCGGACGTTCGCCGCTCCATGATCTTGAGCCAGCGATTGCCATGCAGCAGTTGCTCTTCTTCGTTCTCTGGCTGACGATGTCGCGCCAGCCGGGCCGCCAGCCACTCTTCCTCCTGGCCCTCGGCCTCGGGAAACCGTCCCGCTTTCATACCGGCGCGAAGCGTATCTTCGAAACGCGTCTCGCTGGTTATCTTGTAACCGTCCCACTCGTGAAGCTCGGCAAAGCGACGATTCCACATCACGTAGCGGTCATCCGCGTCAAACAGCACGAAGCCTTCGGGAATGGCGTCACACGCTTCACGAAGTCGCGCGTGCGCCGCGCGCTCCGAATATTCGGCGCGTTCGGCGGCCGCGATCGCCGCTTTCAGGCGATCATTGCCGTCCTTG
Organism: Bradyrhizobium sp.; assembly: GCF_035701725.1. GTDB lineage: Bacteria > Pseudomonadota > Alphaproteobacteria > Rhizobiales > Xanthobacteraceae > Bradyrhizobium. The sequence goes on from NZ_DASSRP010000355.1 coordinate 2,775, forward strand.
GTTCGGCGCGCGAAATGATAGATGCCAAACAGCGCCGCGACGCTGGCGAGGCTGCCGAGCAGCATTGTCGACACCAGCAGAACCGCGGACCTGCTCAGTCGCTGGAACGAGGCGGCCGCTTCGCCCTGCGCCGCTTGTGATGTCTCCGCCTCGAAAGTGAGCAGGAGATGCTTTGCGAGCTTGATCTGTTCGAGGATGCGCGAGAAATGATACCTCTTCGCGACAGGCGAGATCTCGCCCGGCGCCTGGTCCCGCAGTTCCTCCCAACTATGCTTTAGCGATACGACGGCTTGGCTCAGCCTTTGCTGATCGCGAAGCGAAAGCGCGTTAGAGCTGGATTTGATAACCTTGTCGACCGCCAAATCGAGCTCGTTGAACTGGCGTTCCGCCTCCGCGCGAACCTGCGAACGATCGGCCGGTGAGAGCTCCAGCGCCACCGCCGTGAAATTAACAAGGCTCTGCGAAGTCTTGTCGATGACGTCGCGCGCGAGCTTCACGTCCGAGACGGCTTGCTCGATCCTTGCGATGCTTCCACGCAGGTGCCCCAGCTCCAGAATACCGAGTGCAAGGGGGATCGCGGCAGCGCCAAGCGCCAACGCCACCGCTCCGATCAGCATTATCTGGACCCTGGGGAAGCTATTCATCAGACACGTTTAACGGACGATCACCTACTCGTTGTTTCTGCGACTTTGCCGATCTCGGCCGTATCGAAGCCACTTTGGCGCCGGCTCTGCCATGCAATGCGGGTTCGATGTTCGGCAAAAAATTGATTTGCGATTCAAAGCGTGGCAGCGCGCCGTAAAGTTTTGGTGAACCGATAGCGATGGCGCCCCGTGGTGCATGGCTGCTCGTCCGCAACCAACGGCGAGAATGCGCGGCGCGTGTTACCTGCGTCGCCTTAACGTCTTGTCAACCAAACCGCCGGGGACCGGCGGATCGATACAATTTGAATCGATCGCTCAAGCGCAAAAAAAGGAACTTTTGCGACGCTTGGCACTCCAAGGCGGGAGTGCTCCATGAGCGAAGCAGAGTTCGAGCGATTGCTTGATGCCATCAGTGTGGCAATCACGCCGATTCCGCAGCAGGACTTCGTGACGGACATGATGGGCTGCAGCCGCGCGCCCGAGGCCGCCAACGACAACGGAGCGGAATGGCCGCTGATCCCCTTCCCCGATGGCTGGCACGCCGCCTGCTGACCACGCCATCAGCAAGATCCCAGACACCAGTTGCAGCTTTCGCCTGGACGGATCTTTCAGATCGCAGCCTTCAGCTCTTTCGCTGAAAACTACTCTAAGCCTCTGATTTTATTGCTGGAGGCCACGACCAGAATTGAACTGGTGTAAACGGTTTTGCAGACCGCTGCGTAACCACTCCGCCACGTGGCCCCATGGGGCGGATCAATACAGGGCCTCAAGGACTTAGACAACCACCAATCCTAGGGTTCGGGCGGCTGGTGGAAATCCCTGGCGATCCACGCCACGTCCAAATCCTTAAATCTTGCGCCGGCCGGGATATTCCAACCACGGGAGCAGTGTTCTCGGTCGCGTCCTCAACAAGCGGTAACAGAGCAACGTCTAGGCGTCATACCCGTTGGGATTTTGGCTCTGCCACCGCCAATGATCCCTGCACATCGTCTCCAAATCCTTGGTGGCGCGCCACCCCCCGAGCACTTTCGTTGCAAGATCGGTTCCGGCGTAGCACGTGGCGACATCACCGGCCCGCCGGGGCCGTAGATCGTACGGAACCGGCCGTCCGCTGGCTTTCTCGAAAGCCTTGACGACTTCCAGCACGCTATAACCCCTTCCCGTTCCGAGATTGACCGCAAAGCAGGCGGGCTTGTCGAGCGATGCGAGCGCGGCGACATGTCCCTGCGCCAGGTCCACGACGTGAATATAATCGCGAACGCCGGTGCCGTCGGGCGTGTCATAATCGTTTCCGAAGATGTTCAGCCGCTCGCGCCGCCCGACGGCCACTTGGGCCACGAACGGCAAAAGGTTGTTCGGCACGCCCTTCGGATCTTCACCGATCAGGCCACTCTCATGCGCGCCGATGGGATTGAAATAGCGAAGGATGCCGATGCTCCAGGATCGATCGCTGACGAACAGATCGCGTAGCATTTGCTCGACGAAAAACTTCGTCTGTCCGTACGGATTGACCGGCCCGAGCGGATGATCCTCGGTGTAAGGCAGAAACTTCGGATCTCCATACACAGTCGCAGAGGACGAGAAGATGATGCGCTTGATGCCACATCCCTGCATCGCCCGTAGCAGGCGATGGGTGCCGATGACGTTGTTGTCGTAGTAATCGAGCGGCGAACTGACGGATTCGAACACCGATTTCAGGCCGGCAAAATGAACGACCGCTGTGCAGCCGAATTCGCGCAAGGTTTTTTCGATGACAGCCTGGTCGCGGATATCGCCCTCGACGACGGCGAGCGGCTTCCTGCATATCTGCCTGATGCGTTCGAGCGAGGTTCGACTGCTGTTTGAGAAGTTGTCGAGGACGACAACCTGCTTGCCCGCGTTGAGAAGCTCGACGCAGGCGTGAGAGCCGATGTAGCCGGCACCACCCGTTACCAAAATCATGCGATCTCCTCACGGGCCGGCCGCTTCGCCTCAGTGAACCAGCCCGGTTAGCAAATAAACTTCAGATGTCCATAACGGCGGCTTAATACCGACTCCGCTGACGTAACCACTCGCCTCAACTTCTCCTGCGACGGCGAAAATCGCGTCTTGGCCTCGGCTTCGGCGCCAGCGAGGGCATTTCTTCCGTCACTTCACGGTATCTCTTCAACATCTGTGTGAAGCTGAGGTTCAGGGTTTCGGCGATATCGGGGCGCCCCTCGAGCGCGGAAAGCACGAGCCCCGCCGCCTCGATTGTCGACAAACCGTCCCGGCGCGGCTCCCGGCGAAGCCTTCCGTAACGCGACGGGGACGAGGGTCCCAGGATCACGCGCTGGCACTTCAGCATCCAGGGATTGCGCCACCATAGCGCCTTGGCTTGGCTCCAGCTGCCATCCAGGAGCACGACCCCTTCAATTGCACGCAAGATCGCGCGTTGGTTTTCCGCCATTTCGCCCTTGCGATTGATCGCGACGACCTCCTGCTTGGTGTCAAGGTCTGCCACTTTCGCCGAGCCCAGATAGAGCACCGCCCATCGCGAGGGATCGGCGACGGGCCGGCCCAGCGCCTTGGAGAGACTAGGCCAGGACAGACCAACCCTGAGGGTCGCGGTCTTGAAATGCATTGCCGCCAGACGAGCGGTACCGAGCGCCCTGTCCTGCTCCTGCGGATGCTGCAAAATTAACAGCTCGACGCGATTTTCGATCGGCTTGACGCTGTCGCAGATGCACAGCGGCACCGGCTTGTGGCAATGCGGACAATCTGGCGGCAGCGCGGCCGGCGCGGCGCCATCTTGGGCCTCGGAACCTTCGGACATATGCCTGCTATACGCCGCGCGGTGACCGGCTTCAACGGCCGCGCGCGGAGACGACCGCCTCCACTCGGGTTCGAAACTTTCGCCTTGAGCCCCCGTACCTAGGGGGCAACGGGCAGAGGGCTGGAATGCGCATCGCGGTGGTTGGGACGGGAATTGCCGGCAATGCCGCCGCATGGACCTTGTCGAGACGTTATCCCGTAACGGTCTATGAGAGGGACCTCCGGCCGGGCGGGCACAGCCATACGGTTACCGTGGACTATGACGGGACGTCTCTTTCCGTTGATACCGGCTTCATCGTTTACAACGAACTCAACTATCCCGACCTGACCGCGCTGTTTGACCACCTCGGCGTCGAAACGACCGAGAGCTGCATGAGCTTTGCCGTGAGCGCCGATGGCGGCCGCTTCGAGTGGAAAGGCGGCGGCAACAATTGGTGGCAGACTGCGGCCGGGCTCTTCGCGCAGCGGCGGAACATGTTGTCACCGAGCTATCTGTGGATGCTGCGAGACATTCTGACGTTCGGCCGCGAGAGCATTGAGGACTACGCCGCCGGCCGTTTGAACGGGCTCAGCCTGGGCGAATATTTTCGCTCGCGGAAATTCGCCCCGCGATTGCTGTCCGACTATCTTGGCCCGATGGGCGCCGCGATCTGGTCGGCGCCGGCGCAGGAAATACTGGACTTTCCCGCCGCGAATTTCGTGGCGTTCTTCAAGAATCATCGCCTCTTGCAGTACGAGCGCCCGGTCTGGCGAACCGTCAAGGGCGGCAGTCAAAACTACGTCGCGAAACTGACCGACGCGTTCCGGCATAACATCCGCCTGGGCTGCGCGGTCACTTCGATCGAACGCAAAGCACGAGGCGTCGTCGTGACCGACAGCGCGGGCGATCGCGAGATCTACGACCATGTCGTCATCGCGGCGCATAGCGATCAGGCGTTGGGACTGTTGAAGGATGCTGACGATCGCGAGCGCGCCATCCTGGGTAAGATTGGATATTCGCCGAACACGATCTACCTGCACCGGGACACCAGGCTGATGCCCCGCAGACGACGCGCCTGGGCATCGTGGAATTTTCTGCGCTGGCCCCGGCAAGGGACGTCCCTCAACGATGTCGCCGTCACCTACTGGATGAACGAACTTCAGGGCATTGACAAAGACAAGCCGCTGTTCGTCAGCCTCAATCCACCGTTCGAACCCCAAGCCGCCCTCACCTTCGGCAAATATGTCTGTGAGCATCCGCGGTACGACGCCGCAGCTTTTGCCGCGCAACAGCGTCTCGGCGAGATCCAGGGTAAGCGCCACACCTGGTTCTGCGGCGCCTGGACCGGCTACGGCTTCCACGAAGATGGTCTAAGATCGGCCTTGTCGGTGGCGGAAGCTTTGGGGGCAACCGCGCCCTGGCGCGCAAGCCCGCGCGAACTGGCTGAGGCCGCGGAGTAGCCGATGCGAAATGCCAAATTGGGATCCGACGCGATCGCAGGCGACGCTGCCGTGCTGTATGTTGGTAAGGTCATGCATGCCCGTCTCAAGCCGATCGGACACCGATTCACTTATCGGGTCATGAGCCTGCTTCTCGACCTCGGCCGGCTTGAGGCTGCCGACCGGCAATCACGGCTGTTCGGCGTGAACCGGCCGGCGCTCTATAGTTTCCACGAAGCGGACCACGGCGATCGCGACGGCTCGTCGTTGCGGCTTTACGCCGAGCGGCGGGCATACGAGCACGGGATCGATATCAGGGGAGGACGGGTCCTGCTGCTCTGCTATCCCCGTTTGTTCGGTTACACCTTCAATCCGCTGTCGGTCTATTTCTGCTATTTCGCGAACGGAGAGCTAGCTCTCCTCATTTATGAGGTCAGAAACACGTTCGGCGACAGCCACGCTTATGTGCTGCCCGTGCGCAGCGGCGACCTGAGCCGTGGTCGGCTCCGCCAGACCCAGGACAAGCGATTTTACGTCTCGCCCTTCGTCGAGATGGCAATGCGTTACCTTTTTCGAGTGGCGCTCCCGAGCGACGACGTCAAGCTGCGTATCATCGAGACCGACAGCGAAGGCCCCGTGCTTGCGGCGACCTTCACCGGCCGACGGCGGAATTTGACCAGCAAAGAACTGTTACGATCATTCGTTTCGCTTCCGTTTGTCACCTTCAAGGTCATCGTCGCCATCCACTGGGAGGCACTCCGGCTTTGGCTGAAGGGCGTGCAGCTAGTGCCGCGGCACGCCGATCAAAGCTTGGCGGCTGGCACCCACAATGATTATACTTCCAAAGCAATGTCTGCCGGCGGCAGACGGTGAATCTTAAGTCGGTCGGCCATGCCCGAGGTGATTACGATCACGTCCGATAGTGTGGATCGCCTGCCTGCGGACCTGCCCCGCATGGTCCGCCTGGCGCTCGGCTATGGCGCGAAGCTTCGTTACGGCTCGCTGGAGGTAACCCTTCCTGACGCGCGTGTCGTCAGGCTTGGCGATAACAGCCCGGGACCTGCCGCTGCCATGAAAGTCTATCACTATGGCTTTGCGTCGCGCCTGATCCGCGGCGGTGACATTGGCATTGCCGAGGCTTATCTGCGCGGCGAATGGGATACGCCGGATCTCACCCAGTTTCTTTATCTCTTCTGCGTCAACCAGGACTGGATGCGATCGATGCTGATCGGCAAGCCGATGGTGCGCGCCATCCAGACGGTCCGCCACTGGCTCAACCGCAATACCAGGCGTCAGGCACGGCGAAACATCTACCGCCACTACGATATCGGAAACGCCTTCTATTCTGCCTGGCTCGACTCGAGCATGACCTATTCGTCGGCATTGTTCGAAGAGCACACCACAGACCTCGCCGCTGCCCAGAACAACAAGTACCGCCGGCTTGCCGAAGCGATCGACCTCAGGCCCGGACAGAGGCTGCTCGAGATCGGCTGCGGATGGGGCGGGTTTGCGGAATATGCGGCGAAGATCGGCGCCAGGGTGGTCGGACTGACGATCAGCAAGGAGCAACGTGAATTCGCGCTGGCACGAATTCAGGCCGCCGGCCTTAACGATCGGGTCGAGATCAAGCTGCAGGACTATCGCGACGAACGCGACGCCTACGACCGCATTGCCTCGATCGAAATGATCGAGGCGGTGGGCGAGGAATTCTGGCCACGCTATTTTTCGCAGTTGCGCGATCGCCTGCTGCCCGGCGGCCTTGCAGGTATCCAGGCCATCACCATCCAGGACAGCCTGTTCCACACCTACCGGCGCGAGGTCGACTTCATCCAGCGCTACGTCTTTCCCGGCGGCATGCTGCCTTCACCACAGATCCTTAAAGCGCTCGGCGAACGTTTCGGTGTCCCTGTCATACGCGAGCGAATTTTCGGGCAAGATTATGCCACGACCCTGGCGACCTGGCGAAATAACTTCCGCGCCGCATGGCCGAGCCTGATCCCCCTTGGTTTCGACGATCGTTTTCGCAGGCTGTGGGAATACTATCTTGCCTACTGCGAGGCCGGATTTCGATCAGGAAATATCGACGTTCGTCAGGTCGTGTTCGCAAAAGCGGACTAACCGCAGCGCACAAATCAGCGGTAGAAGCAGCTTCCACTTTCATCCATCGCACTTTACTGTGGCGGCTCACTTTTGAACCGAACCACGCCGAACTCGTTGAATTGATGAACTTCGACGGTCGCGCTTCGAGCAAGAACCTGCACGCATGAAAATCAAGAACGACGTTATCGAAGCGATCGGCGACACCCCGCTGATCAAGCTGAAGCAGGCCTCCGAACTGACCGGCTGTACTATCCTTGGCAAAGCCGAGTTCATGAATCCCGGTCAGTCCGTGAAGGATCGTGCCGGCAAGTGGATGATCCTTGAGGCTGAGAAGCGCGGCGAGCTCAAGCCGGGAGGCCTCGTGGTCGAGGCAACCGCAGGCAATACCGGGATCGGTCTTGCCGTGGTCGCAAGCGCCCGCGGCTATCGCACTCTGATCGTCATTCCGGAAACCCAGAGCCAGGAAAAGAAGGACACGTTGCGGCTTTGCGGCGCCGAATTGGTAGAGGTGCCGGCGCTGCCCTATGCCAACCCGAACAACTATCAGCACATCGGACGGCGCCTGGCCGACCAGTTGCGCGCGCATGAACCGAACGGCGTCCTGTTCGCCGATCAATGGAACAATCTCGATAATCCCAAGGCGCATTACGAATCGACCGGGCCTGAGATCTGGCAACAGACCGACGGAAAGATCGATGGTTTCATCTGCTCGGTCGGATCAGGCGGTACCCTCGCCGGAACGAGCAGGTTCCTGAAAGAGAAGAGCAAGGCAGTCGTCATCGGCTGCGCTGATCCTCACGGCGCTGCGATGTATGAGCTATTCAAACACGGACAAGCCAAGGCCACACCGGGCGGATCGATCACCGAAGGCATTGGCCTTGGGCGCGTCACTCCCATCGTCGAGCAGGCACTGGTTGATGAAGCCTATTTGATCCCGGACGAAGAAGCTGTCCCCATCATCTACGAATTGCTTGAGCACGAAGGCCTATGCCTCGGCGGCTCGACCGGCATCAATGTGGCTGGCGCGATCCGGCTGGCCAAGCAACTGGGGCCCGGCAAGACGATCGTGACGATCCTTTGTGATTCCGGAAATCGCTACCAATCAAAACTGTTCAATCCGGAATTCATGCGCTCGAAGAAGCTGCCGGTGCCGGCGTGGCTGGAAAAGCGCAGCCAGGTCGCCATTCCATTTGCGAAGGTATGATCAGCGCAATATCTGGCTGAGGAAGAGCTTGGTCCGCGCATGCTGCGGATTGGCGAAGAAGTTGTCGGGCGTGTTGGTCTCGATGATCTGACCGGCGTCCATGAAAACGATGCGGTTGGCTACCTCGCGGGCGAAACCCATTTCGTGCGTCACCACCAGCATGGTCATGCCCTCTCTGGCGAGATCAACCATGGTATCGAGCACCTCCTTGACCATTTCCGGATCGAGAGCTGAGGTTGGCTCGTCGAACAGCATGACCTTCGGGTTCATCGTCAGCGCGCGCGCGATCGCCACCCGCTGCTGCTGACCACCAGACAGCTGCCCCGGATATTTGTTGGCCTGATGGGGGATCTTCACCCGCTCCAAATATTTCATGGCGGCTGCTTCGGCATCCTTCTTCGGCATATGCCGAACCCAGATCGGCGCCAGCGTGCAGTTCTCGAGCACGGTCAGATGCGGAAACAGATTGAAGCTCTGAAACACCATACCCACTTCGCGTCGGACTTCGTCGACCCGCCGCAACTGCGGACCAAGCTCGATACCGTCAACGACAATTCGCCCTTCCTGAAACTCCTCGAGCGCGTTGATGCAGCGGATGAACGTCGATTTTCCGGAACCGGACGGACCGCAGATTACGATGCGCTCACTCCTGGCCACGTCGAGGCCGATGTCGCGCAACACGTGAAAGTCGCCGTACCATTTGTTGAGCCCGGCAATTCCGACGATCGGATCTGTGGTCATGAGGTCTCTCGGTTACTTACGATGAGCATTCAACCTGTTCTCGACGAACAGGGAATAGCGGGACATTCCAAAGCAAAAAGCGAAATAGATCATTCCGGCGAACGCAAACCCGGTAAACAGCGTCGTTGGCGTCGCCCAGACCGGGTCGGCGAAAGAGGCGTGCACCTGGCCCAGCAGGTCGAATAGCGCCACGATCGACACCAGTGAGGTGTCTTTAAACAGACTGATGAAGCTGTTGACGATCCCGGGAATGACGTGGCGGAGCGCCTGCGGCATCACGATAAAGGCAGTCGTCTTCCACCAGGAAAGCCCGATGGCGCTGGCGGCCTCGCTCTGCCCGCGTGGAATTGCCTGCAGCCCGCCGCGGATGACCTCGGCCATGTAGGCGCCCGAAAACAGCGCGATGCCGATCAGCGCGCGAACCAGGCCGTCGATCTTGAAATTGCCCGGCATGAAAAGCGGCAGCATGTAAGTCGCGAAGAACAGGACCGTGATCAAGGGAACGCCGCGCCAGACCTCGATGAAACCGACCGAAAAGAAGCGGATCAGGGGAATCGTCGAGCGGCGGCCGAGCGCCAGCGCAATCCCGATCGGCATGCAGGTCACGATACCGGTGACCGAAACGACCAGCGTTATCAGAAAGCCGCCCCACAGACCGCTATCGACGATCGGCAGCCCGCCGCGGTTTAGTCCCATCGCCGCAATCACGATGCCGATCCCGGCAAATGTCGCGGCACTGCCGAACAACATGCGCCATCCGCTGCGAAAACCACCGCTGAGGAAAAACAGGACCAAGGAAACAACCGTCGCGGTGACTGCGAAATCAGCCCATACCGGATCGGAAAAGTTCTGAATTTGCTTGTTGAGCCATACCAACGGCCAGATCAAGGCGGAAGCCGCCAGTCCAAGCCAGATAACGAGGGTGCCAAGCAACTGCAATATTGGCCCGATCACGGCCCTCGTCTCTGCGACCGTTGAGAGCCTTTGCCCAAAATCGCCGATCGCTCCGGCAAGGCCTGACAGGATGCCGGTGATCCAGCTCACACCAAAGCCGCTCAGTCCACCGCCTCGCAGCAAAAAGAACGCCACGACCGGAAAAGCGAGGAAGAACAGGCTGGCATTGAGGCCCTTTGCCGGCAGTGGAGGTATTAGCAGCGGCAGCAGCAGAATGGCGGCCAGGAAAAAGGTCAGGTTGACTCGCCAGCGCTCGGCTTCTGGATAAAAGCCGTAGATGAACTGGCTGAATTTTGCCTGGATGAACGGCCAGCAGGCGCCGACAGGATGGCCGACATTTTCGGCAAGACAGGCCGTGCGATCCTTGCCGCTCCAGACGGCATCGACCAGGAGAAATCTTATCGTCGGGACGATGATCAACCAAAGCAGGAGAATGCTCACCAGCGTGAGCAGGATATTCGTCGGTGAGTTGAACAGGCGCGCGCGCAGAAAGCCGACAAAGCCGGTCACCTTGATCGGCGCGGCGCGCTCAGGAACGAGTTCCTGTCGAACGAAGACAGGATCGGTCATACGCCCATACTCCGCCCGACCCGCCAGTTGTAGAAGCTCATCACTGCGCTCGTCACCAGCGAGATGAGCAGGTAGACGCCCATCGTAATGCCGATGATCTCAATCGCCTGCCCGGTCTGATTCAACGCCGTACCGGCAAAAACCGAAACGAGATCAGGATAGCCGATCGCGACCGCGAGCGATGAGTTCTTGGTGAGGTTGAGATATTGGTTGGTCAACGGCGGCAGGATGACGCGCATCGCCTGCGGCACCACGATCAGCCGCAAGGTCGCGCCGCGCGTGAGCCCCAGTGAAGAGCCGGCCTCCATCTGTCCCTTGTGAACCGCCAGGATGCCTGAACGCACGACCTCGGCGATGAACGCGCCGGTATAGGTGGAGAGCGCCAGCGTCAATGCCACGAGTTCAGGTATGATCCGCGATCCGCCGGCAAAATTGAAGCCGCGGAGCACGGGTATTTCAAAACTGACGGGTGCGCCGTAGATGCTTGCAGCCAGTAGCGGCAGTCCGATCAACATGCCGACCACGTAGGGCCAGATCGTTATCATCCGTCCAGATTGAAACAGTTGCCGACGCGCATAGAACCGTAACAGCAGCGAGGCGACGAATGCGATCAAGAGCGCGACCGCGACCGCTTCCCATCCGGGCTGCGGGACCGGCGTGGGCACCACGAGTCCGCGGTTGGACAGAAAGATGGCGCCAAACAGCGAAATGCTTTGCCTCGGCGACGGCAGCGCGCCGAGCACGGCGAGATACCAGAACAGGATCTGGAACAGCAGTGGAATGTTGCGCAACAACTCGACATAGCCGCCGGAAATCCGCGCCAGCAGCCAGTTCGGGGATAGCCGGCCGAGCGCAACCAAAAAGCCGATGACGGTCGCAAAGAAAATACCGATCACGGCAACAAGCAGCGTATTGAGCAAGCCGACGACGAAGACCCGCGCATAAGTGTCGGACTGCGTATACGGAATCAGGCTCTGGTTGACGTCGAAGCCAGCATTGTTGGTCAGGAAGCCAAAACCGGCAGCAATCCGCTGCGTCTCCAGATTACTGCGAACGTTGGCGATGACCTCATAGACGATCCAGGCTAGCAGGACCACAAACAGGACCTGCAGGACAACTCCGCTCCAGCCGGCGCCGCCACCGAGCACGCGCCGCAGTTTCGCAGCGAGTTGCCGCGGCGGTGGTCGTGGCCCGACACTCATGTTTGCAGCGATCTGGCGCGATCAGCGGATCGGCGGCGCGTACTGAATTCCGCCCTTGTTCCAGAGCGCATTGAGACCGCGGGCGATGCCGAGCGGCGAGCCGGCGCCAACGTTGCGGTCGAAGGTCTCGCCGTAATTGCCGACGGCCTTGATGATCCGGATAACCCAATCCTTGGTCAGACCGAGTTGTTCGCCGAAATTACCGTCCGTGCCGAGGACGCGTTTCAATTCCGGCTTGTCTGATTTTGCCATCTCGTCGACGTTGCGTTGGGTAATACCAAGTTCTTCAGCGTCGACCATGGCGAACAAAATCCACTTGACGATGTCGAACCATTGATCATCGCCATGGCGTACCATCGGGCCGAGCGGCTCTTTCGAAATGATCTCCGGCAACACGACGTGGTCGGCAGGATTGGTCATTTTGAGGCGGTAGGCATAGAGCCCCGAGGCGTCGGTCGTGAAGGCGTCGCAGCGCCCCGATTCGTAAGCCTTGACCGTCTCGTCGGCGCCGGCAAATGCAACCACCTCATATTTCATATTGTTGCTTTTGAAAAAGTCGGCAAGGTTTTGTTCCGTCGTCGTTCCCGTCTGCACGCACACCGAGGCGCTGTTGAGCTCAAGCGCCGAATTGACCTTCAGCGACTTTCTCACCATGAACCCCTGTCCATCGTAATAGGTCACGCCGGTGAAGTTGGCGCCAAGCGTGGTGTCACGCGAAAGCGTCCAGGTTGTATTGCGCGACAGCAGGTCGATCTCGCCGGATTGCAGAGCCGTGAAACGATCCTTGGCGGACAGAGCCACGAATTTGATCTTGGTTGGATCGTTGAAGATCGCCGCTGCGAGCGCGCGGCAGATATCGACGTCGATACCGGTCCAGTTTCCCTTGTCATCGGGCGCCGAGAAACCCGGCAATCCCTGGCTGACGCCGCAGGCCACCATGCCGCGGTCCTTGACCGTCTTGAGCGTCTGCGCGGTTGCAGACTGTGCGGAAAAACCGACGAGAGCGAGAGCAAGGACAAAAGAAACGCGTTTCATGGCGGGGGCCTTTCGAAGGTCGTCCGGGAGCGGTGGCTGTCCTACGCAGGCAAAGTGCGGGCCAACATCCGCCACGGCACGCGCCCCGGGATGGGCAAAATGGCCCATATTCCGGTTCGGACACGACGCGACGGTCGCCAGCAGGCCCCTCAACTCTGCAGCGAAGTTGTAATACCCATCACAGAACGACTGGAGGTCCGGGTCAAGGGGTTGACGGCGGTCTTCCCTGCCCTGCTATTAACGACTTGGCCTTCTTCGCCGTTTCGCAAACTCTTCATATTGCGATGCCGCCCGGACGGCCCACGAAGGAGACGGCCAAAAACATGAGCTCTGCCGGCGACGACAGTACCCCGCCCCTGAAAATCGAAACCGTGCTCGCAACTGCGGGACGCGATACCAAGGCGCAGAAAGGATTCGTCAATCCTCCCGTCGTGCACGGTTCCACCGTGCTCTATCCGACGGCGGATGATCTGCGAGCCCACCGCGGCGAGTTCCGTTATGGCCGTCACGGGACACCAACGACCAAAGCGCTCCAGCAGGCGCTGATGGCGCTGGAAGGGCCGCAATGCGCGGGGGTTGCTATCGCGCCCTCGGGCGCGGCTGCCATCAGTGCCACCCTGCTCGCGGTCCTGAAGGCAGGCGACCACATCCTGGTCTGCGACAATGCCTATCAGCCGACGCGTAATTGCTGCAACGGGCTGCTCGCTCGCTATGGCGTCGAGACCACGTATTTCGATCCCTTGATCGGAGGCGGCATCGCCGCTCTGTTCAAGCCGAATACCAAGGCGGTGCTGGTCGAGGCGCCCGGATCGCAATCCTTCGAGATGCCGGACGTGCCGGCGATCGCGGCGGCTGCGCACGCCCATGGAGCGATCGTCATCGACGACAATACCTGGGCTACGCCCCTGTTTCACCGCTCGCTCGAGCAAGGCGTCGATATCAGCATTCAGGCCGCGACCAAATATATCGGCGGACACTCGGACATCATGTTCGGCACCATTTCAGCCAATGCCAAGACCTGGCCCGCGCTCGTTGATGCGGTCCGCCTGCTTGGCCTGTGCGCCGGTCCGGACGACGTCTTTCTCGCCATCCGCGGCTTGCGGACGCTTGCCGTGCGGCTCGAGCAGCATCAGCGCTCCGGGCTGGAAATGGCGCGATGGCTTGCGCAGCGGCCCGAGGTCTTGCGCGTCTTGCACCCGGGCCTTGAGAGCGATCCGGGTCACGCCATCTGGAAACGGGATTTCACCGGAGCTTCGGGCCTGTTCAGCGTCGTGCTCAAACCCGCGCCCCAGGCAGCCGTCGATGCCATGCTCGACTCGCTCAAACTGTTTGGCATGGGCTACTCCTGGGGCGGCTTTGAAAGCCTGGTTATCCCCTTCGATTGCAGCAGCTATCGCACGGCGACCAAGTGGGCTCCAGGCGGCCCGACCCTCCGGTTTCACATTGGACTTGAGAACGTCGAAGACCTGAAGGCCGATCTGTCGCGTGGATTTGAACGTCTTAAAGTCCTGAACGCGACCTAGCTGTCGGTCCTTACTTGTTGCTTATGCAGGGCAATGAAATAGAGATTGCGCAGGTAGACGACGAGACCAAGAGCTTGGCCCGCAATGAAAACGGGGTCGCGACGATAGAGCGCGTAGACGAGCAGCAACGCGCCGCCGCCAACCGAAAAGAACCAGAACGCCACCGGAATCACGCTCCGGCGCGCGCGTTCTGATGCGATCCATTGCACTACGAAGCGCATGGTGAAAAAACCTTGCGCAGCAAATCCCAGGATGACCCAGCCGTCGAACTTAATGATGAAAACATCATGCAGATAGCTGACGAGGTTGTTGAAGAGTTCAGTCATTGGGTCACCTCAGTCGCGACCGGGGTCGGCTTTTTGCGCCGGATCAGCCACCAAACGCCTGCCAGGTCCATGATCCCGATCCATAGCCGGTCGAAAAAGCCATAGTTTGACACGCCGGAATGCCGGGGGCGGTCGATGACGTCGACATAGACGATGTCGTATCCTTCACGGCGCACCAGCGCGGGCAGAAAACGGTGCAAGCCATCGAAGTAAGGCAGCGCCAGGAACACCTCGCGCCGGAATGCCTTCAGGCCGCAGCCCGTGTCCCGGGTGCCGTCATGCAGGATCGAGTTGCGCACTTTATTGGCGATGCGCGATTGGAGCTTCTTGAAGCCGGTGTCCTTGCGGCCAACCCTCTGGCCGGCGGCAAGCCCCGTGCGTTCGCCGCCCTGCTCGATGGCGGAAATCAGCGCCGGCAGGAATGCAGGGTTGTTCTGGCCATCGCCGTCGAGCGTCGCCACGATGGCGCCCCGCGCGGCGCGGACCCCGCTCCTCACCGCGGCCGACTGGCCCGAGGATTCTGCGT
>NZ_DASSRP010000356.1:0-26349 GCF_035701725.1 Bradyrhizobium sp.
GGAATGATCTGCATCAGTTCGAACAGCTTCATCTGATCGATCGGGTCGGGCAGCACTTTGGCGATGACCGCGACTTGCGGGAAAATGTCGGCATGGGTTGCCATCAATCCGTCGCGCACACCGGTCCAATGATTGAACCGATGATCGGAATTGCCGGCGCGGGCCTCTTCCTGCGCGTCGCGCCGGATCAGCGCCGGATCGAACGCGGCGATCCGCGGCTTGATCGCCGCCCAGGCCGCCTGCCCCGCGCGATCTTCGGACGGGCCGGTCTGAAAACTCCCCTTGTATTTGTTGGAGCGCGCATTGCCCGCGTTCTGGACACCGTTGGTCTCGGCAAAAAAGATTCCAAGGGCAATACGGCCAGCGACTTCCGCATTCGTCGCGTCGAGGCCCTTGGCGCGCGCGATCGCGATGCCAAGCGAAACGACATCCTTGAACGGCGTGTCGGAATTTTGCGCGTTCGCAGGCGGCGCATCCAGGATGTCGAACAGCTTGAAATATTCATCGAGCAGCCGCTCGTTGCCCGCCTCGAGATAGGCCGGCGGGATTTTGAATTTGTTGGGCTTGCCGATCCTGGACGGGTCGACATCGGTGAGATCCTTGTAGGCGCTGATCATCTCGTTGCGGGCGAGATAAAGCGGCTGTCCCGGCAGATTGGGCAGCGCCTGATGTGAATCGAGTTGCGCGCGTCGCTGGCGCAGCACCTGCTCGAATTTACTCAGGGCGGTCTGGTAGGCCGCAAGGCGTTCGCCCTGCCCGGGCCGATCGGGCGAGCTTGGTTGCGCGCAGGCCGCCTGCGCCGCGAGCAGCGCAACGAAGGCGGCGAACAGGCTTGCGGCGCGTTTCATCGTCTCATTCCATCTGCGATCGACATCGCCCGTGTTGACGACGAATTGGAGGGGAAGTGTGGCAGCAGCGACGGGCCGCGGCAACGGACCGGCGGCGCTAGAGGCAGCGCGTGGAAGCTCTTGCCGGACACAGTTCCAGCGCGGTCGTAATCGAGAACAGCACACGCACGTCGCGGCCGGGATTGTCGGGTGAGCGGTAGCTCAGCGGCACCGCGACGCCGAGATCGGCTTGCGTATTGTTGTTGAGGAAGAAGCGGACGCCGCCGCCGGCAGACACCAGCGAAACGCCGTCGGTGTACTTGAAGCCGGTATTCCAGGCGACGCCGCTGTCGATGAAGCTGTAGAGCTGATAGCCGGTGAGGAATTTCGAATTGAGCTTCTGGTCGAAGCGCAGTTCGAGCGAGCCGGCCATGCCGTTGTCGCCGCTGGTTTCAGCCGCGCCGTATCCGCGGCCGAACGCGGCGCCGCCGAGATAGAATTGCTGCGACAGATAGAGCGGGCCGGAGGCCGCCTGTCCGGCGGCCGCCACCTTGAGCGACCAGGCGTCCGCCAGGGTCTGGTAGCGGGTGAACCAGGCGTTGAACGCCGTGAACGTCGGCGAGGCGTTGGTGCGCGAGACGAAATCGTCGTTGTGGGACGAGGCGCCCAGAATGTCGAGGCCCTGACGCAAGGTCGCGGTCAGGTAGTTGTTGCCGCCGAAGCCGTCCTGCAGGCGGTAATCGGACGTCAGGCTGAGCGTTCGGATGCGATCGCTGTAGATCGGTCCGAACAGATCGCTTTCGGAAACGTTGCTGACGTCCAGGGCCGCCGTCAATGTCAGTGCCGAGCGCTGCGATTGCAGGGGCGCGAAGCTGGTGCGCAGCTGCAGCGCCTCCGTGACCGTGTTGTCGGCGAACGCATGGCGATAGTCGCCGGGCCACACCGTGCTGAAAATGCCCGATGCGCCGGCTCTCCAGCCGTCATTGCCGATCGGCGTGTCATAGGACAGGCGGACAAAGGCAAGCTCGCGCGGATCGCCGGGCGTGGTCGACAGATTGACCGCCAGCGTATCGCCCGGCGTCAAATAGGAGTTGAACGCCGCGGTCGCGTAGGTCTGCCACGGCCCGACGGCCGAGGCGCCGAGATTGTCGAGGCCAAAAGAAGTGTAGACATGCCAGGTCTTCACGAACACGGTCAGTCGAAAGCGGCCGCTGCCGTTGCCGATCTCCTCGAGCGTCGTGTCGGTGATGCGCACGCCGGGACGCGTGTTGATCAAAAGCAGCTTTCGCTCCAGGCTTGCCAGCCGTGACGGCTGCTCGGCCAGCAGCGGCGCCAGCATGGGACGCACGCCGAACTCCTCGGCGCCCTCGCCCTTCAGATCGATCGCGGTGATGCTGCCTTCGATCACCTGAACGCGGATGGTCCCACCCGCGATATCCTGCGGCGGAACGATCGCGCGACTGAGATGAAAACCTTCGTTGCGATAGATCTCGCTGATGGCCGTAGCGATCGCGGCAAGATCGGCCTGGGAAACCTTCCTGCCGATATAGCCGTGATAGGCCGCCGCCAACCGCTCGTGCGGGATCGCATTCGCGCCCGTGATCGCAACCCGGCGCAGCACAAACAGCGGCCTCGGATCGGCCGCGGCGGCTGCGCCCTCGGCCGGCCTCGGGATCGGCAGACGGGGTTGCTCGGCCGGCGTCCGTTCGGACTGGTTGTCGTTGAAGCGCTGTTCGATCTGTCTCGGATCGTAGGCCGGCGGGGTCGCCTGCTGTGCGCGCAGGGCCGGCGTCGACGCCAACGTCAGCAGGGCGGCAAATCCGAGGGCGAGCAGCGACCGCCGCTGGCCGGCCGATGGCTTGGCACGCCCGTAAGCTACGGGACGCAAATCGGAAATTCGCCCCGATAATCTCTGATCCATGAATTTTGATAGGATTATATGGTCAACGAACCGTTAACGGCGGCCTTAAGAACCGCCGGGTTTACTCACGCAATGTTGATTGTTTGCGCTTAGCCTCCGCTTTCTGAGGCTGAAGGGAAACAATCATGAGTATGACCCGTAACTGCCTGCGTGTGGTTCTGGCTGCGCTTGCCGTCGTGACGGCGTCGCAGGTGTTCGCCGCCGAGGGCGGCGTATGGTCGGTCAGCAAGTCATCCGGCGAGGTCTGGATTGGCAATGGCGACGTCCAGCAGGCGTCGCTGAAGGTAGAGGATCAACTCAAGCCGGGCGATACGATCCGCACCGGGCGCAACGGCCGTGTGCTGCTGGTGCGCGGCGAGGAAAGCATTCTGATTGCACCGAATTCGGTGGTCGGGCTGCCCACCGAGCAGAAGCAGGAACTCTCCACCACCATTGTCCAGCGCGCCGGCTCGATCCTGCTCGAGGTCGAAAAGCGCAACGTCAAGCATTTTGAAGTCGAGACGCCTTATCTCGCCGCAGTGGTCAAGGGCACGCAATTCCGCGTCTCGGTCAATGCCGGCAACACCAAGGTCGACGTCATGCGCGGCCAGGTCGAAGTCGCCGACTTCAAATCGGGCCAGATCGCGCAGGTGATGCCGGGCCAGAGCGCAACCGTATTCCAGCACGGCAAAGCGGGCCTGTCGCTCAGCGGCGCCGGCACCTTCAATCCGATCGAACAGGGCAAGCCTCGTGCGCCTTCGGTCGACCGCATTCCGGTGCCGAAAGGCGGATGGTCCGGCCAGCGGACCGCCGGCCACGTGACCGGACCCGGCACATTGCGAATTCACGCCGCGCTCGGCGAAGTGAAGCTCGACTTCCACAAAGTCACCCATGGACTGGCCCGCGCCTCGGGCGCAGTCGCGAGCACGAGCCGAAACATCGTCAACAACAACACGGTCTGGGGCAGTGGCCCGTCAGGCGGCGTATCGACCGAGGCCAGCGCGAGCAGCAACGGCAATAGCAGCTCGAACAGCGCCTCGTCGACCTCGGCCGCGGTCGCTGCCGCGACCAATGCCGGCAGCGCCAACAACGGTAACGGCAACAACAACGGCAACGGCAACCCGGCCAATGGCAATGGCAACGGCAACGGCGGGGTCGGCAATGGCCATGGTATCGGCAACAGGAAGCACTGACGCGAAAGGATGTCCCGATGCCGAAGTTCGCAGCATTTTTCGAAAGCACGTTTCGAACTTCGGCTTTGAAGGACACTGGTAAACTTTTTGATCGAGTGCGGCTTGGTTCAGAATCCGCATGACGAACTCGCGGCCACAATGATGCGGACTTCTGAACGCCGCACGAGCTGACGACGGCTACGGCCGTCGGGGGGACGGGGCAATTGAAGCGAATACGGCCACATGCTCTGGTCGCAGCGGTCTTGACGATCGTGGTCGTCGGCGGCTGGCACAGTGGATTGCGCCATGTGCTCGCTGACCTGCGCTTCGCCTGGCAGTCGCACCCCTCGAGCAGCGACATCGTCATCGTCGCCATCGACGCGCCGTCGATCGAGCAGATCGGCGTCTGGCCGTGGCCGCGGCGGCTCCATGCCGAGCTGGTACGGCAGCTCGAACGGGCCGGCGCCAGCGATATCGTATTCGATGTCGATTTCAGCACGCCCTCGGATGCGGTCTCCGATCAGTTGTTCCTCGATGCCTTGAAGGATGCCGGCGGATCGGTGGTGCTGCCCTCGTTCCGCCAACCGGGTCCGGAAGGCACGACCTTCTTCAACCGCCCCTTAAGCCTGTTCCGTCCCTTTGCCTGGTCCGCGGTGGTCAATGTCGCGATCGAGCCGGACGGGCTGGTGCGCTATTATCCGTTCGGCCAGAAACTCGACGGCGAATTCCTGCCTTCGATGGGCGCCGTTCTCGCCGGCGAATACGACGATCGGCGCGGCTCCTTTGTCATCGACTTTGCGATCCAGCACCAGAGCATTCCCCGCGTTTCCTTTGTCGACGTGCTGAACGGCCGCAACGGTACGCTGGAGCGGCTCAAGGGCAAGAAGGTTATCATCGGCGGCACCGCGCTCGAACTTGGCGACCGCTTCAGCATCCCGAACGGCGGCATCGTTTCCGGACCAGCGCTGCAGGCGCTGGCGGCGGAATCGATCCTGCGCGGCCGCATCCTGCATTGGACCTCGGCGACGACGACGTTGATCACGCTCTGCGCGCTGATGTCAGCGATGATGTTGTCATGGCGGATCTTGTCGGCCGGTAAGCGCGTCGCCGTGCTCGCGGCGATCGCCGTCGTCGTCGAGGCGGCTGCCTATCTGCTGCAGACGCGATATCCGCTGATCCTCGATACCTCGCTGCTGCACATCGCAGTTGCCGTCTACATCTTGGCGATCGGGCTCGACGAGATCGACGTTCGCGATCTGCTCGGCCGCATTGCCGAGAACCGGTTCCAGCGTATCGCGATGTCGCTCGGCGACGGCCTTGTCTGCACCGATGCGGATTATCTGATCTCGGTCTGGAATCCCGGCGCCACCGCGATTTTCGGCTACAGCTCGGCCGAGATGATCGGCCAGCCGTTCGACACGATCTGTGCGGCGGCGACCGACGCCGATCCCGCATTCTCAATCCATAACGTGCATGCGCTGGCGCTCGGCCAGGTCGTCGAATTTCAGGCACGCCGCCGCGATGGCGAGGTGTTTCCGGTCGAGGCCAGCTTCTCGCGCTGGCAGGGCGAGGACGGGCTGCAGTACGGCGCCATCCTGCGCGACATCTCGGTTCGCAAGCGGGAGGCGGAAAAGATCCGTTATCTCGCCGAATACGATACGCTGACCGGCCTTGCCAATCGCCACACGCTCGAGACGAAGCTGGCCACGCAGATCACGGCCGCTCAGGCCGGGCACGGCGAGGTCGCGCTTCTGATCGTCGGGCTCGACGGCTTCCAGCAGATCAACGATCTGCTCGGCCATTCCAACGGCGATCGCATCCTGCGCGCGGTCTCCGACCGCCTCAAAGACGAAACGGCCGACGTTCTCGTCGCGCGGCTGAGCGGCGATGAATTCGCGATCGCCGTTGCCGGCCCGGAGGCGATCGAACGCGCCGGCGCTATGGCCAAACGCATCCTGGCGAGCTTCGACAAGCCGGTCGTGACCGGCAACCTGTCGCAGCGCGTCCGCCTTTCGATCGGCGCCGCCATATTCCCGGTCGACGCCAGCCATGTCGACGAATTGTTGTCGAACGCCCACCTGGCGCTGCGCCGCGCCAAGTCGACCCGGCGCGGCGGCTGCGTGCGGTTCGAAGCCGCGATTCGCGAGGAAGTCGAGACGCGCCTGATGCTCGAGGCCGAGCTTGCCACTGCAGTCGAGCGCAATGAGTTCGAACTGTTCTACCAGCCCCAGATCCATCTCGGCAGCGGCGAGCTGGTGGGCGCGGAATCTCTCATTCGCTGGCGCCATCCGGTGCGCGGCCTGATCTCGCCGGCCGAGTTCATGCCGGTGGTGAATACGTCCTCGATTTCGGAACGCATCGCGCAATGGGTGCTCGAGACCGCTTGCCGTCAGGCGCGAGTCTGGGAGCAGACCGGGCGCGCCTTGCGCATCGGCGTCAACCTCTCGCCCTCGCAGCTTCATTCCGGCGATCTTGCCAAATCGGTCTCCGACGTGTTGGCCAAGACCGGCCTCACGGCCTCGCTACTCGAGCTTGAAGTGACCGAAGACATCTTGTTGCTCGACGAAGCCAGGGTGCTCGCGACGTTCGAGCAAATCCAGAAGCTCGGCGTGCGCCTCGTGTTCGACGACTTCGGCACCGGTTATGCGAGCCTCAGCTACCTGAAGAAATTCCCGCTCGACGGTCTGAAGATCGACCGCTCCTTCGTTCGCGACCTCCTGACCAATCCCGACGATGCCGCGATCGTCAGTTCGACGGTCACGCTCAGTCACCAGCTCGGTCTTTCGGTGATCGCCGAAGGCATCGAGAACAGCGCCACGGCCGATCTTCTCGCCACCATGGGCTGCGAAGAGGGCCAGGGCTACTTCTTCAGCCGGCCGGTGCCGGTCGCCGAATTCGAGGGCCGCTTCCTCGCTCTCGATACTGCTGACGGCCGGCTCGCGGTCCAGTCCGCATCCTGAGCGAAAGGCTCCTCAGGGGACGCATAGCCCGCCGCGTTTCGCCCTGCCCTTGTTGTGATAGCCTGCACGGCCAAAGCCCGTGTGCGCGAGCGAAAAACAACAGGGAGGAATTCGAATGAAGGCGCTGATCACCGCAAGCCTGCTGCTAACGGCAACGTGTCTTGCCCAGCTCTGCCTTGTCCCACCTTCCCTGGCGCAGGAAACCGTACCGCAGATCGCCTTCGATTCCGTGCCGGACTTCCCGAAACTGCCGGACGGCATGAATTTCGGCGAGGTGCCCGGGGTTGCCGTCAACTCCAAGGGCCACGTCTTCGTATTCACGCGCTCCAACAGCGCGAGCGGCCCGGCCTATGCGCCGACCGCGGCACAACTGCTCGAATTCACCGCCGAGGGCGATTTCATCCGCGAGATCGGCAAGGGACTATATGCCTGGGCCTTCGCGCACAGCGTACGCATCGACAAGGACGACAACATCTGGGCCATCGACAAGGGCTCGGACATGATCGTCAAATTCAATCCGGCCGGCCGCGTGCAGTGGGTGTTCGGCCGCCGCAAGGAATCTCCCGACGGCGCCAAGCCGTGGGAGCACGTCAACCCGCCGCTGCCGCCGATCGACGGCCTGTTCCGCGAGCCGACCGACATCGCCTGGGACTCGCGCGGCAATACCTACATCTCCGACGGCTACATCAATTCGCGGATCGCCAAGTTCGACGCCCACGGCCAGTGGGTGAAATCCTGGGGCGAGCCCGGCACCGGGCCCGGCCAATTCCATCTGCCGCACGCCATCGCCATCGACAACAACGACAACGTCTATGTCGGAGACCGCTCCAACCACCGCATTCAGGTGTTCGATACCGACGGCAAATTCCTGCGGATGTTCTCGATCGATGTGCCGCCGGATCTGACGACGCGCGCGGTCTACGGCAACACGCCGAGCGGCGAGCGCCTCAGTCAGGTGATCGGCGCGCCGAATGCGATCTGCATCACGCCGGGCCCGAACCAGGTGATGTTCGTCGGCGAAACGACCTTCCCCGGACGCATCTTCAAAGTCGCCCTCGACGGCAAGGTGCTGGGCGTGATCGGCAAATCGGGGCGCGAACTGAAGGAGTTTTCCGGCGCCCACGGGCTTGCCTGCCCGTCAGAAAATCTGATCTATGCGGCCGAGACCGCCAACTGGCGGGTGCAGAAGCTGATCCTGCATTGAGCCGTGCCAGATCCGGGAGAAAGTCAGCTCAAAAGAACCCTGGGCGCATCACGCGCCGCGTTTAGGCGTGGCGATGATGGTGGGACCTGGCCGGCCAGACCAGCGGCATCATCCAGTCGAAAAACTGGCGACAGCGCATCCCGATCCGCGCCGTCCCTATGTCGGTGGCAAAGATCGCGGCGCGAAGCCCACCAAACAGGACGAGGATGAGCAGTACTTTTGTCGTCTCGTTTGTCATCTCGACACCGCCCCGAGGCCAGCCGCTTTCAATGAACTATTAATGAAGCCGGCCGATCTGCGGTATTCCGCGCGATTCCTTACTGAAAAGTCCCTAAGTAGGATCACGTAATACTTTTGGCAGGTGATCATTTCCGTGAACCGGCGGTCGCGCGCGCCCGTGGGCCGGAGCGCAATTCAGGACGAAGTTCCGCAAGCGCAGGGCCGCGCTAGGCACCCAGGAAGTGTCCGCCAATGTCGTCGACGTCCAGCGCGGCGCGACTGAAACCGGTACGGCATCTTCGCAGGTGCTGTCGGCAGCCCAATCGCTGTCGCACGAAAAGCAATCTTCCTGCGGTTCGATGCCGGGAAGTTCCTGGATACGGTGCGCGCCGCTTGATAACAGCGGGAGGGCCTTATGATGTCGGCCTGTGACCCACGACGACCGCTACGATCCTCGTGGAATGCACAATCGAACGTCCGGTCGACGTGCTGCTGCGCCGTCAATTGAAGAGGTGATCCATCGAAGTCCGCCGGACGTTTCTTGGTCCAAGAGGTGATCCAACGTTCCGGCTGCAGAATGCCCGTCTATGTCTCGGTTACAGGTTTTCGTCCAAACGGCTGGCTTTCGCTTCCGGCGTTTTGGTGGCGCACGCTGAGATCGCTCAATCAGGCCCGCACGGCTCCAGGAATCGTGCAGGTCGAGGCGCGAATAATCGACGGCAACTATCACACCATGACGGTCTGGAACGATAAAGCGAGCATGCACCGCTTTGTCACCAGCGGCGCTCATCGGAACGCGATGAAAAATTTCCGCTCGCTGGGTAGCGGAAAAACATACGGCTTTGTCGTCGATCAAGTGCCCGACTGGAGCTTGGCGTACAGCCTGTGGCGCCAACATGGCAGGAAAGTCTGAGATCGCAGCTTGCAGCCTTGACTTCCTATCAGGATCACTGGCGCGGGGCTGAAACGGCCTTCACGGGATGTGGACGCTTTGGCGATGCGAGCCGGCTTCCAGGTCAAGCCGCCGCTGATCGCTTGATCTGAGTCAACCCATGGGGCGCGAATTTGCGCGAATAAATACCGCGTTTTATGTCCTGCTCCATGAGTTCAGGAGCCTAACCCTCATCTATGAAGGAGGAGACATGGCTACCGTTTTTATTGAGGCGCGCCCGAAGGGCAGGTCTGAAGGAAGTCCGATTACCGACTACATCGTTGAAGACCACGCGGATCATCCGCTTGGAACATTTGGGACCCAGCGCGAAGCGATTGCGTGGGCGCAACGGAATGGTCATTCCCCTCACGTCGCCCGCGTTCGCCACCTCAATGACAAGAAGAAACCCGATCTCTGGCGCGCGGTGTAGGGCAGGACTGACCGAGCAACTCTGGCGGTGATTTGCCTCTGCCTCGTCGGGCAACACCGCGAGCCAAGTCTCGACCCAGCCGCCCCTGCTCGCTCGCCATGAACCGCAGGCAAACTGCCGGCCACGCTGGTTACAAAAACAAGAAACCCGCCCAACCCATCGGTTGAGCGGGCATCGCGCGCCTTCCAGTACATCCGTGGAAAGGCGCAGTTCGCTTAGGCCAGCGAAAGATTGGCCGCACTGACCTTGCCGCGCATGCGGTCGGTCTGGATCTCGAACGTCACTTTCTGTCCCTCGGCCAAGCCGGAAAGCCCGGCGCGTTCGACCGCGCTGATGTGCACGAACACATCATTGCCGCCGTCGTTCGGCTGGATGAATCCGAAGCCCTTTTGACCATTGAACCACTTCACAGTACCTGTCGTCATTCTCTTCTCCAAAGCGCACATGCGCAATCTCGCGCGGCGATCGCGCGATTCAATTCAACTTCGTCGATGTCTTTGGAAAAGGAGCCCGCGGGCGCATTCAACAAGGCACAGCGGCTGATCGAACAGATGCAATATATACTCTTTCCACCATATTACAAGCGCAACGACACCGTAGCGCCGCGCCTATAGGCGTTGCTGCTCAGCCAAGGTCGAGCAGGCGTCGGCGCGCGACGTCGTCCTATCCAAGCTCGAACGTCGTCACGCCGAATATCCGCTCGGTTCGCAGCGGGGCGATTGCGCCGGTGTACATGCGCGCTGTCTCGAACACTGGCGAAAGTCCTATGCTCTTTGCCAGAGCGACCGCTTCGGAATTGACGCTGGGTACATCGAGGAAAATCTCGGCACCGCCGATCGCAGCCAGCAACGCCGACAGCACCGCTTCGGCCGCCGCGCGATCGTCGGCAACCAGCGGGCCGATTTTCCTGCCCTGCCGGCAGGGGCGGATCACGCCCCACCCTGCGAGCTGGCCGTCACGCAACAGCGCACGCCCGATATGGCCGGACGAAGCGATCCAGGCACGCAGAAAGCGCGTGCGCGGCGCGGGAAACACGGTGGCGTCCGACGCCTCCACCATCGCAAAGGGAACGTCGCCGAGCGCGACGACGCCTGCCTTCGGTGCGTCCATTCGCGCAGCTATGCCGCCGTAGCGGATATTGGCGTAAGCCAGCGCAAAGCCGGATTTCCTGTAGTTGGCCTGTTGCGCCACGACGCCGTCCAGCCCGATCACGCGCGCGCCGGCATGCGCGATGGCCTCTCGCCAGATGCGAAGACCGTAGCCCCGCCCGCGCAAATCCGGGCGCACGATGTAGAAGCCGAGAAAGGCGAAGCGGTCGTCGTAATTGACGCAGGAGATGGTCGCGACCGGCTCGCCTTCGAGTTCGCCGACGAGGAAGCCTTCGCTGTCGACCGTCGTGAAGCAGGCAGCATCGGCGAGGCCGGGATTCCACCCCTCGGCCGCGGCCCAGTCGACGGCAAGCGGGACTTCGTCGGGACCAAGCGTGCGGATGCGCAAACCGTCTGTTGCGGATCTTGTCATACCCGATCATGCCGCGCTTGATGCCGGTATCTCAAGTGTCGAATCTGCAACCGCTGCGGCCTCGGTTGAATCGCGACTGCTCGCGTTCTTCGTCGCGCAAGCTGCCACGAACTTCGGAATCGGGACCCTAGCTGTAGGCCCATACGATGGTGAAGAAGACGGCACCGTCGATAGCTGCGGCCAGGACGGAGAGCATCAAGGCAACCATCGCCTCAGTCGCATAGGATCGCGCGACGCGGACAGGAATTTCTGTCGGCATGGATACCTCCCGCGGCATCCCAAATCCCGATCAAGCCCCTCGGGGCTCTTTCGAGCCCCGAGGTCTACGCTTCAAATCGATTATCCCTCGTGCGCCCAGATACTCATCTTGCGGGTCTCAGGCATCAGGAACAGGCTCAAGACCAGGCACACCGCAGGCACCGCGATCGGGTAGATCAGCGCATAGGCAAGACTGCCGGTCGACTGATATGCCGCCGTGGTGATGAACGGCACCAGGCCGCCGCCCCAGCCATTGCCGATCATGTAGGGCATGGAGACCGCCGTGTAGCGAATCCTGCCCGGGAAGAACTCGGCAAGAAACGCACCGATCGGTCCGTAGACCATCCCCACATAGCAGACCAGAATGGCGACGATCAGGACCGCAATCGGCATGTTGACGGCGCCGGGCTGGGTCACGGACCCGAGCCACGAATACAGCGGATAGTAAGTCAACGCCGCAAGCAGGAAGCCGCCCAGGATGACGGGTTTTCGTCCGATGATGTCCGACAGCCATCCGAACAGCACCAGCGACGGGGTGCCGATCACGAGGCCAATTCCGACGATGAAGGAACTCGTCAACGTGTCCACCTTGGAAACCGTCTGCAGGTAGAACAGCGCCCAGAACTGGCTCGAGTACCAGACCACGCCCTCGCCCAGCACCACGATGGTGGCGATCACCACGTATTTCAGATTCTGTGGATTGAGAAAGGCGTCACGCCAGGGATTCTTGCTGGTGATCCCCTTGGCCTTGATCTCGGCGTACACCGGCGACTCCTCGAAATTGGATCGCATGTAGAGCGTCACGAGGACCAGCAAGAACGAGAATAGGAAGGGAATGCGCCACGCCCATGCATTGAACACGGCCTCGCCGAAATAGGAGCGTGTCGCAATGATCACGATGAGCGACAGCACGATCCCCAGCGTCGGCGAGGTCTGCAGCCAACCTGTATAGTAACCGCGCCGTTCGTCCGACACGTGCTCGGCAACGTAGGTAATGGCGCCGCCATAGGAGCCGCCCAGGCAAAGACCTTGCAGCATGCGCAGGCAAAACAGGATGATCGCGGCACTCAAGCCGATCTGCTCGAAGGTCGGAATCAATCCGATGGCGCCGGTGCCCAGCGCCATGCCGACCAGCGTCATGATGAAGGTGTATTTGCGACCCACCCGGTCGCCGAGCCAGCCGAACACGAATGCACCGATGGGGCGAACCAGGAAGCCCGCGGTGAACAGCGCGATCGTCGAGAGCAGCGCCGCAACAGGATGGCTTTTCTCGAAGAATTTGACCGACAATATGGTCGCCAAACTCCCGAAAATATAGAAATCGTACCACTCGATAACATTTCCGCCGGCCGCGGCCATGATCACGGTCCGGAAGTTTTTCGGAACTGATTTAGCTTGATCAATCGCTATTTGAGCCATGCATATCTCCCTGAAATCATCGGTTGCATGAGGATGCCGCCGAGGTGAAACGCGCCCGCGATATCGGCTTCTCTTTCTTGTTTTTATTCAAATGAGGTTCGGCTTCGCGCCAACGACGCGCTTTGATCTCGATCAAGGGCCGTTTAAGACTTTTAGCGGAAGCCGCGAATGCGCATTGGCCGCGCGATTGCTGCGCTGCCGCGAGTTCTATCGGTTGGGACTGCAATTCTCGCCGCGTCCTTGGGCGGCGAATGTCGGTCTTCTGTCGAAGCGTCAACGCGACGGTGTTCAGGCTTTCGACGCAGTGGTATATGGCTTCGGGGGAAATTGGGGATGCTCAAGGCTCGAAGACGCAAGCAGTTCATCGACGTCAGCCGGGGCGATCAAGTCATTACATCGCTCGATTTTGTGAAACGGTCGCCATTTTCCCTCGACGGGCAAGAGTACATGGCCAAGGCGACGAGCTCGCTTGGTCTGTCATTTTCACTGTTTCGCGGCGATGAGGCCGTCGTGGCCGAGAAGACAACGTCGATTCTGACCGATGCCCGGCAAATCGAGCACGACGGCAGAACCTGGCTGATGAAGCCAGCACATTATTTCGCAAAAACGTTCAACGTTCTGTCCGATAGCGGCGCAAAACTCGGCGCCATCGTGCCTGCCCGATATTTCTTCCCGCTGTCCGACATCACCCTCGACCTGCCGGACGACGTGCCAACCCCGGTACAGGTGTTCATGCTGTGGCTTGCCGTGCATTCCTGGACGGCCGACACGGGTGGTGGCACCTGAGCAGTCTTTGGCGTCCTGATGGACAAAAAGGCCCGTCCTTGTTGGTGGTCCTCTTAATTCTAACTTTCGCGAAAGTGGCCGCTGAGGGGTGATTTGCCCGACGGGCAAATCACCCGCGCGCTCTTCCGACCGCGTGTCCAGCCTCTCGCGCAAAAATAAATCGCTTCGCGGTTTGGTAGAAACAGCCTTAGTGATTCCGGCTGTCCCCGCCCTCACGAGGGGCGTTTCGCGATCGTCACGAACGTTGGGCGCGGGATGCGGTGGACGCTTGTCGTGGCGCAGACGACGTCACGGGAGCGGACGGCAAAGTCGTGTGGGCCTGATATCCCGACGCTGATATCCGGTGCAACGCGTAAAGCGTTGTCACCCACGGAGACAACAAAGCCCGGTCTCCGGGGCGAGCACGAAGGAAACCGTTAAAACCATGCGCGTGCGGGAATGCCGGATCGTTTCGGCAAGCCTGTGGTGACTAACTCGTGTGTTTACTTTTTTACACACGAGGCTGCGGGTGCGCCAAGCGCCCGGCATTCCCCACGCCCTCTGCGGGCGGCGAGCGAGAACGATGCGAACCCGGTCGCATTTTGCGGGGCGGGAAGCGCGGAGGTGTGTCTGGATCTCATGCCGAGCAGTTTTTTCTTCGGTCATTCCGGGGCGCGCCTTGGCGCGAGCCCGGAATCCATCGCGCCTCAAAAATTCCTGGAGTCAATGGATTCCGGGCTCGCCCTATCGGGCGCCCCGGAATGACAGCTGTTGACGAGGCGTTAACGTGGCCCAAACGACGGTTAGGCGGTTCATCCCGCTACCTAAGTGCGACAAGAACCGGCTGGACATGTCGGCCGCCTGCGCTAGTGTTTCACCCGACCGGTTAATAATAAGGCCGGCGCCACCAAGGGAGAGGGACGTTGACAATTCGCCGAACCATTGCGTTTTTTGCCGCCGCCGCGGTGCTGTTCGTTGCCGGCCCGGCCGCCGCGCAGACCACCATCACCGTGTGGTGGAGCAAGGGCTTCTACAAGTCCGAAGACGACGCGCTGATCGCTGCCATCAAGAAGTTCGAGGCCAAGACCGGCATCAAGGTCGAATTATCGCAGTACGCGATCCAGGACATGATTCCAAAGACTGTCGCGGCGCTGGATTCCGGAACCGTTCCGGACGTCGCCTTCTCCGATTCCTACGATGTGCAGGCGCAGGGCAAATGGGCCTATGAGGGCAAGCTGGAGGATCTCTCCGACATCCTGCTGCCGATCAAGGGCGCCTTCGCGCCGAACACGCTGGAAACCACCTATCTCTATAACGACCAGACCAAGAAGCGCGCTTATTACGGCTTTCCGCTGAAGCAGCAGAGCATGCATGTGCAGATCTGGAAGGATCTCTTGGAGAAAGCCGGCTTCAAGCAGAGCGACATTCCGACCAAGTGGGAGGACTACTGGTCGTTCTGGTGCGACAAGGTGCAGCCGGCGATCCGTAAAGCGAGCGGACAGCGCATCTACGGCATCGGCCAGCCGATGGGCGTTGAATCCACCGACTCGTTCCAGTCGTTCTACACTTTCATGGACGCCTATAACGTCCATCTGGTCGATGACGACGGCAAGCTCCTGGTCGACGACCCCAAGGTCCGCGACGGCCTGATCAAGGCGCTGAAGGACTATACCGACACCTACATCAAAGGCTGCACGCCGCCCTCCTCCACCACCTGGAAGGACCCCGACAACAACGTCGCCTTCCACAACAAGACGATCGTGATGACGCACAACTTCACGATCTCGATCGCGGCGAAGTGGTTCGAGGATTCCACCAACCCGGCGCTGACGGACGAACAACGCGCCGCCGGCAAGAAGGCCTATGAAGAAGACATCATCACGGCTTCGTTCCCGCACAAGCCGGACGGCGGCGTGATCAAGTATCGTTCCGACGTCAAGACCGGGCTGATCTTCACTGCCGCCAAACATAAAGCCGAAGGCAAGCAGTTCATCAGCTTCCTGCTGCAGGAAGAAAACGTGCGGCCCTATATCGAGGGCGCGCTCGGCCGCTGGTTTCCGGTGACGACGGCGAGCCAGGCGAGCCCGTTCTGGCAGGCCGATCGCCATCGCAAGGCGGTCTGGACCCAGTTCACCGGCGGCACCCAGCCGTTCGACTTCACCAAGAACTGGAAGTTCACGATCCTCAACAATGAAAATGTGTGGGCGAAGGCGATGAACCGCGTCGTCAGCGAGAAGGTGCCGGTGGAGAAGGCGGTCGACGAACTGATCGCGCGCATCAAGGAGGTCGCGGGGTAGAGCGGCTTCGTGTCCCGGACGCGGCGCATCACGAGAGTGGTGCGACGCAGATCCGGGACCCAGGAAAATGACGACGCAAGATGGACCCCGGCTCGGCAGCGCACCGTTTCACGGTGCGCAGCGTCCGGGGAACGCAGGATAGAGCACGACAAGCAATGGCGATCACGATCTCAGCATCCGACGTACCAGGCGCCCCGCTCTCGCCGCGGCTGTCGGCGCCGCAGGTGTGGGGCATCCTGCTGATCGCGCCCTATCTGCTCGTGTTTCTCGCTTTCGTCGTCTATCCGGTCGGCTATGGCTTCTGGCTGGCGCGGCATCCCTCAAGCTATGTCGCACTGGTCAACGATCCCATTTTCACCCGCGCCGCCGTCAACACGCTGATCTTCCTTGTCATCGGCATTAACCTGAAAATGCTGATCGCGCTGTTTCTGTCCGGCTTCTTCGTGCAGCAGCGCGCCTGGATCAGATGGCTGTCGGTGATCTTTATCCTGCCCTGGGCGGTACCATCGATCCCAACCATTCTTTCGGTGCGCTTCATGCTCAATCCGGAATGGGGCGTGGTGAACCAGCTGATCTTCAAGTTCACCGGCGATGACGGGCCGAACTGGCTGAACGATCCAGCGGTGGCGCTGGCGATGGCGATCGGCGTCCACATCTGGAAATCGCTGCCGTTCTGGACGCTGATCCTGATGACCGGGAGATTAGCGATCTCGCAGGATCTGTTCGAGGCCGCCGACGTCGACGGGGCCAACTGGTGGCAGAAATTCCGCTTCATCACCTGGCCGTCGATGCAGGCGCTGTATCTCACCTGCACCTTGCTCTCGATGATCTGGACGCTCGGCGACTTCAACAGCGTCTATCTGTTGACCGGCGGCGGCCCGGCCGATCTGACCCATGTGCTCTCGACGCTCGGTATTCGCTATCTGCGGCTCGACCAGCTCAATCTCGCGATGGCTTCGATCGTCTGCGCGATGCCGCTGGTGTTGCCGCTGGTCTATTTCATGATGAAGTGGTTGTCGCGATGAAGCTGCCAACCTTGCGCGAAACAGCAACCGAGGCGCGGCTGATCCTGATCGGCATTCCCGTGCTGATCTGGACCATGATTCCGATCTATCACATGTTCCTGTTCGCGATCTCGCCGAAGGAAGACGCCTTCTCCGGCAAATTGTGGCCCGAGCACCCGACCCTCCACAATTTCGAGATCGTATTTCACCAGCAGCATTACTTCCTGCGCGACTTCTGGGTTCAGTTCGGCAATTCGGCGCTGATTGCGGCCTCCGCCGGCGCGCTGACACTGATGATCGCCACCGCCGCCGCATTCTCGATCTCGCGGCTGCGCGTGCCCGGCGGGCGCGTCGTGCTCAACCTCGCGCTGTTCACCTATTTCATTCCGGCGGCGTTCCTCGCCGTGCCGATGTACCGCACCATGGGCAATTACGGCCTGCTCAACTCCCACTGGTCGCTGATTCTGGCGATGGTGACGATCGCATGCCCCTATGCCATCTGGGTTTTGAAACAGGCGTCCGACAAGCTGCCGGTCGAACTCGATGAAGCCGCGATCATGGATGGCGCGACACCGCTGCAGATTTTCCGCCTGGTCTACCTGCCATTGATGATGCCGTCGCTGGTGGCGATCGGCACTTATGCCGTGCTGCTCGCCTGGAACGAATATCTTTATGCATTCCTGCTGCTGTCGAACGACCGCGACATCACGCTGCCGGTGGCGCTCGGCAACTTCCTGTCCGCCGACGATTCGCCATGGGAACTGTTGATGACGACCGGCTTCATCTACGCGCTGCCGCCGGCGGCGATCTACTACGCGTTCCGCCGTTACATGGTCGGCGGACTGACCGCGGGCGCGGTGAAATCGTGAGAAATGCGCAGTCATTCCGGGATGGTGCGCCAGCACCAGACCCGGAATCACAAAAGTGTCACAACGGCGCGGCGCTCTTGCCCCGCGCATCGGAGATTTTCGAGGCCAGCGACGCCGCCACGATCACGAGCGCGATCAGCGCCACCACCAGGGTGCAGATCGCATTGATTTCCGGTTTGACGCCGAGCCGCACCTCCGAATAGATCCGGATCGGCAACGTCGCCGAGCCCGGACCGGTGGTGAAGCTCGCGATCACGAGATCATCGAGCGAGAGCGTGAAAGCGAGCATCCAGCCGGCCGCGAGCGACGGCAGGATCAGCGGCAGGGTGACGGAGAGGAACGCATGCGCCGGTGCGCAGCCGAGATCCATCGCGGCTTCTTCGAGGCTATTGTCGAGGGCGCCGAGCCGCGCCTGCACCACGACGGCGACGAAGCACATCGTCAGTGTGGTGTGCGCGATGACGACGGTCCAGAAACCGCGCTCGGCGTTGACGGCAACGAACAGCAGAAGCAGCGAAAGCCCTGTTATCACTTCCGGCATCACCAAGGGCGCATAGAGCATGCCGGAGAACAGCGAGCGTCCCCGGAAATTGGCGCCGCGCGACAGCGCGATCGCCGCAAGCGTGCCCAGGATCGTCGCCAGCGTCGCCGACGTCGCCGCGACGCGCAGGCTCATCCAAGCGGCGTCGATCATCGCGCTGTCATTGAAGAACTCGCCGTACCATCGCAGCGACCAGCCGCCCCACACCGTCACCAGCCGCGAGGCGTTGAAGGAATAGATGATCAGGATCACGATCGGCAGATAGAGAAAGGCGAGCCCCAGCGCCAGCGCTGTGATGTTGAAACGGCTGAGCCTGTTCACCGCCCGCGCCATCAAGTCCGCTCCAGCTGCCGACGCTGCAGGCGGTCATACAGCACCAGCGGCACCACCAATAGAAGCAGCAGTACCACCGCGACCGCCGATGCCACCGGCCAGTCCTTGTTGGTGAAGAATTCGAGCCAGAGCGT
The DNA here is from genome assembly GCF_035701725.1 of Bradyrhizobium sp. Classification (GTDB taxonomy): domain Bacteria; phylum Pseudomonadota; class Alphaproteobacteria; order Rhizobiales; family Xanthobacteraceae; genus Bradyrhizobium. The sequence continues at coordinate 18,785 of NZ_DASSRP010000356.1, forward strand.
CTGGCCGATCATCAGCGAATCCGAACCCGCCAGCAGATCCGGAATGACGAACTCGCCGACGATCGGAATGAAACAAAGCAGCGCGCCGGCGCCGACACCGGGCAGCGACAAGGGGAATGTCACCTGCCAGAACGCCTGGCGCGGCGAGGCGCCGAGATCGCTCGCTGCCTCGAGCAACGCCGGGTCCAGTTTGGAGAGCGTCGCGTAAAGCGGCAGGATCATGAACGGCAGATAGGAATAGACGATGCCGAGATACATCGCCCCATCGGTCGAGAGCCAGACCACCGGCGTCGAGACGATATGCAGCGCGAGCAGGACCTGATTGAGCAGGCCATCATGCTGCAAAATGTTGATCCAGGCATAGATGCGGATCAGAAACGAGGTCCAGAACGGGACGATCACCAGCATCATCGCGACGGCCTGCCAGCGCGGCGACAGACGCGCCATGCCGTAGGCGATGGGATAACCGATCAGGAGCAGGATCGCGGTGGAAATCGCAGCGACGGTCAGGCTGCGCAGATATGAAAGGACGTAGAGGTTGTCGGAGAGCAGCAGGCGGAAATTGTCGAACGAGAGCGCGCCAAAAGCCTCGCGGATGGCGTCCCCGCCTTGGACGAGGTTGAACACCGGCGTGTAGGGTGGCTGCGCGATCGCGGTCTGCGACAGGCTGATCTTCAATACGAACAGGAACGGCACCAGAAAAAACAGCGCCATCCAGAGATAGGGCGCGATCGCGACCAGCCGCGCCGGGCGGGTAAAGATCGCGCGGCCGCTCATTGCTCGAGCACCACGCAATCGTCCGGCGAGAACCATGCCACGACGCGCTGTCCCGCCGCATAGGCGTCAATGTCGAGCCGGGCGGTGTTGGCAACCGACGACCGCAGCACCGCGCCGCTGTCGAGCTTGACCTTGTAGCAGGTGACGCCGCCGAGATAGCCGACATCGGTCACCACCCCTTCGAGGCGGTTCATCGCGCGGATGTCTTCGGACGCCGGCGCCCGGCGCGACAACTTGACCTTTTCGGGACGGATGGCGACGCAAACATCGGTCCTCGTCAGCGCCTGGCGCGGCTCTGCGACATGGAGCGTTCCGGCCTCATTGGTTGAAATGGCCATGCGCCGCGCCATCGTCGGATAGTGCTCGCCCGCCGTTTCGAGCTTGCCCGCGATGAGGTTGATGTCGCCGACGAATTCGGCGACCCAGCGCGAGCGCGGCGCTTCATAGAGTTCGCGAGGGGGTGCGACCTGTTGCAGGCGGCCGGCGTCCATCACGCCGATTCGGTCTGCCATCGTCATCGCTTCCTGCTGATCGTGGGTCACGATGACGAAGGTGAGACCGAGCCGCCGCTGCAATTCCGTCAGCTCGATCTGCGTGCTTTCGCGCAGCTTCTTGTCGAGCGCGGCAAGCGGCTCGTCGAGCAGCAACAGCTGTGGACGCCGCGCCAGCGAGCGCGCCAGCGCCACGCGTTGCCGCTGCCCGCCGGAAAGCTGGTCCGGCTTGCGCTTCTCCATGCCCTCAAGTTTGACCAGCGCGACCATTTCGGCGACGCGCGCATCGATCTCAGCCGACGCCATGCGAGCGCGCTTCAGCCCGAACGCAATGTTGTCGCGGACGCTTAAGTGCGGAAACAGCGCATAACTCTGGAACATCATATTCACCGGACGCTGATGCGGCGGCATCTGCACAATGTCCCTGCCGTCGAGCAGGATGCGGCCGGCGTCGGGCGTCTCAAAACCGGCGAGCATCCGCAGCAGTGTGGTCTTGCCGCACCCGCTCGGGCCCAGCAACGCGAACAACTCACCCCTGTGAATGTCGAGCGACAGCCCATCCACGGCACGGAATCCGCCGAACGTCTTGACGACAGCATCAATGCGCAACAGCGGCGTGCCGGACGCGGCCGGCAATTCGGTCGCCGGGGAAGCCGCGTCAACCGCGGTCTTCGCAATGTCGTCGTTCATGGTCTCAGCCCGCCCATAGTGGCGGCAAGCTAGCGGTGGATCGGCCGCGGCTCAAGAGAGCAGCGGGTGCGCCGCCATAAACGCCGCCAGGCGTTGGCGGTCGGCCGGCTCCATGGTCAGCCCCAGCTTCGAACGGCGCCAGAGAATATCATCGGGAAAGCGCGCCCACTCTTTGGTCATGAGATAGCGAACCTCCGCCGCCGTCAGCTCCGGCCCAAAGCTCTCGCCGAGATCGCTCTTCTGTTTGGCCTCGCCAAGCACCTCGCCGAGCCGAGAGCCATAGGCCGAGACCAGGCGTAGCGCCTGATTAGGGTTCAGGAATTTCCAGCGCTCGCGCGCGTTTTCCACCTCGGCCTCGAAGTTCTGGGGCGCAAAATCGCCACCCGGAAGGGCGGCTTGCGCACTCCAAGGCGGCGACATCGGATAAAATGGCGCAAGACGGGAGACCGCGCGCTCGGCTCGCAGGCGAGCCGTCGTGATATCGCCGCCGAAGATCGTCAGAAGCGGCGCCCTGCGCCGGCGTGCATCGAACGTCGTCGTGCCCTCGCGGGCAAATCGCTTGCCGGGACGCCCCGTGACGAGATTGACGCCGGCTACCGACCTGATCACGTCGGATGTATCGATGTGCTCGCGGAAATACCGGTTGGCCGCGTCGCAGAGATAACTGACTTCATTCGCCGACATCGACACCGCCGCCGGATCGCCCTTGAAGCTTCGGGCAATGCTGCCGATCATGGTGAAGTCGCGCTGATAGGGACTGGCGAACACCAGCCTTCGATCCGCGTTCTGCAAAACGTAGACGTTGTCGGTGTCGAACAGGCGGCGGACGACGATCTGGCCGAGCTTGACGAGGCTGGCCCGCGGCGGCGCCACCCGCAGCACGGTCTCCGCGACCGTCGCGGCCCAGGCGCCTGCAGCGTTCGCCAGCGCCCTTGAAGTGATCACATGACGATGGCCGCGATCGATCACCACGAGCCGCCAGACATCACTACGGTCGGCGCGCACGCATCGCGCGCCGGTGCGGATCTCGGCGCCTCGTTCCGCGGCATCTCTCGCACTCGCAATCACAAGCCGGGTGTCGTCAACCAGGCAGTCCGAATAGCCGAAAGCCGTACCAAAAGGCCGCTGCAACGCATCGCCGATCGGATGATGGGTGATATCGATCGCGGCCGAACACGGCAGGCTATCCGGCGGCGCCAGGCGGTCGTAGACCAAGAGCCCAAGCCGAAGCAGCCAGGGTGGGCGTTCGTCGGAATGGGCTGGAATCACGAAACTTGCGGGACGGACCAGATGCGGCGCGATCCGCATCCAGGTATCTCGCTCGGCGAGTGCCGCGCGGGTACGGCGAAAGGCCCTGCGCTCGAGCACTGCCAGATCACCCTGGATCAGGCGTCCGCCAGCGGAAGAGGCCGCACCGCCGAGGTCGCCTTGCTCGATCAGAAGGACCCGCAGGCCACGGCCGGCAGCCTCCCGCGCCACGCTGACGCCGTTGATCCCACCGCCGATGATCGCAAGATCGTAGTCCGCCATACGCTACAACGCCCGATTCGCGACGCTAGTGGTTCGATTCTAACATTTGCATCCCTTCTCAGCAGTCAGTATTGCAAATGTTAGAATCGAAGGACCTCTAGCAAACACGGGTATCTAGTGGAGTTTTGGATTTGACATTCGCTTTGAATCGGCGACTCGGCGGCGAGCGAATGTCAAATCCACTCTACTAGCTATAGCGTGACCTGGCTTGTGCTTGACGGAAATGGCGCAAGAATGAACCGGTTTCGAATTAACCGGTTTTGCGCGCCGGCCGGGAGGTCTCGCTGGACGCGCGGCCGATGAGCCCGTCGTACTGCTCGATGGGAAGCGGCTTCCCAATGAAATAGCCCTGCACCGCGTCGCAACCCTCCTCGGCGAGGAAAGAGAGCTGTTCCTGGGTTTCGACGCCTTCGGCGACAATCGACATTTCCAGACCGTGGCCGAGGCCGATCACCGCGCGCACGATCGCCGCCGACTGCGGGTTACGTCCCAAATTCATGACGAAGGCGCGGTCGATCTTGATCTTGTCGAACGGGAAGGCCTGCAGGTAGCTGAGCGAAGAATAACCGCTGCCGAAGTCGTCCATCGAGATGCGGACCCCTAGCCCCTTCAGCCGACGCAGCAGCGATAGGCCGCGATCGAAATCCTCGATCAGCACGCCTTCGGTGATTTCAAGCTCCAGCCGCCCGGGCACGAGACCGGTCTCCAGCAGGATCGAATGCACGAGGCTGACGACGTCGCCATGCATGAATTGCGCCGGCGATAGATTGACGGCGACCTGCAAAGGCACCGGCCAGGAGGCCGCCTCGCGGCAAGCTTCGCGCAAAATCCACTGGCCCATCTCGAAGATCAGACCGCTTTCTTCCGCCAGTGGAATGAAATCGGACGGCGGCACAAAGCCGCGTATGGGATGTTTCCAGCGCGCCAGCGCCTCAAATCCGATGATCTGGCCATTCCCCGCACCCAGACGCGAGGATGCCTGCGGCTGATAGTAGAGGGAAATTTCGCCGTTCTTGATCGCGGTCGAGAGGTCCTGATGCAGGACGCGCCGGTCGCGGATCTGCTGGTCCATTTCCGGCTCATAGATGCTGATCGTGCCGCGCGATTTGGCCTTGGCACGCGATAGCGCGGCGCCGGCATTGGCGAGCAGAGATGCGGCGTCGCGCCCGTTGTGCGGGAAGATCGAAATGCCGGTGGTAGCCCCGGTGCGAACCGATTTGCCGTCAATGACGAACTCCTTGGCTAGCGCCTCGGCGATCTGCTCCGCCAGCAGCATGCCGGCGATCGGCTGCTTGCCGTCGATGATCAGGCCGAACGCGTCGCCCGACAACCGCGCCACCACGCCACCGCGCGCGGACGCCTGCATGCGCTGGGCCACCTCGATCAGGAGCTTATCGCCCACCGCATGACCGAACACGTCGTTGACTTCGTTGAGACCGTCGAGGTCGATCGAGAGAACGGCGAACTCCTCCTCGGCCTCGGTGCAGGCCTCGATCATCTGCGTCAATGCCTGCAGGAACGCCGCGCGGTTCGGCAGATCGGTCAGGCCGTCGTGATAGGCCATGTGGGCCATGCGCGACTCGGTCTGACGGCGGTCGGTGACGTCTTCGTGGGTCTTGATCAGATATTGCGGCTCGCCGGCGCTATTGAGCACGGTGACACGCCGCGTCAGGAACAGCCGCAGGCCGTCCTTGGTGCTGATCGGATGCTCTTCGGTGAGCGGCCGCCGCCCTTTGAGCGCGGCCTCGTCGCGCGCGACGATCAGCCTGGCCTCACGTTCGTTGAAGATTTCCGCCGCGGTCAGCCCGGCCACCTCTTCACGGCGGCGGTTGAGGATAGTTTCCGCGCTGCGATTGGCCAGCAGATAGCGGCCATCGCTTGCCCGTTCGACCGTCAGCGAGACGGGAATATTGTCGACGACGAGTTCGAGGAACTTCTTGGTGCTCTCGAGCTCCTGGGAAAGCACGTGGCGATCGGTGACGTCATCGAACAGCGCGACCAGGAATGCGGGCTCATTCTTGTCATTGCGCGCGATCACGCGACTGCTGGCAAGCACCCGCTTGCGCGAGCCGCGCTCGACCACGAATTCGTTGTTGAACGCACCATCGGCCGTCAGCGCGGCGCGGTCTGCGGCCTCGATGCTGGCCGCCGTATCGGCCGTGAAAATCTCGTCCGCGCGCTTGCCGACGATGAAGTCGCGCGAGAAGCGCGAGAAACGCTCGAATGCGCGGTTGGCGAAGATGTAGCGGCCGTCCTCGATGTTCTTGGCCGCCACGCAAACCGGAATGTTTTCAAGCACCGACTCGAGGAATTGCTTGGTGGCCGCCAGTTCGCGCGACAGCTCCCGCTGTTCGCTGCAATCCTCGTGCGTGGTGATCGACCCGCCATTCGACAGCGGAAAGTGCTTGACGTGAACGGATTGGCCGTTGGGCAGTTCGGTGATGAGCCCTTCGGGCTCGACGGCCTGCGCATAGAATTCGTCGACGCTGACGTCGAGCACTCCGCGCTGCAGACGCAATTCCAACAGCTCCCTGCCCGACATCTCGCGCGGGATGTCCGAGCGGGAAAGGCCGTAAATTTCGAGGTAACGATCGTTAAGGAAGACAATCTTTTGCCGAGGGTTGGTGATCACCACGCCCTGCTTCAGATTGTTCAGCGCAGAATTAATGAATGCATTCCGGCGCAGTTGCGACCGCTTGAAGCGCCGCAGCGTCACCATCACCCACAGGCCCAAAGCGACCAGAAAGGAGCACAGCACAAGACCGCCCAGCAGCGCTTCCGAAACGTAATAGGGATTGGCCGTTTCCAGATATCCCACCAGGCTGGATCCGAGATCGGACGAGGCTACGGCCCAAAGCGACGCAGCCAGGCACAACATGATTCCTGCCGGAATCATGATCCCGCCGCCTGCCTGCCAGTTCTTGTCAGCCATCGGTCACCCGCCGGATTACTGGCCGGAGTTTCTGGCTTCACGGGTTTGGATCAGGTAAACGCGTACCCCGGACCGGCATCTTTGCCTCCGGAAATTGCGGCAATTGCCGGGACATGATTAATGGATCACTAACGATTTAGGCCGGCAAACTTCCGGAACAAATCCAAAGAGTTGCCCGAACGAACAGGTTACAACCAAAATCAGCGGTCAACCGGAGCAGCCAACACACAAGTTGCAAATCGGTATCCTCCCCGCCGCTTGGATCAGTCAGCCAAATCCGGATCAGATTCTTACATGGAAAAAGTCGAGTGCGTCGTCGTCGGTGCGGGAGTGATCGGCCTTGCCGTCGCACGGCGGCTAGCCCAAAGCGGCCGCGAAGTGATCGTGCTGGAGGCGACTGAAGGAATCGGCACCGTCACCTCGTCCCGCAACAGCGAAGTCATTCACGCCGGAATCTACTATCGCGCCGGCAGCCTGATGGCCCAGATGTGCGTCAGCGGCAAGCAAGCGCTTTACCGCTATTGCCGCGAACAAGGCGTGCCCTTTCGCAATTGCGGCAAGCTGATCGTTGCTACGAAGCCAAGCGAGACCGAGAAGCTCGCTTCGATCAGGGCGCATGCCGAGGCCAACGGCGTTACCGACCTGCAGACGCTTTCGGGTGAAGCCGCGCGCGCGCTCGAGCCGGCGCTGGCCTGCGAGGCTGCGCTGCTGTCGCCATCGACCGGTATCATCGACAGTCATGCTTACATGCTCGCGTTACGCGGCAACGCCGAAGACGCCGGCGCGGCCTTTGCGTTTCACACCCCGCTGCTCGGCGCGCGAGCCCGTCAGGGATGCATCGAGATCGATGCCGGCGGCGAGGCGCCGATGTCGCTTTCTTGCAAGCTTCTGATCAACGCCGCCGGGCTTGGCGCCACGATGGTTGCGCGCAGCATCGACGGCATGCCGGTCGACAAGATCCCACCTTCCTATCTCGCAAAGGGTAACTATTTCGCCTGTTCGGCCCGCGCGCCGTTCTCGCGCCTGATCTATCCAGTGCCGGAGCCCGGCGGGCTCGGCGTTCACCTCACGCTCGATATGGCCGGACAAGCGCGGTTCGGCCCCGACGTCGAATGGGTCGATCATATCGACTATGCGGTCGACCC
>NZ_DASSRP010000357.1:0-5449 GCF_035701725.1 Bradyrhizobium sp.
GGCGAATGCCGAAATGCAACGTCGCAAAACCGCCCATCGAGAGGCCGACAATGTGCGCCTTCGGCGCCTTGATGTGATCGAGCACCGCCAGAATGTCATCCGCGGCGCGCGCCTGCGAATAAGAGGCGACATCCTGGGGTACGTCGGAGGGCGGAAAGCCACGGGCGTTATAGGCGATGGCGCGATAGCGTTTGCCGAAGTGCCGCATCTGCGGCTCGTAACTGCGCAGATCGCCGGCGAATTCATGCACGAAGATCACAGGCTGGCCCGTGCCGGTCTCCTCGAAATAGAGCCGCACCCCGTCATCGGTTGTCGCATATGGCATGGCGTCCTCCCTGCTTCTTGTTGATCTTCATCTTGATATTCATACTGGAAGATTCTTCGGCGGCTTGTTGCGCGACAGATAGGTGCCGAAACCCTTGGCACCGACGAGCTTGCCGTCATCGACAACGACCTGCCCGCGCACCATCGTCATCACCGGCCAGCCCGTGACTTCGATGCCCTCATAGGGCGTGTAGTCGGAGCCGTCATGGATCAGGTCGTGACGGATCGTAACCTTGCGCTCCGGGTCCCAGATCGCGATGTCGGCGTCCGATCCGACCGCGATCGTGCCCTTGCGCGGATAGAGGCCGTAGATCTTGGCGTGATTGGTAGCGCTGAAGGCGACAAAGCTGTTGAGGTCGATGCGGCCCTTGACCACGCCTTCCGAAAACAGGATCGGCAAGCGCGCCGCTACGCCCGGAATCCCGTTCGGCACCCAGCGGAAACTGGTGCGTCCCTTCGGCGCCAGCTTGCCTTGCGGATCGTCATAGCGGAACGGACAGTGATCGCTCGAGAACACCGAGAACACCTTCTGCTGAAGGCCTTCCCAGCACGCCTTCTGGCTGGCCTCGTCGCGCGGCGGCGGCGAGCAGACATATTTGGCACCTTCCATGTTGAGCTGGTCGAGGTCCTTCTCGGTCAGCACCAGATATTGCGGACAGGTTTCGCCCAGCACCTTCAGCCCGCGTTGCTGGGCGCGGCGGATCTCCTCCATCGCCCCGCGGTTGGAGACATGCACGATCATGATCGGCACGTCGACGAGTTCCGAGAGCGAGATCGCGCGATGCGTGGCCTCGCGCTCGACCGGTATCGGCCGCGAGGTCGCGTGAAATCGCGGGGCGGTATGGCCGGACCGCTCCAGCCGATCGGTGAGAAACTTGATGGCGTCGAAATTCTCCGCATGCACCATCAGCATGGCACCGGTCTCGCGCGCCACCGACATCGTCTCCAGGAGTTCTCGGTCCGAGAGCGCGAGACCCTCATAGGTCATGAAGACCTTCAGCGAGGTGTAACCGTCCTCGACCAGGGCCGGCAGTTCCTGGCCCAGCACATGCTCGGTCGGATCTGACACGATGAGATGAAAGGAAACGTCGACATGGCATTCACCGTCGGCCAGCGCATGATATCTCTTCAGCGCCTCACGCAACGTCTGTCCCTTCTCTTGAAGGCAAAACGGCAGCACCGTGGTGTTGCCGCCGAACGCCGCCGAACGGGTGCCTGACGCAAACCCGTCCGCCATCACGATGCCCTCGCCCGAGGGCTGCGCGAAATGAACGTGGCTGTCGATGCCGCCGGGCATCACCAGTCGCCCGGTCGCGTCGATGATCGTCGTTGCCGTGCCGAGATCTTTGCCGAGGGCGGTGATCTTGCCGTCGGCAATGCCGACGTCACAGGAGAAGGTATCGGCCGCTGTCACGACGGTGCCGCCGCGGATGATGGTATCGAACGGCATCAGCGTCCTCCCTGCTCACGGTGCTCGATCACGGCGGCCAGCGGTTCGGCGAGGCCCGTCGTGGGCTTGGGGCCCGGCCGGCGGAACGTGCCGGCGATCGCTTTGCGCGGCTTCAACACGGCAAGCGTTTCCGCCTGCCGCACCGCCGCGGCGACGGGATCGATCACGGGAACCGGAATGCGGTCTTTGACCTTGTCGGCGAGGCCGGCGAGCGGCGCGCCGGACAGAATCACCACGTCGGCGGCGTCCTGTTCGACCGCCGTATTCGCCAGCCGCACCAGCACCTCTTCCTTTTCGGACTGAACGTCCGAGATCGATTGAAACGCTTCGTCGAGCGCGCGGATGCCGGCGCAACGCGTTTCCAGACCATGCATCGCAACGCATTCCTGGTACCAGGGCGCGAGCGTGCGCGAAAACGTCACGATGGCGAACTTTCGGCCGACCATGCAGGCGGTCAGCATCGCGGCTTCGGCAAGGCCGACAACCGGAAACGAAAACAGCTCGCGGGCGCCGAACAGGCCGGGATCGCCGAAAGCGGCAATGATCGCCGCGTCGAAAGTGGAACCGGCTTCGGCCAGCATTTCCAGCGCGATCGCCCCGCCGATCTGCGCTTCGGCGCGGGTCGCAATGTAAGGCACGCCGCGTTTGGCCGTCATCGGCACCAGCTCCGTGCCCGGCGATGCGGCGCGCGCTCCTGCGGCGGCGAGCAGTCCGGTCACATCAGCGGTCGTATTGGGATTGAGCAGCAGAATTTTCACGGCGTCACCTTCGTCTTCGTGAGCGTTTCGGCGACCGTTTCCCCCGTGCGGCGAACGTGCAGGCCGAGCAGCCGCCCCGCCCGATCCGCATCGCGCGCCTTCAGTGCGCCGAGAATCTGCCGATGCTCGCGCACCGACTCGTCCCATCGCCCGTCGGCCGCCAGCGCAAAAAAGCGCGCCCGCTCGGCGCGCGCCAGCAGGCTCTCATGCGAGGCCTTCAACACGGCGTTCCGGGCAAAGCCGACGATGGCGCGGTGGATCTGCTGATTGATCTCGAAATAGTCGCGTAGTTCGCCGCGACCGTGATGACGCTCGATCCGCCCCTGCAGCGCTTCGAGCCGGTCGAGGTCCTGCGCCGTCATGCGAATCGCCGCCAGTTCCGCAGCCGAGCGTTCGATGGCGCTGACCGCCTCGAATAGCTCGGTCAATTCCTCATGCCGCAACGGCGCGACCACCGCGCCGCGATTGAGCCGCAGTTCGACCAGGCCTTCGGCGGCAAGCTGCTTCAAGGCCTCGCGCAGCGGCGTGCGCGAAATGCCGAGCGCTTCCGACAGCCCGACCTCGAGCAACGGCTCGCCCGGCATGAGGTCGCCGCGCACGATCAGCGCTCGAAGCTTGTTGGCGGCCTGCTCATGCAAGCCGCTGCGGGGAACGCGCAAGGTGCGCCCTCGCAACGCCGTCATTCCGCTGCGGCGCTTCGGCGCTTTCCCGTCGGTTGCCGACTTGATTCTGGTTCTAGCCACGGCGCGCCACAACAGCTTCGCGCCTGAGCGCCGCGAAAGTCGGCGGCAACAGATCGCGACTGGCGAACACGCTGCCCCAACCGCGGATGATGGATGGGTCAACGCCGGCCGCGATCAGGCACCCCCACAGCGTAACGGCGATCGAATCGAAAACACTGACGCCGAGCTTGCGCTCGAGCGGTGCGGCGACGGCCGCGCCGCGCATGTTCGTGCACAAAACGACGACCGCATCGGCGCCGTCACGCACGACCTCCTCGATCAAGCGCGCCACTTCGGCCTCCGGCACCTCGGCAAAGGAGAAGTTGTCGGCGAGCGACAAGTGCCGCTCGGCGACGCAGTTCAGCCCTTGCCCACCCCAGACGGCGATAATCCGGTCCTGCACATCGGCGGTATAGGGCGAGACCAGGCCGATCCGTGCGGCCGGTCGTTGCCGGAACAGATCGCGATAGGCGAGCACCGTGGTGCAGGCGCGGATGCCAGTCGCCTGCGTGATGCGCTCGCATAATTGCTCGTCGCGTTCGAACCCGAGCCAGCTTGCAGATGTGCCGTTCCAGGCGATGACATCGACTTTTGCGTGAGCGAGAAGCTCGGCCGCCCGCAGGATTTCGCTGTGATCGAACTGAGCCTGCGAGGATTCCGACAGAGCGATCTCCGTCACCTTGAAGCGCGAGGAATGCATCGACACACCCTCGACGCCGGCCAGCATCGCGTAGGTGACCGGCTCGAGCGCGGTGTTGGACGACGGCGTGAGCATGCCGAGCCTGGTCATTTCTTTCGAGCCTTTCGCCTATACCGGCAGACGGCGGCTGTAATCGATCAGCGTCGAGCAGATCAAGAGCGCCACGCCGGCAAACGCAAAATACATCAGCGCCAGGAAGTAGGACCCGGTGGCCTGCACGATGAAGCCGACAATGATTGGCGTCGTGATGCCGGCGATATTGCCGCCGAGATTCATGCAGCCGCCGAGGAAACCCGCCTTGGCCCGGCCGGCCAGCGCCGCGGGAATAACCCAATACATGCCGCACCAGCGCAGGAAGAACAACGTCGAGGACAACAGCACCACGACCATGATGGCGTCTTTGGTGTAGGCGACCATGAAAATGGAGATCGTCACCATGATGGCCGCAATCGCAAACAACGTACGGTAGACCAGGTTCGGCGTGCCGCCGCCCTCGCGCCAGCGATCGCCGATCCAGCCGCCGATCAATTCGCCGACGAAGCCGGCGAAGAAAATGATGAAGGAGGTGTTGCCCAGCGATTTGATGTCGAGATTGTGCACCTTGAACAGATAGGTCGGCATCCAGGTCAAGAGGCCGTAGAATGTCACGTTGAAGAAGAACCAGCCGAGGCACATGCACCAGACTGAACGGAACTTGAAATAGGAAATCCAGCTTCCGCCCAGTGACGTGGTCGAGGCCGCATCCTCCACTGCGTGCGCCTGCTCGATGTAGCGCGCTTCCGCTTCATTGACGGAAGGGTGTTCGCGCGGCGAGTTGCGGATGTAGTACCAGGCCCACAGCCCGCACACGATGGTGCCGACACCGGCGATCACGAACGCCATGCGCCAGGAATTGAACGCCGCAATCAGCCAGGCGATCACGATCGAACCGAGCGCCGCACCGAGAGGCGCGCCGCCGTCGAGCAGCGTTGCGCCGCGCCCGCGTTCGGTCTGGGTCATCCAGAGACCGTTGAGCTTGCCGCCGGCCGGATAGATCGGCGCTTCGGACGCGCCGAGACCAAGGCGCGTGAGCAGCAGCACGAACCAGCTGGTCGCCAGCGCGGCAATGGCCTGGAATGCGCCCCAGAACACGGTCGCCAGCGCCACCACGATTCGCGGCTTGAAGCGGTCGGCCAGCATGCCGCCCGGCACCTGCATGAAGGCGTACGTCCAGAAGAACGAACTCAGGATCAGTCCCTGCCAGGCCGGATCGATATCGAACTCCTTCGAGATCAGCGGCATGGCGACCGAGAGCGAGGCACGGTCGATGTAGTTCACCGAGACGAGAAACAGCAGCAGAAAAAAGATCTTCCAGCGGACGCTGGTCGGTTTGACGGCGCCTGCGGCAGCAATGGCCTGGTCACTCATGCTCTCCCCCAATGCCGGCAGCCCTTGCGCGAGCCTTGCTTGTTGTCTTCGCGCGGCCGTCGCCATTGACGGCCTCCCCTGTCAGCGA
>NZ_DASSRP010000358.1:0-13659 GCF_035701725.1 Bradyrhizobium sp.
TTAATTTTCCGGTCCGGGTGATCCAGGCGTGCGTCGGTACCGTTACGTTCCTTTTGAGGACCTACGGTGCATCAACTATCAGAGAAATTCCCGCTTCGCGGCGGACGGCCCGTCTCTCAGGAAGAGATCGAGAAAGCGGTACAGACTATCCTGTCTTGGATTGGTGACGACCCATCGCGGGAGGGGCTGCGCGAGACGCCCGCGCGTGTTGCCCAAGCCTTCAAGAGCTATTTTTCCGGTTACGGGCAAGAGCCCGAAGCATTTCTGGAGAAGACGTTCGAGGAGACTGCGGGATATGACGAAATGGTCCTCTTGAGGAAAATCCCGTTCCAAAGTCATTGCGAGCATCACATGGCGCCGATCAATGGCCACGCCTGGGTGGGGTATGTGCCGCGTGAGCGCGTCGTCGGCATTTCCAAGCTCGCCCGGGTCGTCGAGGCCTACGCCAACCGCCTGCAAATTCAGGAACGGCTGACGGCAGAAATCGCTGGTGCCATCGATCGCGTGCTCGAGCCGCGGGGCGTGGCGGTGCTGATCAAGGCATCGCACCAGTGCATCAGCGGCCGCGGGGTTAAAAAGCCTGGCGTGGACCTGGTTACGACGCAGATGCTCGGGTGCTTCCGCAGCGAAGCTGACCGCCGTCAGGAGTTTCTGGCGATAGTGAGTGCGGATGGGCCGGACTGAGCCCGGTTCCCCCAAAGGCGGTGCAAATAAAGCCAGCCAAAGTGATCCAGTGAGACATCCCGAACGTTCAGGCTGCAAGTCTCCACTTGTCGAGGCCCCATGACCGCTGCTACCCGGATTTCGAGGCTGCCATTGCGTCCAAGTAGCGGATTACGCCGCGGGCGGCCGGCGTGGCGGCCCGCGGAAATATGCAGGGGGTTGAAGGCAAAGGTGGATTGGGCTGATCTGATCGGGCGTGTCGCCTCGAGCGGCGATCGCGAAGCGTTCAAGAGCCTGTTCGAACATTTCGCGCCGCGCATCAAGGGATTCATGCAGAAGCTCGGCTGCAGCGGCGACGAGGCGGAGGAGATCGCCCAGAACACATTGGTCAGTGTCTGGCGAAAAGCGAGCCAGTTCGATTCGTCCAGTTCGGGAGCTGCGGCCTGGATATTCACCATCGCCCGTAACCAGCGGATAGACCTGTTGAGGCGCAAGGCCCGGGGTGGCCTGTCAGGCGATGATCTGTTGTCGGAAACTCCTGATCCAGCGGATTCTCCAGAATTACTCCTGTCGCGCGTCGAAGATAGCGTTCGGGTGAAAACAGCCGTCGGACGCCTGTCGGCAGAACAATCCAGGGTCATTCGTCTGTCGTTTATTGAGGAGCGGCCACATGCGGAAATTGCGAACCAACTTGGCATTCCGCTCGGTACCGTGAAGTCGCGGATCAGGCTGGCGATGAACCGATTAAGAGAAATCTTGGACGAAGAGCAATGACCATCACCCATCATCCGCCGGAAGATCTTCTGGCCGACTTCGCCATCGGCTCGCTGGAAGAGGCCGAACATCTCGTGGTCGGGGTTCACGTTGCAGGGTGTGCGCGATGCAGCCGTTTCGTGAAAGCTATCGAACAACTGGCAGGCGCGGCGATTGAGGATGCTTTGCCGGAGCCGATGCCGCCTGACGCCTTCGATCGAGTGATGGCCCGCATCCATGAAGGGCAGGCCGCCAAGCGCGTGTCTGTCGCGACACCAGCTGAAAAAGATGCTACAGCCGTTGCGGACCTTCCAGAGCCGCTCCGCCGCTATGCGCTCGGAAAGCGCAGGCGGGTTGCTCCTGGGGTCAGCGTCCAGCCGATCGAGCTTTCGGCAATGGGCAAGGCGCGCGCCTTCTTGTTGGAATCCGGACCGGGTACGCGGATGCTCGAGCATACCCATACCGGCGTCGAGCTGACCTGTGTGCTCAGGGGCAGCTTCAGTCACGAGGGAGGCCGTTATGGCCCCGGGGACTTCGACTATGGCGACGATGATGTCGACCACCGTCCGATCGTCGGAGATGAAGGCCCGTGCCTCTGCCTGGTCGCCATGACCGGTGATCTGAAGATGCATGGATTCCTTGGTCGCCTCATCAGCCCCTTTGTGCGGCTATAGCTCCGCCCGCAAGTGATCCAGGCCGTCTCTCCGCGCGTTTAGGCAGTGAACGCAACGGAGAGACAGATGAGCAGCTCAAGGCCCGCGGTTGGGGACTTCAAAGAACGACCGGCCGAGCTCCTGGCGCGTGCGGCACTCAAGGATGGACGCGCTTTCGCACAGCTGCACACGCTGACGCAAAACAAGTTGCGAAAAACCGCGCTTTCGGCCGGCGCCTCTCCAACCGACGTCGACGATATTCTGCAGGAAGCCTACATGAAGATATGGCGGCATGCCGGAAGCTTTGACGCCAATCGCGCCTCTGCCATTACCTGGATGTGTACGATCGTCCGAAACACGGCGATCGATGCCGTCCGGGCCCGGAAGCTCCCGACATCGGAGCTTGAAGAGGCGCTTTCCATTCCGATAGCGTCCGATGCGCTGGACGGAGACGAGTTCGACTACGCCTGTGCCGCGCCGATGGCGGCCACCGCACTGGAGCGTTTGCCCGAGGACCGCCGCAAACTCATCGCTCTCGCTTACATCGACGGCGAAAGCCGTGCCAGCCTGTCACGGCGCTTCGGTGTTCCGGTTGGAACCATCAAGACCTGGCTTCGCCGGACAATCGCGGTGTTGCGCAGCGACTGTCTCGCGGCGGGGGCGAATATCTAGTTCATCGCAGCGGGAGTGCCGGGTGAGTTTTCGCGTGCTGATCGTTGAGGATGATCTGCTTGTGCGAATGCCGATCGAGGAGGCTCTTGACCAGGCCGGCATCGAATGGGCGGCCACGGCAAACGCCGAACAGGCAGAAGCGCTGCTGGCAAAGGATGGTACGAAATATCACGCTCTGCTCACCGATATTGAGCTCGGCGGCCGGATCGACGGCTGGGAGCTTGCCAGACGTGCACGGAGGATCAATCCGGAGCTTGCCGTGATCTACATGTCCGGCGCCCATGCGCATTTGTGGGCTCTGCATGGTGTGTCGGGCAGCCTTCTTTTCAACAAGCCTACTGCTTTGGAGTCGATCGTCAGCGCTCTGCATCGCTGGCAAAGCCAACCAGGATGCGGATCCAACAGCCAAGAGCTGGGCAAGCCGCGAATTCTAGTTGAGCAGGAAGATGGCCGCATTCAGGGCGAGTGCAAATCCAAGCCAGGCGGCGTAAGGGACAAACAATAAGGCCGCGGACCGGTCCCCGAACCACTGGGATCGGACGAACGCCAGGACCGAGACAAGCAGCGCGAAGATCACGACCATCGCCAAACCGATGCGGTGAAGTGAAAAGAACAGGGGGGACCAGGCAAAATTCAGCACCATCTGCACGCTCCACAGCTTCGCTGCGGTACCTCGCACGTTGCTGTGGAACGCCCGAAACCCGGCTTCGGCGATCAGGAAGTAGAGAACGGTCCAGGCCGGCGCAAAAATCCAATTCGGTGGCGTAAACGACGGTTTGTTCAACTCGGCATACCATGCACCGGGAATATTGAGTGCGCCGATCAGAAGTCCCGCGCATGGCACAACGACCAGGAAAGCAGCGCGGCGACGCCACTTTGCAGATTGCCAGCTCGCTGCCGGTATTCGCACGGCGTCAATCTCGCGATCGAATTCAGGATCCCAGCCGCTGGGCGACGAGATAGCCGACCAACGTGCTGAGGCCTGCGACAAACGAGCCCCAGCAAACGTCGATAGCGGTCAATGTGGTTGACCAATTCCTGAGTGTCGCCTGGTTGGTCAGATCGTAGGTCGCGTAGGTGAAGCAGCCCAGGAGCATGCCGGAAGCAAGGGCGCGAAGCGCGCTGCCGTCCTGACATGCCGGCAAGACGCCGAAGCCGAGCAATCCGAGAGGGTATATGGCGTAGAACACGCCAGCAGCAGACAGGTTGGGTTCGGATCGCAGAATGTCGCCCAGAACCGGCTGATACAGTCGTCCAGCCATCGTACTCAGCCACACCGCGTCGATCGCCAGAAACGCGATCGCGATCGACAGATAAGTGACCAACAGATTCATCGGATACTCCCGGATGAGCGCGAGCACGCTTCGGCTTCAATGGATATTCAACGTGTCCGGGTGCTCGGTGGATCACAAAGCCCGCCATGCCGCGCGAGCCTAACCGGTATGTTCGACGCGGGAGGCGACATGATGAAACCAAGCCGAGTTTGACCGTATCTGCGCTGGTGGCCCTTGTGGGGTCCCATCCGCCGGTGGCCGCCAAGCCCTGCCGTGACTTCTCACACGCGGCAGGGCTTTTTCCCGGGCTGTTGCCGATTGCAGCGGGACCATGGGGCTCAGCAGTACGCCGGATACAGTTCAGGGCAGGCGGCGCGCAAGGCCTGGGTTTGGCCGGCAGGCGGTCTCACAACGAGCTTCCGCGCAGGCAACGGTCTCAGCGCCGCGCGTAAGCATCTGGGATGCTGGCTAGAGATCACTTGCCTGGGACGACAGGGCGTCCTTTTTCCTTCCGCTTTGCCTCGTTCCACAGCGCATCCATTTCGGCAAGCGAGGCGGCCTCAAGCGAATGGCCCTTTGACGCCAGCGCGCGCTCGATATAGGCAAAACGCCGCTCGAACTTGGCGTTGGCGCCGCGCAGCGCAGTTTCCGGATCGGCATCGATGTGGCGCGCGAGGTTGACCAGCGCGAACATGAGATCACCGGTCTCCGCCGCGAGCTCAACCTTGTCGCCGTCATCGAGCGCAGCCTCGATCTCGTCGGCTTCCTCGCGGATCTTCTGCAACACCGCGCGCGGGTCGTTCCAGTCAAATCCCACCGTGGAGGCCTTGCGCTGCAAGGCCATCGCGCGTGTCAGCGCCGGCTGACCGGCCTTGACGCTCGAAAGCAAGGAAGCGGGGGTCTCATCAGTTGGACGGCGCGCGGCGCGCTCGGCCTTCTCTTCGGCCTTGATGCGTTCCCATTGGCTCTTGACGCCGGCAGGTGCGATGTTGCCGTCCTTGTCGGCGAAGACGTGCGGATGCCGACGGATCATCTTGCGGCAGATCACCTCCACCACATCGCCGAAATCGAAGGCGTTCTGCTCTTCGGCCATGCGCGCGTGATAGACCACCTGCAGCAGGAGGTCGCCGAGTTCCTCCTTGAGGTCGTCGAGATCGTGGCGCGCGATGGCGTCGGCGACCTCATAGGCCTCCTCGACGGTGTAAGGCGCGATGGTCTCGAAATTCTGCTCGAGATCCCAGGGGCAACCCGTCACGGGTGTTCGCAGTTGCGCCATGATCTCGATCAGGCGGGAAATGTCGCGGGAAGGGGTCATGGCGCACCGGAGCAAAAAACAGCTTCGGCCTGTATGCCGCAAGAAGGCCAGGCGTCACAGAGGAACCGGATCACAATGCGCGATTTCCACGGGAAGCATAGGCTCGGCGATCAATTGCTCAAGCTTGAGGCGGAAAATCTTCCGGCTTCAGCTCAATCGGCTTGCCATGGGGCGTGCGGTCGGCGGCGTGATCCCAGGCGTCGCGGTAGCGATGCAAGGTTGCGGTCGTGGTCACGCCTTTTGCCGCCACCATTTTTTCCAGCGTCGCGAGCCAATGCCGGTAATAGGTGGTGCCCGTATCGGGATCTCCGCCGGCCTGGGCACACTTGATTTCATCGGCGAGTGCTGCCGCCCATTCCTTCCAGGTGAACAGGCCGCGATCGTATAGCGAGAGCGCCATCGCAAAGGCCTGCGCTTCCCAGGGTTCGCGAAACACCGGCCCGTCTTCGTCGCGCGGCAGATTCGGGAGAGCGTGGGTTGCCCGCGCTATAGCGGCTTTACTCATGCCGGCTCCAGATAGGGTTCGAACGCATCAATCGAGACCTTGACGGTGGGGTCAGTGTCCGGTCCCCACAACTCGACGCCATCGAATACGACGTTGTAGAGCCACTGCGGGTTTTCGCCCAAATCCAGCGAGGCCGAATCCGGAAAAACCTGGCAACCAAGAACGCGCTCGACCACGCCGACGTGGCCGCGGGTGTAACGGGGAAGGCGTGTGTGGGTTGCCGGATGCATGTTGCGGGCGCGCACGCGATCGCCAACCTTGAATTTCGCCGAACCCTGCGGCTTGCGCTCGAACGATCCGCGCGTCATCACGCGCTCGACGTCAGCCACCCGGAATTTGCCGCGCTTGAGCGGTTTGGCAGCCGTTTCCGCGTGTCCGTCCGAAAGCTCCGCCGTCGTCACGAATCCCTTCGCCACCAGATTGTCTTCCAGGCCCAAGAGCCATTTCCGATAATAGGAACTGGCGAGATAGACGGCCGGTGGCAAGCTCTCCCGATAGAAGCGCGACATATCGATGTTGAAGGCGCCGGCCGCGCCCATCGCGCGTACCATGGCCATGACGCGGCCTTCCCATTTCTGGTGAAAGGTCGGCTCGTTGGCTTCGGGTTCGACCCTGCCGAACCCGTCCATGCCGCCCATGTCGTGAACGCCGTTCATGAAGGCGCTCCCGGCGCTTTCGGAAAGCCGGTGCCGATCATGGAATCGCGCGTCACCAGTTCGGCCAATTGCTCTTCGCTCCAACCCTCGGTGCCTTTGGGCCGCATCGGCAGCACCAGGAAGCGAGTCTCGGCGGTCGAGTCCCATACCCTGATCTCGGTTTCCTTCGGCAGGCTCACGCCGAAATCGGCGAGCACGCCGCGCGGGTCCTTCACCGCGCGCGAACGATAGGGCGAGGCCTTGTACCAGACCGGCGGAAGTCCGAGCATTTCCCAGGGGTAGCAGGAGCACAGCGTGCACACGACCATGTTGTGTCGCTGCGGCGTGTTCTCGACCGCGACCAGGTGATCGCCGGTGCGGCCGACATGGCCGAGCGTGCCGACCGCCTTGCTCGCATCCTCCAGCAAGGCCTTCTTGAACGCCGGATCGACCCAGGCCTTGGCGACTACCCGCGCGCCATTATGCGGGCCGATTTTCGTCTCGTAGGCCTGGACGATGGCGTCGAGCGCCGCCGGTTCGACATAGCCTTTTTCGGTCAGGATGGTCTCGAGCGCGCGGACGCGCAGCTCCGTCTCCGAGAGTTCCGAGTGGTCGTCGTGATGATGATGGTGGTGGTGATCGGGCTCGGTCATGGACAGCAATTCGGCCGGTGGGTGAGGGAACCGTCATTGTCGGCTGCCGCCTTCCGCCGGTCAAGATTGACAGCCGTGGCCAAAAGCGCTCGCGTCAGGCACGGAGATTTGAACTTGCCAAAATGGACAGTGTACTGTCTAAATGGCCGATAGAAGCGAACAAAGGGTAGGGAGACGCGCAGCGATGCAGGGAAAAGTAGCGCTCGAAGAGCACTTTGCGATCCCGGAAACCCTTCAGGACAGCGCCGGCTTTGCGCCGGAAGCCGACTGGCCGGAATTGAAGGGACGGCTGCTCGACATTCAGGATCGTCGTTTGCGGGAAATGGACGCGCACGGCATCGAGATGATGCTGCTGTCGCTCAATGCTCCCGCCGTACAAGCGATCGCGAATGCCGACAAGGCAGAGGAAATCGCGCGCCGGTCGAACGATTTCATGGCCGAGCAGATCGCGCGCCAGCCGAGGCGTTTTGCCGGGCTTGCCGCGCTGCCGATGCAGACGCCTGAGCTTGCGACCCGCGAACTCATCCGCTGCGTGAAGGACCTCGGCTTTTGCGGCGCGCTGGTCAACGGCTTCAGCCAGGTGGCCGACAGTCCCTCCGGCGTCTATTACGACATCAAGGCATATTGGCCGTTCTGGGCCGAGGTCGAGCGGCTGGATGTGCCGTTCTATCTGCATCCGCGCAATCCGCTGCCGAAGGATGCCGCGATCTATGAAGGTCACCGCTGGCTGCTCGGACCGTCCTGGGCCTTCGGACAGGAAACCGCAGTCCACGCGCTGCGGCTGATGGGCTCAGGATTGTTTGATGCGCATCCACGGCTCAATATCGTGCTCGGTCATATGGGCGAGGGGTTGCCTTACTCGATGTGGCGAATCGATAACCACAACAAGTGGATGCGGGTGCAGAACAACTATCCTGCCAAGCGCCAGATCGGCGAGTACTTCCGCGAGAATTTTTACATCACGACGTCGGGAAATTTCCGCACCCAGACGCTGATCGATGCCATGCTCGAAATCGGTTCTGACCGAATCCTGTTTTCGACCGATTGGCCGTTCGAGAATATCGACCACGCCTCCGACTGGTTCGACGCGGCGCCGATTGCCGAGATTGACCGTCAGAAGATCGGCCGCGACAATGCGAGGACGCTGTTCAAGCTGAAATAGCGCGGCCCCGATAGCCTGCCGAAAGAGCAGGGGCGGCAAGACAACAAAGGATATGGGGAGGAATTGCATGAGTTCGGCAAGCGAAGTCGATGTCCATGAGGAACTGGCGGGCGCCGCCGTCACGCCGCTGCACAAGACCCTCGGCATCCTCGTCACGCTGATCACGCTGTTCGACGGTTACGATACCTTCAATCCCGCTTACGTCATCCAATATGTCAGGCAGCCGTGGGGCCTGTTGCCAAGCCAGGCTGGATTTCTGGTCTCTTCCGGTCTGATCGGTTTTCTGTTCGGCGCAATGGGGCACGGCATGATCGCCGACCGCTACGGCCGTCGCAACACGCTGCTGGCGGGCTTGTGGATCGTCAATGTCCTGACGCTCCTCACCGCGTTGTTCGCGACCAGTTTTGCAAGTTTCTGCAGCTTGCGCTTTCTCACCGGCCTTGGCCTCGGTGTCCTCCTTCCGCTCGGTACCACCTTCATCAATGAACTGGCGCCGCCGCGGGTCAGCAACGCGTTCTCGCTGTGGGGCGTGACGTTCGGCTGGTCGCTGGGTGGGGTGTTTGCCGGATTGGTCGGCGTTTTCCTGACGCCGACCCATGGCTGGCAAATTCTCTACTTTGTCGGTGCGCTATCGATCCCGCTGACGCTCGTGGTGCATGCGGTGCTGCCGGAAAGCCCGAAGTTCCTGGCCGCCCGTGGCCGCTTTGACGAATTGCGCGCGCTGATGGCGCGGCTGCGCCCGGAACGGAGCGCAATCTACGCCAATGCGACCTTCCGCACCTCCGACCAGACGACGAAAAACACGATCGCCGCGCTTCTGTCCCCGCGCTACCGTCGCGTCTCGTTGACAATCTGGTTCACGGCGTTCCTGACGCTGTTTGCGATCTTCGGCCTGGTCGGGTGGATTCCGACCGTGATGATCCAGCGCGGGGAGTCCTTCGCATCAGGCTTCAGCTACGGCGCATTGATGCAGGCCACCTCGTTCATCGGCGGTCTGACGCTTGCGATGCTTGCCGACCGTGGCTTTGCACCGACGCCGCGCCTGCTCGGTCTATGGTGGATCGTCGGCGGCATCGCCGTGGGTGCGCTGGTCTTCGTCAACAGCCACGCGTTCAATTTCGCAGTCGTCGCCGTTGCCGGCTTCTGCGTGATCGGTGCCCAGCATGTGCTCAACAACTTCACGGCCAACGCCTACGAGACCGGCTTTCGCGCCAGCGGGGTCGGCATGGAGCTCGGGGTAGGGCGCGTCGGCGGCATCCTTGGGCCGTTCGTCATCGGGTTTCTGCAGCAAATGACGGGCGGACAGGACGCGGTGTTCTGGGCCATTGGGGGCGCGGCGGTGGTCGCGGCACTGGTGATTGGCTCGCTCGCGGTTCCGAGCAAGGTAACTCAGGCCAGCGCAGCACCGGCGGAATAGTCTCAACCATTGGGGGAAAGAATGTCAGGTTCGGATATGACGCCGTTGCAGGACAAGGTGCTACTGGCCGCACGGTTATCGGTGGTGCCGCTGTTTCTCTACAGCGGCATCGGAAAGATCATGGCCTTCGAAGTCACGGCGGGACGTTTGCCGGGCGGCGCGGGCGGTTTCGGCAGCGTACTGGCGGCTTGCGCCGTCCTGATCGAGCTCGGTGGTTCGCTCGCGTTTATCCTGGGCGTCTATACGCGCTGCGTGGCACTCGCGTTCATCGTGTTCACGATCATTGCAACGTTGTTGTTCCACAATTTCTGGGCGTCGCCGCCGGCGGCGGTGGTGCCGCAGACCATCAACTTCCTCAAGAACCTCGGGCTGATCGGCCTGTTCGCCATGATCGCCGCCTTCGGTCCTGGAGCTTATGCACTTCGGAAGAGGTAACGTTTGCCCGGGAGAGCAGGGCGTGACGACGATCAATTGCGATATGGGCGAGGCTTTCGGCCTCTATCTTATGGGTGATGACGAGGCGTTGATGCCGCTGATTTCGGTGGCCAATGTGGCCTGCGGCTTCCATGCCTCCGACTTCAACCACATGCGCAAGACGGTCCGGCTCGCCAAGGCCCACCGCGTCGAGGTCGGCGCGCATCCGTCATTGCCTGATCTCCAGGGTTTTGGCCGGCGCGAAATGAAGATGCCGCGCGAGGAGCTCGCCAATTGCATCATCTACCAGGTCGGGGCGCTCAAGGGTTTTCTCGAGGCCGAGGGCATGGCGCTGAACCACCTCAAGCCGCACGGCTCGCTCTATGGCATGGCGGCGCGGGAGGAGGCGGTTGCGCACGCGATCTGCGACGCCGCCGATGTGTTCCATGTCCCGATCATGGGGATGATCGGCACATGCCACGAGACCGTCTATAGCGCGCGCGGCCACGGCCTGATCGCCGAGTTCTATGCGGACCTGGATTACGGCGATGATGGGCGCCTGATCATCACGCGTGAGCATCAGGCTGTCGATCCGGCGCGCACCGCGGCGCGGTGCCGGCGCGCGATTGCCGAAGGCAAGACCGAGAGCATTAACGGCAAGGACGTCGTTGTGCGTGCGGACTCCATCTGCGTGCACTCCGACACGCCGAACGCGGTTGACGTTGCCCGCGCCGTTCGTGATGCAATAGACGCGGGCCGCGGCTAACCGGCGAGCGATCGAACGGTGGACGAGGAGGGATGATGACCAGCTTTGTGACCATCGAAAAGGGCCTTGGCCCCGAGGGCCGCATCGCCGTGGTGAAGTTCGACCGTGGCGATGGCATCAATGCGCTTTCGCCCGAAGCCATGCGACAACTAACCCAAGCGGCACGCAGCTTCGAGGACGACGCCGAAACCTCTGTGGTGGTTCTGACCGGCGCGCCGACGGCCTTCAGCGCCGGCTTCGATCTCAAGGATCCCGAGGGGCGCCAGCGCAAGTCGATGGACATCGGCTCGCTGCGCCGACACCTGAAGCTCGGTCCCCGGCTCGCCCGCGCCTGGCAGGAGATGGACCAGATCACCATCGCCGCCATCGAAGGCTTTTGCATCGGCGGCGGTGTCGCGCTCGCCGTCGCGCTCGACTTCCGCATCATGAGCCGGGCCGCCCATATCCGCATCCCCGAAATCGGGCTCGGGATGAACATGAGCTGGCAAAGCATTCCGCGCCTGCTGCACCTGATGGGCCCGGCACGCACCAAACAGGCCGTGATCCTGGCCGACCAGCGCATCACGGCTGCGGAGGCCCACGCCTGGCGGCTGGTGGAGGAGGTGGCCGAGGCGGGTACGGCCCTCGATACGGCCATGGCGCTCGCGACCAAATTCGCAAGCCAGCCCCCGATCTCGGCCGCGATGACCAAGCTCACCATCAACCGCCTGACCTATGCGCTCGACGATCTCACGAGCCACATGGACATCGATCAGTTTGCGCTCGCGAGTCTGACCGAGGATCACAAGGAGGGCGTGGCGGCGTTTCTGGACGGGCGCAAGCCGCGCTTCACGGGGCGTTGACGGAGATGTCCAATGCGCATCCATGCGATCCAGACCGGTACCGTCAGAGTTAAAACCGCCCAGGTCCAGGGCCGGCGCCACGGGTTGATTGACGTTTTCCTTGACCCCAATTGGACGGACTGGGTCCCGACATATGCTTGGGCAATCGAGCATCCGGATGGCGTCATTATCGTGGACAGTGGCCAGGGAACCCATCTCCTGGAGCATTCGCGCGAGCTCAATCCCTATGTGAGATGGGAGGTTGCTTTCCAGATCCAGCGTGAGCAGGAGATCGGACCGCAGTTGAGGTCGTTGGGCATCGGTCTGCGCGACATCAAAAAAGTCGTCCTGACGCATCTGCATATGGACCACGATGGCGGCCTCGCGCATTTCCCGGATAGCGAAATCCTTGTGCCTGCGGGCGAACTGGCCAAGGCGCGGGGATGGCTCGGCCGGCTGCGCGGATATCTTCCGCATCGCTGGCCAACCTGGTTCGATCCGAAGCCGGTCGATCTGCCAACCGAACCGTTCGGGCCGTTCACGCACAGCCAGCGCCTGACGAAGGAGGGCGATATTGTCGCCGTGGCGACACCGGGTCATACGCCGGACCACATATCGGTCGTGGTTCAGGATGGCGATGCCGCGATCTTTCTAGCCGGCGACGCCTCCTACAATCAGGCGCTGATGCTTTCGGGCACCGTCGATGGTGTGAGCGCCGACCGCAAGGTCGCCAAGGCCACGCTTGCTGCGATCAAGCGCTTCACGCAAAGCCGTCCGACGATCTATCTACCAACCCATGACCCGGAATCGGGGACGCGACTCGCGCAGCGGCAGTACGCCTGACCGGTTGGATGGGAGATGCCAATCCATGGCCCCGTATCCATGATTCGCATAAGGTATATTATGGAATATTTTATTCCTACGAGATTTCACACAGTTGTATCTAAATTCTCAGCTTCCAGCGGACTTGAAGGTCGATTGTGGCGCCGTCTGAGGCCGCAGAACGCGCGGCGAAATGCATGTGAACACCCGCTTGGTATTTCCTGCGAAAGCAGGCAAAAAGCGGCTCAGCGTGCTTCGTCTGGAAGCCGAAGAAGAAAAGAGATTTGGGAGACGACAAGATGGGCTTTTCGCGACGTTCGCTATTGAAGACCACGGCCGCGTCGGCGGTGCTGAGCGGCCTGGGTGCGCCTTGGGTGGCGCGAGCCCAGCAGGCTGAATTCTCCTACAAGTTCGCCAACAACCTACCCGACACGCATCCGCTCAATATCCGGGCCCGGGAAATGGCGGCCGCGATCAAGACCGAAACCAATGGCAAGTTTGATCTGCAGATCTTCCCCAACAACCAGCTCGGCGCCGATACGGACGTTTTGAGCCAGCTTCGGTCCGGCGGCGTCGAGTTCTTCACGATGTCCGGCCTGATTCTGGCGACACTGGTGCCGGCGGCCTCAATCAACGGCATGGGCTTCGCGTTCCCGGATTATCCGACGGTCTGGAAGGCCATGGACGGCGATCTTGGGGCGTACGTCCGCAAGGAAGTCGCCAAGGCCAACATCGTTGCATTCGAGAAGATTTGGGATAACGGCTTCCGCCAGACCACGTCATCGACCAAGCCGATCACGGGGCCGGGCGACTATAAAGGCTTCAAGATCCGTGTACCGGTCTCACCGCTCTGGACCTCGATGTTCAAGGCGTTCGATGCGGCCCCCGCCTCGATCAATTTTAACGAAGTTTATTCGGCGCTGCAGACCAAGATCGTTGAGGGTCAGGAAAACCCGCTGGCGCTGATTTCGACCGCCAAGCTCTACGAAGTCCAGAAGTACTGCTCGCTGACCAATCATATGTGGGACGGTTATTGGTTCCTGGCCAATCGCCGCGCCCTGGACGCGCTGCCGCCCGACATCCGCACGATCGTCGAGAAGAACGTTAATGCTGCCGCGTTGAAGGCCCGCGTCG
>NZ_DASSRP010000359.1:0-10767 GCF_035701725.1 Bradyrhizobium sp.
CTGCTCAGCGTATCGTAAAGGCGTAGTTCCATGGAATTCCCGCAACCTTTCGGCCGGGCGTCAAATCATCTCGTTTGAGAAAAGACGGCCTCAGCCAGCGAATCGCTAGCTAATAATCTCGCGGCAAATGCCACAAATGGCGAGGAGACCGTTCATGGGAAACACCATGAGGCAGTGATGGGGAGGACGTCAAGAGCCCCAGAAAAGCCGTTTTGGGTGACCAAAGCCACCGCCCCTCACGAGGTTAATCATTATTTACGTATCGCGACTATCGTGTGTCGCAATCATCCCTTCCTCCAACGGTGCAGCAATGCGGTCTATTTCAGTCCTTTTGGCCTGCGCGTCCCTCTTTGCCGGGTCGGCAGCATGGGCTGACAGCCGGGTTTTCATCATCGCCAACCAGCCGGACGGTTATGGGGTCGACCAGTGCCTCGCCAAAGGCGAGAAGTGCGGAGCCCATGCCGCACAGTCCTATTGTCGGTCGCGGGACTTCGCGCAGGCTTCCTCCTATCGCCGGGTCGATCCCGACGAAATCACAGGCTCTGTGCCGAAGGAACATGAACATTGCGGCCGTCTGGGCTGCGGCGAGTACATCGCCATTACCTGTCAGCGCTGATTAGGTCGCAGTTCCAGTTCCAACTTCGGCCGCTTGCCGGTTCCTTTCAGACATTGGTATTGGGAGGCGCAACGCTGCGCGAACATCACAAGCGAAGGAACGCCGCCAAGCTCAAGATTCCAGTATGGTTTTGGAGCTGAACCGAGCACCCGCGCTTCGCGGCAAGATTGCGGCAAATACCCATCGACCGCACTATTGCCGCCGAAACGACGTGACGTCGCCCCGAGAAGCAGGTAAAGCACGCCCGAATTCTCAATCGCGGCCGCTGGCCGCAAGCCGGCGTGACCCAAGGGTGCCCGGAATTGCCCTAACGGCGGGACATGCCTGAAAAATCGATCGTCACCTCTTCCCTCTCCGTGGTCCGCGCGGCGCTGTTCGCCACTACCCTCGTGGGCGCCAATGCCAGCGCACAAACGCCGCCGCCTCCGCCCGGCGCCGCCAACCCGATGTGCCCGCGGCTTGAGGCCCAATTGGCCTCGATCGACCGTGGCGGCCTCGACCCCGCAAAAGACGAGCAGATCCGCCGCTATCAGGACTCGGCCGCACGACAGCAGGCTGAACTCGACCGCATCACGGTGCAAGCCAAGCGGATGGGCTGCGAGAGCTCCGGCTTCTTTTCATTGTTCAATGGTCAGAATGCGCAATGCGGTCCGGTGAACAATCAAATTCAACAGATGCGCGCAAATCTCGATCAGATCACCACGAATCTCGAGCGCCTGCGCAGCGGCGGCCTCGGCGGCAGCGATCGCGAAAACCAGCGTCGTTCGGTGCTATTGGCGCTCGCGCAGAACAACTGCGGACCGCAATATGCCGCCGCCGTCCAACAGCAACAGAACGGCCCGGGCAATTTCCTCAATAACCTGTTCGGCGGTAACAATAATTATAGCCCCATCCCGCCCGATGCCGGCGCGCCATCCGGCACCTACCGCACCGTCTGCGTCCGATCCTGTGACGGCGGCTATTTCCCGATTTCGTTTGCCACCGTGCCGGGGCGCTTTGCCGACGATGAGAAGACCTGCAAAGCGCTGTGCCCGGCCACCGAGGCCAATCTCTACGCCTACCGCAATCCCGGTGAAGACATGAACCAGGCCGTCTCGATCAGCGGGCAAGCCTATACGTCGTCGCCCAACGCATTCAAATTCCGCCAGGAATTCAACCCCACCTGCTCCTGCAAGGCCGCCGGTCAAACCTGGGCCGACGCGCTCAAGAACATCGACGACAAGGCCGCCGCCCAGCAACAAGGTGACATCATCGTCACGGACGAGAGCGCCAAGAAGATGTCGCAGCCCCCGCCGAAATCCGGCAAGAAGGGCTCGGTCGCTACCGCAGCTCCGGATTCAGCGTCGGCACCGGCTTCAGCGCCCGGCACGCCAGCGGCTTCCGAGCCTTCGTCCGACAACAAGCAGATCCGCACCGTCGGGCCGACCTTTATCCCGCCGCGCTAAGATTCTCGCCTCAACACTAGCCGTCGAACGCCTCCCCCGATCCGCGCCCGGCGCGCGAAACGAGCGTATCGTCCGGTTGACGCAACGGGTGACCGTCGTCGCGAAAGCGGTTGGTGATCGGGTAACGGCGATCGCGTCCGAAATTGCGGCGCGTCACCTTGACGCCCGGCGCCGCCTGCCGCCGCTTATATTCGGCGATGTTGAGCAGGCGATCGATCCGCGTGACCACCTCGCGATCGAAACCCGCGGCGATAATGCTCGCCAAAGGCTCCTCACGCTCGACCAGCCGCTCGAGAATGCCGTCCAGCACGTCGTATGGCGGCAGCGAATCCTGGTCGGTCTGGTTTTCGCGCAATTCGGCGGTCGGCGGCCGCGTGATGATATTGGGCGGAATCACCTCGCCCGACGGGCCGAGCGCGCCGTTCGGCTTCCAGATGTTGCGCAAACTGGAGAGGCGGAACACCTCGGTCTTGTAGATATCCTTGATCGGATTGAAGCCGCCGTTCATGTCGCCGTACAGCGTGGCGTAGCCGACCGACATTTCCGACTTGTTGCCGGTCGTGACGACCATGGCGCCGGTCTTGTTGGAGATCGCCATCAACAGCGTGCCGCGGGTGCGCGCCTGCAGGTTCTCCTCGGTGATGTCGCGCGGCAGGCCCGTGAACGTGTCCGATAGGATCTCTTCGAAGCCCTGCACCGCCTTGGCGATCGGCAAGACCTCGTAGCGAAAGCCGAGACGGTTCGCGAGCTTCGCGGCATCGTCGATCGAGACCTGCGCGGTGAAACGAAACGGCAGCATCACGCCACGCACGCGTTCCACGCCGAGCGCATCGACCGCGATCGCCGCGCAGAGCGCCGAATCGATGCCGCCGGAGATGCCGAGCAGGACGCCGGGAAACCCGTTCTTGTTGACGTAGTCGCGCAGACCCAGCACGCAGGCCGCATAGTCGGCCTTGTCACCTTCCAGCAAATCCGCAACCGGCCCGTTGCAGCGCCAGCCACTGGCCTCCTTGTGCCAGCGCAGCGTCGTGATGTTCTCCTCGAACGCCGGCAATTGCGCCGCGACCGACAGATCGCCATTGAGCGCAAACGACGCCCCGTCGAAAACCAGTTCGTCCTGGCCGCTGACCTGGTTGAGATAGACCAGCGGCAGCCCGCTTTCGGTGACGCGCGCCACCGAGATCGACAGGCGCATGTCGACCTTCTCGCGGGTATAGGGCGAGCCGTTCGGCACGATGAGAATTTCGGCGCCGGTCTCGGCCAGGCACTCGACGACGTTCTCGTATTCCGCGGACTCCTCGAGCCAGGTATCCTCGCAGATCGGCACGCCGACCCGGACGCCGCGAATGGTCACCGGACCGGAAACCGGCCCCCGGGCGAAAACCCGCTTTTCGTCGAACACGCCGTAGTTCGGCAAATTGACCTTGTAGCGGATCGCCGCGATGCGGCCCCCGTCCAACAGCGCGCAGGCGTTGTAGAGCTTGCCGTCATCGACCCAGGGCGTGCCGACCAGCACGGCCGGTCCGCCATCGGCGGTCTCGCGGGCGAGTTCCTCGACCACGGTCCGGCAGGCCGATTGAAACGCCGGCTTCAACACCAGATCTTCCGGCGGGTAGCCGGCAATGAAGAGTTCCGGCAGCACCAGGAGGTCGGCGCCGTCAGCGCGCGCGCGCACACGTGCGGCGCGCACTTTGGCGGCATTGCCCTTCACGTCCCCGACGGTCGGGTTCAACTGGGCCAAAGTGATCGAAAACTGTTCGGCGCGTTCGGTCATGAATGAAAGGTGCCTATGATCCGGCCAAACTGCAATTCGCTACCTTTAGATGACGCCCATGCGCTCGGCGACCGCAAACAGCCAGAACAGCCCGGCGGTGACCAGCGCGACGCCGACCGCGGCCGATCCCATGTCCTTGACCCGCCCGATCTGCAGATCGTGATCGGTGGTCAGGCGGTCGGCGAGCTTCTCGATCGCGGTGTTGAGCAGTTCGACGATCAGCACCATGACCACGGCGGCAACGAGTTCGATCCGCCGCATCGTCGAGGTACCGATCAGCCAGGCGAGCGGCAAGGAGAGAAACAGCGCGCCGATCTCCTCGCGCACGGCCGCTTCCGAGCGGATCGCAAAGACGAGCCCGTTTCGCGTGTTGATCGTGGCCCGCCAGAGTCGCAGCAAGGTCTAAAGCCCCGATGCAGCCGGCATTGGATTGACCTTGCCGGCGCGTTCCTGCTTCAGCAGTTCGGCGATCAGGAAGGCCATGTCGATCGATTGCTCGGCATTGAGCCGGGGATCGCACACCGTGTGATAGCGGTCGTTGAGGTCCTCGTCGGTGATCGCCCGCGCGCCGCCGATGCATTCGGTGACGTCCTGGCCGGTCATTTCCAGATGTACGCCGCCGGCATGGGTGCCTTCCGCCGCGTGGATCGAGAAGAACGACTTTACCTCGGACAGGATGCGGTCGAACGGCCGCGTCTTGTAGCCCGAGGTCGAGGTGATGGTGTTGCCGTGCATCGGATCGCACGACCAGACCACGACGCGCCCTTCCCGCTTCACCGCGCGGATGAGACCCGGCAAGGATTCGCCGATCTTGTCGGCGCCGGAGCGGTTGATCAGTGTCAGCCGTCCGGGCTCGTTGTCCGGATTGAGCGCGTCGATCAGCTTCAACAGTTCGTCCGGCTTGAGCGAGGGACCGCACTTCAACCCGATCGGGTTCTTGATGCCGCGGAAATATTCGACATGGCCGTGATCGAGCTGGCGGGTACGATCGCCGATCCAGATCATGTGGCCCGAGGTCGCGTACCAGTCGCCGGTCGTGGAATCGACCCGGGTCAGCGCCTGCTCGTAGCCGAGCAACAGCGCCTCGTGGCTGGTGTAGAAGTCGGTCGCGCGCAGCTCGGGATGGCTTTCAAGATCGAGCCCGCAGGCGCGCATGAAGTTCAGCGCATCCGAGATGCGGTCGGCCAATTCCTTGTAGCGCCGCGACTGCGGGGAATCCTTCAGGAAACCCAGCATCCACTGATGCACCGAGCCGAGATTGGCGAAGCCGCCGGTGGCAAATGCGCGCAACAGATTGAGCGTTGCCGCCGACTGGCGGTAGGCCATCAGCTGGCGCTGCGGATCGGGCGTGCGCGCCTCCGCCGTGAAGGCGATGTCGTTGACGATGTCGCCGCGATAGCTCGGCAGCTCGACGCCGTTCTGCTTCTCGGTCGGCGAGGAACGCGGCTTGGCGAACTGGCCGGCGATGCGGCCGACCTTCACCACCGGCACCGCGCCGGCGTAGGTCAAAACCACCGCCATCTGCAACAGCACGCGGTAGAAGTCGCGGATGTTGTTGGCGCCGTGCTCGGCGAAGCTTTCGGCGCAATCGCCGCCCTGCAAAAGGAACGCTTCGCCGGCGGCAACGCGCGCAAGCGCCTTTTTCAGGTTCCGCGCCTCACCTGCAAAAACCAGCGGAGGAAACGTCGCCAGCTGCGCCTCGACATCCGCCAATGCCTTCGCATCGGGATATTGGGGCATCTGCAGCACCGGCCGGCTACGCCAGCTATCGGGTGTCCATGCTTTGGACATGACGTTAACTCCTTGAGAAAAAACCGCTACTTTTCGCGTTGAGCGGGAGGCCGCTATATACACAGGCCCGCCGCCAATCGCTAGTACGACGGAAGTGTCGCTTATTCGCTACGGTCTTAAAGCAATGACCGGAGCCCCGCCGTCAACCCCTTGCCCCCAAAGCCGAATTCGAATTTGCTACCTCAACGCGCGGGGAACGGGGAAATCGCGGTGCGTGAGGCCGAAATCGACGACGTTTTCATCGACGATATCACCTTTCCGGCCGCCGACGGCTACGCGCTCGGCGCCACGCTGTTTCTGCCGCGCGGCGCCAAGCAGCACGCCGTCCTGATCAATTCGGCCACCGCCGTCCCGCGCAAGATCTACCGCAAATTCGCCAGTTACCTCGCCCGCCGTGGCAGCGCGGTTCTGACTTACGACTATCGCGGCATTGGCGATTCCCGGCAGCGCGCGGTGACAGGCTACGTCAAACCGAAGTCGCTGGTCGGCTTCAAGGCCTCGATGGTCGACTGGGCCGCGCTCGACATCACCGCTGCCGTCGCCTGGATGCGCGAGCGCTACCGCACCCTGCCGCTGACTTATGTCGGCCATTCCTTCGGCGGCCAGGCGCTCGGGCTGCTTCCCAACAACACCGAGGTGAGCCGCGCGCTGCTCATTGCGGCGCAGGCCGGCTACTGGAAGCTGATGGCTTCGCCTGAACGTTATCGCGTCTATGCGCTGCTCAACTTCATCGGCATGCCGCTGACCCGCGTGCTCGGCTACATGCCGGGCTGGGCCGGCGTCGGCGAGGACCTGCCGAAGGGCGTGTTCGAGCAATGGACGCGCTGGGTAATGAGCGAACGCTATCTGTTCGACGAACCCAACCTGAAGGCGCTGTCGAACTTCACCAATTACACCGGCGCGCTGCGCTCGATCTGCCTGTCCGACGATCCCTGGGCGACGCGCCCGGCGGTCGAACTGCTGGCGTCCGGCTTCAAGGCGACGATGCCCGAGATCATCACCATCACGCCCAAGGATGCCGATACCGCCGCGATCGGCCATCTCGGCTTCTTCCGCCCCGAGCACCGCGACACGCTGTGGCGGGGAGCCGCCGAGTGGCTGGAGGCGGAATAGCGGCGCCGGTTGGCGCTTGCGCGGTTTCTCGGCCGCGCTTCTCTATTCGAATGTCAAACAGCCTCTTGCGTAATTCCGGGATGCGCCGTCGCGACAAATAGCGAAGCTATTTGCGCCGAAGGCGCAGGCCCGGAATCCATCGAGCCGCGGCGCAGGTGGACAAATGGACTCCGGGTTGCGCTCACGCGCGCCCCGGAGTGACGGCTGAAGGTGCCAGCGCGACGCGCTCTCCCTTCCTCACCGATCCATCATGCGGCTGCCGCCCATGCGATCACCGCCCATCCGATCGCCGCCCATGTGACCGCGGCCAAATCCGCCGAGCCCGTACATGACCCCCATGCCGATGGCGGCGGCGGTGTCCGGGTCGATGTCATCGCCGCCCCTCGAGCGGTCGATGGTGCGTCCGCCGCCTTTGTTGCGGACTTCCTTCTTGTTGCCCTTCTTGGCGTTGGATGGCGTCGTCGAAGAGCCGCCGCCGGTGGCCGTCTTCGGTCCGGTGTCGGTCTTGGTGTCGGTTTTGGCTGTATCGGTCTTTGGCGTATCCGTCTTGGGGGTGTCCGTCTTGGGGGTGTCCGTTTTGGGCGTATCGAGTTTGCCGGTGTCGGTCTTGCCGGTCTCAGTCTTGGCGTCGTCCTTCTTCTCGGCCTCCTGCGGCGCCCACGGCGGCCCACTGCCGCCCCAGCTCAGTTTGGTGCCGTCGGACGTCGTCGGCAGATCGTCCTCTTTCTGGGGCGGCGTCTCGCTCGTGAGCTCCGGCGGATCCTCGACCCTCTTTTGCCACGTCTCCTCGTAGGAGTCGGCGAGGCGCTTGGTGACGAGCCAATCCTTCTTGCCACAGCGAACATTCGAGTAGCGGATTTTCTCTGCCTGCCGGAAGCCCTTTGCGGGCGCGGGACAGGTGTAAATGGCGTCCGAGACCGCTTCCCAGCAGAAGTCGCCGACGACGCCGGCGGATCCTTTGCAGCGGGGCATGCAGCGCCAGTACACGTGTTTGCCGGCAAGCTGGTAACCCTGACAGACGCCGGAGCCGTATCCGATGCCCGGCAACGGCTTGAAGTTGTCGGAGCCCTTGGCCGCCTCCTCCCACTGTCCCCAGTCGGGGGCTTGTTGCGCGAGGCTTTGGCAAGGCAGCGTCAGCAACAGAGCACCCGCAAGGCCGATCGCAGGCGCCGCTCGCCTTGGGCGCGATCGAAAGAAGTCTTTGTGCCGGGGTGAGAAATGCACCAAACTGAAAAGTGTCATTGCGAAGTACTCCCGCTAGTTGTGTCAGACAAACCGAAGGGAAACTTGCGTAACGCCGCACACAGTACGCTCCGCGCGATCCTTGTCCACTAGGGCGCTGGCACTTTTGCAAGGTTCGTGCTCCTCCCCGTCATCGCGAGCGAACGCGAAGCGATCCAGAATCAAACAAGGGCTGGATTGCTTCGTCGCTCCCGCTCCTCGCAATGACGAGGTGACTTCAGACCACCCTTACCTTCCCGCGTGGCTGGCGCGTCAAAGGCACGCTCGCTTTCGCCCTCTGTCATTCCGGGGCGCATCGAAGATGCGAACCCGGAATCCATCGGACCGCAACGGACGTAGAGAGATGGATTCCGGGCTCTCGCTTCGCGAGCCCCGGAATGACGTCGCAGAAGCACAGACACACCCTCCCCGCGATGCTGAGACATCCGGGTTGATCCAAATCTCTCCGCCCAAGGAGGGCGTGGGGAATGCCGGTGCTCATGCGCACCCGCAGCCTCGCGTGCAAAAGATAGAAAGCACACGAGTTAGTCACCACGAGTCCGCCGCAACATCCGGCATTCCCGCACGCGAATGGTTTTAACGGCCTATGGCGCGCTCTCCCCGGTGAACGGGCTTTTTTGCCACCGTCGTCTCGTGCGATGCGCCAGCATCGTCACGAAAACTTGGCATCAGCGTCGCGATGCCAGGACCACACGCTTTCGCCGTCCGCGAACGGCGCCTTCGTCGTTGGCGTCGTCCGCGTCCATCGCATTCCGGCCCAACGTTTCGTGACGATCGCGAAGCGCCCCTCGATCGGGCCGGGATGGCGCGAGCTTGTAGAGATGATTTGCCCGACGGGCAGAGCGAAATATTTTTTTCGCGAGGGCTGGACAGCGGATGCGAAGCAGCCGGAATCCTTTTCGAGTTTCTCGCGGCCCTACCTGGCCGCGCCCTCGTTCAGCGCCCGCAGCGCGCGGTCATAATAGGAGAGGTCGAGGTAGGCTTGCGGATCTCGCGGTGGTTTGCCCTCGTAGGCGGCGCGCAGCGCCAGCACGTTCTTGAATCCTTCGAGGTCGAATTTTCCATCGCGCGCGAAGCCTTCGGTTTCGTCGGTCACGATCGCGTAGACGTCCTCTGCGACGTCAGATGTCAACGACAAGCGTCTTGCCAGGATCTCGGTGGCCTTCGCGCGGTTGGCCTTGTCCAGCGTCCAGCGCACCGCCTCGATATAAGCTTGCAGATAGTTCACGAGCGTATCGCTGTGCTCGCGGGCCCAGGAGCGGCGGGTGTAGCCGGCCGGCCCCTGGTAGGGGCCGATGAATGAGACCGTGGTCCCGAGATCGACGAGGCCGGCCCGCACCGCCTGGATCGAGAACGGCGGGTTGATCATCCCGGCCTTGTTGTTCGGATCGTTCAACAGCGCTTCAAGCCGTTTCGGCGTGGCGCCGACCAGGTTGAGGTTGTAGTCGCCTCGCTTCAGTCCGTATTTTTCCAGGATCGCGTAGATCACGTAAGCGTAACCGGTGTCCGCGCCGTCGAGCACAATGGTCTTGCCCTTGAGGTCGGCGAACGACTTGATGTCTTTCTGGGCGATCACGTGGTTATGGGCGTTGTCGCCGCCGATGATCAGCGCAACGTCCAGTCCGTCGACATCCACGATCTTGACCGCGTTGTCCGACGTGCTGTGGATGATCTGCCACCGTCCATCGGTCAGACCTTTCGGCAGTTCATCGGAGTTCGGCGCATTGATGAGATCGACCGACAGGCCGTGCTTTTGAAAGAAGCCCTGCTCCTGCGCGACGAACAACGGAAGATTCTGGCCGCCGCGATAGACCATCACGGTTAGTCTGGTTTGCTCTGGGCTGGTCTGTTGCGGCCCGGCTTGCTGCGCCGAGCCGTGCACCGTGACGGCGACAAGCAGAACCAGAGCCATCAATGCAGATCGACCGAAGCGGACCATCGCGGACCTTTCGTAGAAACAACTTTGAGCAAAAGACGTTGCGGCCGGAATATTACAGGAGAAAGGCGGCACTCGTCTCGCAAGGTGCGAGCGCTTTCGCGTCGGCTACCTCAGAATTGATCGATCCGAACGGTGACGTCTGCGATGCACGGAATGGCCGACATGACTGGACGGATGACAGGTGTCCACCGAGGGGCCAACAGGCGACCTCACGTATGGGAGCTGCTTAGGCCACCTCTCTAACCAGCGATACCTTCACTATGACATTCTCGCCATTTGGTCCGCGCACCGGATCGCTGATGATTTCCAGATGATTACCGTTGATGGAGTATGTCCTGCCTTGCGTCGTTCCAAACCAATGAGGCCAGGACGACACATCGACCTGAGTTACAAAGCGATCGGGCGCCTCAAGCCTGTACCGGCCCGAATAGCCTATTGAGTTATCATAAGCCCGCGCCTTGTCGAGTTCCGAACTGATCTGAAAAGAGGTGCGCGCCGAAAATACCGCTGCCATCCGACCATTTTCCAAAATGATCAGAACACCTCGTGGATTGGGTCCAAAGGGATACGTCCGCACCTTGGTATCGATTTCGCACCAAAAGTCCTCAACCAACCAAGTCCCGATAATTTCCGGCTGTGACAAAGTTCTCCCCCCAACTTCAAAGCGCAAAATCAAAGCATACCCGCATGCGGTCACGCTAGGGGACGATGCCCGCTAATGGGATGGACCGGCTGCTTCCCCCGCCGAGATAGTCTGCAAAGACTACCCCGCAGCAACCGGAGAAGCAGCCCATGGATAGTGTTAAATCGCCCCTAGCCTCAATTGGCGTCGATATCGGCAAAGAAG
>NZ_DASSRP010000360.1:0-21360 GCF_035701725.1 Bradyrhizobium sp.
TATCCCTGCGGAGGTCATCATGCCCACATACCGCGCCTATCTGATCGACAAGGACAACAGGGTCGATTCGTACAAACCGCTCGACGCCGCGAGCGATGAAGAGGCACTGGAGACGGCTAGGCGGCTTGTCGATGGCCATGACGTCGAGGTCTGGTTTCTCGACAGGATGGTCGGCCGCCTTAGCACGCGTCTATAACAAGCGGGTCGATCAAACCTGCGGAGAACACCATGACCACACGTCCGCCCGACGGCTTTGCACTGATCAAACCCGGCCAGACCTATCTCGGCAAGCAGGGCATCGTGTATGGCGCGGGCGCGTCCAAGGAGACGGTCGGCGCGAAAGACATCTGCATGAACGTGATGCCGATGCCGCCGGGCGCGGTGGCGAAGGCGCACTATCATAAAGACATCGAGACCATCGCTTACATGCTCGAGGGCGAATGCGCGGTGTATTACGGCGATCACCTCGAGAAGCGCGTTGAAGTGAAACAAGGCGAGCAGTGCTTCTGCGACGCCAACATTCCGCACGCGCCGCGCAACGAAAGCGGCAAGCCCTGCACCTGGATCGTGGTGCATTCCTCCGGCAGCGATCAGGACGGCATCGTGCTCTTGCCGGAGCTGGATGCGGAATTGGCGGAGCGGCTAGCGGCGAAGGCGTGAGTTTCTTGTCCCTCCCCGCAAGGGGGAGGGACAAGAGGCGCTAAACCGGCCTGCGATCAAATCTCGCGCGGCTCGGGGACGTAGTGGAAGCCTTCGCCGGTCTTGGCGACGTGACCGAGGCCGGGCCAGGGATAGTGATAGGCAAGCACCGGCATCTTTTGCGCCGCCAGCATGTCCAGCATCTTGACGCGGCTGTTGGCTGCCTGCGCCGGATCGGTGTCGTAGGCGAACTGCATCCGCGGCTTTTCCATCAGCAGGATCGGATGGTGGGTGAGGTCGGCGGTGTAGGCAAAGGATTTGCCGCCCGACGAAATCACGAAAATGGTGTGGCCGACCGTATGGCCGGGCGCCGCGAGCGCGGTCACGCCCGGCAAAAATTCCTGCTCGTCCTTGTAGAACACCAACCGGTCGCGCACCGGGGTCAGGTTCTTCTTGGCGTGGTCGACGAAGTCCTTCATCTTCGGGCCGGCCTTGTCGTAGTCGGTCCAGTAGTTGAAGTCGCTCTCGGCGATGTAGAACTGCGCGTTCGGGAACAGGTTCTTGCCGTCCTCGCCCACCACGCCGCCGATATGATCGATGTGGCCATGCGAGAACACCACGGCGTCGATGTCTTCGGCCTTGATGCCGGCATCCTTCATGCTCTTTTGCTGATGGCCGGTGGCGGTGCCGAACATTTTCGACGTGCCCATGCCGGTGTCGAACAGCACAAGCTTGTCGCCGAAGTTCACGATCGGAGAATTCTGTTCCAGCACGATCTTGTCCGGCGCCAGAAAATTGTCGGTCAGCATCTTGCGCATCTCGTCGTCGGAGACGCCGGTGAACGTGCCCTTGGGATCGCCGAGGCCGAGCGCACCGTCGGTGACCACCGTCACCTCGGCATCGCCGACATTGAAGCGATAGAAGGTTTGCGGCGCCGCCGGTCCGAGTTTCGGCGCCTTGGCCTGCGCGATGTCACCGAGCAGGGCCGACGTGGTGAGACCTGCGCCGAGCGCAAGCAGAGACCTTCGCGAAACATCATATGTCATGCGTTTCCTCCCGCGGGTTGTCGTTGTTCTTTTAGAATAGCCGGAAAGCTGCGACCGCTTTGCGACATTTGGAGGGCGCGGCAGCTTCGAGCCTGACCTGACGGATCAGCTCGTCATGGCCGGGCTCGTCCCGGCCATCCACGTCTTTCTTTTCGTGGAAGCCAAGACGTGGATGCCCGGCACAAGGCCGGGCATGACGTTCCTAGCCGCGCTTCTGCTCGATCACGTCCCAGATCTTGGCGGCGACGTCCGGCCCGTTGAGGCGCGCGATCGCGCGGATACCGGTCGGCGAGGTCACGTTGATCTCGGTGAGATTGCCGTCGATCACGTCGATGCCGACAAACAACAGCCCGCGTTTGCGCAATTCAGGTCCGAGCGTGGTGCAGATCTCGCGCTCGCGGTCGGTGAGTTCGGTCGCCGCCGCCGCGCCGCCGCGCACCATGTTGGAGCGCAGGTCGTCCGCGGCCGGCACGCGGTTGACGGCGCCGGCGAATTCACCGTCGACCAGGATGATGCGCTTGTCGCCGTGCTTGACGTTGGGCAGGAAGCTCTGAATGACCCAGGGCTCCCTGAACGTGACCGAGAACAGGTCGAACAGCGAGCCGAAGTTCATGTCCTGCGGCATGATGCGGAACACCGCCGCGCCGCCATGGCCGTGCAGCGGTTTCATCACCACGGCGCCGTGCTCGTCGCGAAACGCGTTGATCTCGTCGAGATCGCGCGAGATCAAGGTCGGCGGCATCAGCTGCGGAAAATCCATCACGAACAGTTTTTCCGGCGCGTTGCGCACGCTGGCCGGATCGTTCACCACCAGCGTCTTCGGATGCAGCCGCTCGAGCAGATGGGTCGAAGTGATGTAGGCGAGATCGAAGGGCGGATCCTGCCG
Organism: Bradyrhizobium sp.; assembly: GCF_035701725.1. GTDB lineage: Bacteria > Pseudomonadota > Alphaproteobacteria > Rhizobiales > Xanthobacteraceae > Bradyrhizobium. Next base: position 2,572 of record NZ_DASSRP010000360.1, read on the forward strand.
CAGCAAGATGACGTCAAACGCCGCGAGCGGCTCGCGGCGCGGCTCGCCGAGGGTGAAGTGATCGCCGGCATCGTCGCGCACGGTCAGCGACTGCACCGGCGCCACGATCTCGCTGCCGCGCTGCGAGAGCTTGTCGGGTGTATAGTAGGACAACCCGTGACCGCGCTTCTGCGCCTCAAGCAGCAATGCGAAGGTGGAATCGCCGCGGATGTTGATGCGCGCGATCGGGTCCATCTGGACGGCGACGTTCAGTTTCATGGGCTCTCTCAGTCAGGCGTTATCTCAAGCGCTCGCGTCGAACGCCGCGATCAGATGGCGCGGCAGGCGGCGCGGCGCAATCAGCATGGCGTCGAAGCGCAGATCATACTCGGCGTGCTCGGGATGCGCCATCAGCCAGATTTGCGCGGCTGCAATGATGCGCGCCTGCTGGCGCGGCGTCACGGCATAGGCGGCTTCATCGAGGCTCGCCCGCGCCTTGACCTCGACAAAGGCCAGGAGATTGCGCCGCCGAGCGACGATGTCGATCTCGCCATGCGGCGTGCGGAAGCGCTTGGCGAGGATGCGATAGCCCTTGGCGATCAGAAAGGCCGCGGCCCGCGTCTCCGCCGACAGGCCGGTGCGGAACGCTTCGACGCGCGCGGGCGAGGCCGCTCTGACTTCGGGTTTGTCAGGGCTCGCCATGCGTGCCCGGATGCTGTTCTTTGGCGAGTTCGAGCGCGCGGGCGTAGATCTCGCGGCGCGGCCGCCCCGAAACTTCTACGGCATGAGCGACCGCATCCTTGACGCTGTCGCGCGCCAGGCGGTCGCGCAGGAGATCGTCGATCTCATCCGCGGTCATCGCCTCGCCGCCGTCGGGCTTTGGGCCGATCACCAGCACGAATTCGCCGCGGGTCTCCAGGTCAGCGGCGGATTGCGCCAGTTCCGACAGCGGCCCGCGCTTGATCTCCTCGTGCAGCTTGGTCATCTCGCGGCAGATCGCGGCCTCGCGCGCGCCCATGATGGCGGCGAGATCGGCGAGCGTCTCCTGCACGCGGCTGCCGGATTCGAACAGCACGAGCGTCGCATCGAGCCGCGCAAGTTCGCTGAGGCGCGTGCGGCGCGCGATCTGCTTCGGCGGCAGAAATCCCTCGAAGAAGAAACGGTCGGTCGGCAAGGCCGCCACCGACAGCGCCGTCAGCACCGACGACGGCCCCGGCAGCGCCAGCACGCGATGTCCGGCGGCGCAGACCTCGCGCACCAGCTTGAATCCGGGGTCGGAGATCAGCGGCGTGCCGGCATCGGAGACCAGCGCAATCGAGGCGCCTTGCGCCAGCTGTTCGAGAAGTCTTGGCCGGGCTGCGGCCGCGTTATGCTCGTGATACGGCGTAAGCTGCGCGGTGATTCCATAGCGCTCGGTCAGGCGGCGGGTGATTCGGGTGTCTTCGCAGGCGATCAGGTCGACACCGGCGAGCGTCTCCAGCGCCCGCACTGTAATGTCGCCGAGATTGCCGATCGGGGTTGCCACCAGATAAAGCCCAGCCGGCGGCCTCGGCGCGGTCAGGGTCTCGCCATGGATGGCGTAGTTCCGCTTCTCAGCCAAAGCTGAGACATTCTGCGGATTGGTGGAAACGGTCTTTGCGCGCATAATTGTGGTAGTCTAAAGCAGGAGAGGAAGGGTTGCGAAAGGCTTGTCGCAGGGGTGGGCGAGCGAAACTTCGCGTGATCGGCCTGAAGGCCGGAAAGCCAGAATCCTTTTACTTTGGTTAACCATTTCGTCGAGAATATGCCTGAATCCGCCTCTCCTGATGCCTCAAGGGCGAGAGCGACGTCCTGGCCTTTGAGGGCCGGACAGGATGAAGAGATATGAAAGTGGGTCCGTTCGATCCCAGCCGTCAAACCGACAAGTCCGGAACCGAGCAGTCTGAACCCGGCAGGTCCGGGATCTTGAGCTCGCCGGCCAGCCGGCGAAGCGCGCTTTCGCTGATGCTGGGTGCGCCGCTGCTCGGCGCCTGCGCCGGCGTGCAGCAGAGCATCAGCCAGTTTTCGGTTCCGAACCCGTTTTCGTCCTCGCAGCCGGCGCCGGCGGCGGGCGGTCCGCAGCAGCCGTCGACCTCGATCGGCAACGGCCAGGTCAAGGTGGCGCTGATCCTGCCGTTGTCGGCGGGCGGCAATGCCGGCGCCGCCGCGACCTCGATGAAGAACGCGTCCGAAATGGCGCTGGCCGAATTCCTCAATCCCAACCTGCAGCTCCTGGTCAAGGACGACGCCGGCAGTCCGCAAGGCGCGCAAGCCGCGGCGCAGCAAGCGGTCGATGAGGGTGCGGAGATCATTCTGGGACCGCTGTTTGCGTCTTCGGTACCGGCGGTGGCGCAGGTGGCGCGCGGGCGCGGCATCTCGGTGATCGCGTTTTCAACCGATTCGAGCGTCGCCTCGCGCGGCGTCTATCTGCTCAGCTTCCTGCCGGAATCGGACGTCAACCGGATCGTCGAATATGTCGCCAGCACCGGCAAGCGCTCGTTCGCCGCGATGCTGCCGGAAAATGCCTATGGCAATGTGGTGGAGGCTGCGTTCAAGCAGGCGGCGCCGAAGCGCGGCGGAAGGGTCGTCGTGTTCGAGAAATACGGCGCCGATCGCGCCACCGCCGCGCGCCAGGTGGCGGCCGCGCTGACCTCGGCCGATACGCTGTTATTGGCGGACGACGGCGATGCCGTGGTCGCGGCGACGGATGCGCTGACCGCGGCCGGCGCCAATCTGAAAAACGTGCAGTTGATCGGCACCGGGCTGTGGGACAATCCGCGGGTCTTTGGCAGCGCGACGTTGCAGGGCGGCCTCTATGCCGCGCCGGATCCGGCCGGCTTTCGCAGCTTCTCTAACCGCTATCGTACTAAATTCGGCGGCGAGCCGGTGCGCACCGCAACCCTTGCCTACGACGCGGTGGCGCTGGTTGCGGCGCTGTCGCGCACCCAAGGCGGCAAGCGCTTCACCACCGAAGTGCTGCTCAATTCGTCCGGCTTTGCCGGCATCGACGGGCTGTTTCGCTTCCGCGCCGACGGCACCAACGAGCGCGGCCTCGCGGTCATGCGGGTCACCTCGGGCGGCCCGACCGCGGTCGCTGGCTCGCCCAAGAGCTTTGGGGCGTAGCGCCGAAGCGACCTGAATACTTCGTCGCTTTGCGCCTCGCAATGACGGCGAAACGATATCTAAGCGTGTCCGCCAGGGCGAACGTTCACGCCGCCAGATCCGCCACCACCGCATCCAGCACCGGGAAGCCGGCCTGGGTCACGCGCAGGCGGCCGTCTTGGTCGACGGTGATCGCGCCCTGTTCGCGGAGCAGCGCAATCCGGCGCGGATCGAGCGGCCGGCCCGACAGGGCCAGATAGCGGCGCGGATCGATGCCTTCCGCGAGCCGCAGCCCCATCAGCAGGAATTCGTCGGCGCGCTCTTCGCTATTGAGGAGGTCGTCGACGACGACGCCATGTCCGCTTGCTTCCACCCGCATCAGCCAGGCTTCGGGACGCTTCTCGGTCGAGGTCGCATGCCGCATGCCATCGATATCGAGCCGTCCATGCGCGCCGGGACCGATCCCGGCATATTCCTCGCCGCGCCAGTAAACCAGATTGTGCCGGCACTCGGCACCGGCGCGGGCATGGTTGGAGATTTCGTAAGCCGAGAGGCCGTTGAGATCGCAGACTTCCTGCGTCACGTCGTACAGGGTGCGGGCGAGCGCTTCATCCGGTGTCTTGAGCTTGCCGGCCGCATGCAGACCGAAGAACGGCGTGCCTTCCTCGATCGTCAGTTGATAGAGCGAGAGGTGTTCGGCGGCCTCGTTGATGGCGAGCGTCAATTCGCGGGTCCAGGCATCGGCGGTCTGGTCGGGCCGGGCATAGATCAAGTCGAAAGAATAGCGTTCGAACGAACGCCGCGCGATCGCGACCGCATCCAGCGCCTCGCGCGCACTGTGCAATCGTCCGAGCATTTTCAATGACGCATCGTCCAGCGCCTGCACGCCGAGAGAGACGCGGTTGATTCCCGCTGCACGATAGCCGGCAAAACGCGTCGCTTCCACGCTGGTCGGGTTGGCTTCCAGCGTCACTTCGGCACCGGATGCGACGCGCCAGTTTTTGGCGATCGCCTCAAGGATTGCCCCGACCGTCTGCGGCCGCATCAGCGAGGGCGTGCCGCCGCCGAGAAAGATCGAGGTGACCTCGCGCCCCGGAGCCCGCGCGGCTGTGGTTTCGATTTCGCGGGCAAAGGCGCGCGCAAAACGATCCTCGTCGATCGCGGCGTGGCGGACATGGCTGTTGAAATCGCAATAGGGACACTTCGACAGGCAAAACGGCCAGTGCACGTAGACGCCGAAGGCTGAACCTTCTTTTCCCTGCCCCGCTTGCGGGGGAGGGTGAGGGTGGGGGCTCTTTTGCAATGTGGTCAAAGGGCCCCCTCCCGTCGCGCTTCGCGCGCCGACCTCCCCCGCAAGCGGGAGAGGTGAAGAAAGAAAGGCGCGGCGCCGATGATGCCGTTCACAAGCAGCGCTCCGCCAGTTTGACGAAAGCGCGCGCCCGATGTGAGAGGCCCATGCCGAGCGGCGGCAGGCCGTGCTTTTCGATCGAGGTCATCTCGCCGAAGGTGCGCTCAAAGCCGTCGGGGAGGAACATCGGATCGTAACCGAAGCCGGCGCTGCCGCGTGGCGGCCAGACCAGCGTGCCGTCGACGCGTGCCTCGACTTCCTCGATGTGGCCGTCGGGCCAGGCGACGCACAGGGCGGAGACGAAGTGCGCCTTGCGTTTGGCCGGATCGGTTGCGCCGCGTTCGGCGAGCAGCCGCTCGATGCGGGTCATCGCCGCGTTGAAGTCCTTGGAGGGGCCGGCCCAGCGCGCCGAGTAAATTCCGGGCGCGCCGCCCAGCGCGTCGACCACAAGCCCGGAATCGTCGGCAAACGCCGGAAGCTTTGCGGCTGTTGCCGCCGCGACCGCCTTGATCCTCGCATTCGCTTCAAAGCTGTCGCCGGTCTCTTCCGGCTCGAGGAGACCAAGCTCCGTGGCCGAGATCGCCGTCACGCCGTGCGGGGACAGTAACTCGCGCATCTCGGCGAGCTTGCCGGGATTGTGGGTCGCGATCACGAGCTGGCCGGCTATGCGACGGGGCACCTTTCAGCCCACCGCGATCTTCTGCAAATCGACCAGCCGCGCGACGCCCTTTTGCGCCAGCGCCATCAGCGCCAGAAACTCGTCTTGCGAGAACGGTGTTTTTTCGGCGGTACCCTGCACCTCGATCAGGCGGCCGTCGCCGGTCATGACGAAATTGGCATCGGTCTCGGCGGAAGAATCCTCGGCGTAGTCGAGGTCGAGCACCGGGGTTCCGTTGTAGATGCCGCAGGAGATCGCGGCGACGTGGTCGCGCAACACGTTGGTCTTGATCATGTTGCGCGCCTTCATCCAGGCGATGCAGTCCGCGAGCGCAACCCAGGCGCCGGTGATCGAGGCGGTCCGCGTGCCGCCATCGGCCTGCAGCACGTCGCAGTCGACGGTGATCTGGCGCTCGCCGAGCGCTTCGAGGTCCAGCGCGGTGCGGAGCGACCGTCCGATCAGGCGCTGGATCTCGACGGTGCGGCCGCTCTGCTTGCCGGCGGAAGCCTCCCGGCGGGTGCGTTCCAGCGTTGCCCGCGGCAGCATGCCGTATTCGGCCGTGACCCAGCCGCGGCCCTGACCCTTGAGCCACGGCGGCAGGCGCTCTTCCAGCGTCGCCGTCACCAGGACGTGGGTGTCGCCGAACTTAACCAGGCACGACCCCTCCGCATATTTGACCACGCCGCGTTCCAGCGACACGGCGCGCAATTCATCCGGCGCACGGCGGCTTGGACGCATGAAGATCCTCCGAAATTAACCAAAGCAGAGCCAAATTTATAACTTGGCGTGCTTGTAGGAGGGCGTGTCCGAACCGGCAAGGCCTTTCCGTGTGCAGGCTTGTCAGGGGATGCCTAGATAGACAAAAGACACCTAGATAGACAAAATCGGTGTGACTTCCGGAGTTCTCGATCTTGGCTCATCACGAACCGATTGGCCTGATTTCGTCGCATGCGGGGCTCGCCCAGCTCAACGAGCGCTCGCGTGACATCTTTCGTCAGATCGTCGAAAGTTACCTTGCCACCGGCGAGCCGGTCGGCTCGCGCAACATCTCCCGCCTGATCGCGGTTCCCTTGTCGCCGGCCTCCGTCCGCAACGTGATGGCGGATCTGGAATCGCTCGGGCTGATCTATGCGCCGCATACCTCCGCCGGCCGGCTGCCGACCGAAATCGGCCTTAGGTTTTTCGTCGATGCGCTCATGCAGGTGGGCGATCTCACTGAGGCGGAGCGCCAGTCGATCCAGACCCAGCTTGCCTCCGTCGGCCGGGCGCAATCGGTCGAAGCCGCGCTCGGCGAAGCGCTGACCCGGCTCTCCGGGCTGACGCGCGCGGCCTCCGTGGTGCTCACCGGCAAGTCCAATTCGCGGCTCAAGCACATCGAATTCGTGCGGCTGGAACCGGAGCGGGCGCTGGTCGTGCTGGTCAGTGAAGACGGCCAGGTCGAAAACCGCGTGCTGGCCCTGCCGCCGGGGGTGCCATCGTCGGCCCTGATCGAGGCCACGAATTTCCTCAATGCGCGGATCAGGGGACGAACGCTGGCGGAGTCCCGGCTCGAACTCGAAACCGCGCTGGCGCAAGGCCGCGCCGAACTCGATCAACTGACGCAGAAGGTCATTGCGGCGGGGCTGGCAAGCTGGTCCGGCGGCGAAAACGAGGACCGGCAGCTCATCGTGCGTGGCCATGCCAATCTGCTCGAAAATCTGCATGCGCTCGAAGATCTCGAGCGCATCCGTCTGCTGTTCGACGATCTCGAGACCAAGCGTGGGGTGATCGACCTGCTCGGCCGTGCCGAAAGCGCCGAAGGCGTGCGGATTTTCATCGGATCGGAAAACAAGCTGTTCTCGCTGTCGGGATCATCGACCATTATCGCGCCCTATCGGGATAGTACCGGCAAGATCGTCGGCGTGCTCGGCGTGATCGGGCCGACCCGGCTCAATTATGCCCGCGTGATCCCGACCGTGGACTATGCGGCGCGGATCGTCAGTAGTCTCCTGGGCGGATGATCGCAGGGGGCCGGCAGCCATTCTGGCGCTTGATTTTCAGCCGCTAAAGCACGATATCCCGGCGTGTAATTCGACCATCCTGCCGCACTGTTAGAGACAATTTTCGAGAAGGTAGTCGCATGACCGATCCCAAGGGGCAGAACGACAATTCGGCCAGCCCTGAGCAAGGAGCGGAGCCCGTGGTTTCCAAGCCCTACATCATGCCGGATGATCCGGAAGAAGGGTCTGTGGAGGCACTCGCCAAGGAGCTGGCCGAGGCACGCGACAGGACGTTGCGCACGCTGGCCGAGATGGAGAACCTGCGCAAGCGCACGGCCAAGGAAGTGTCCGACGCCCGCTCCTACGGCATTACCGGATTTGCCCGCGACGTGCTCGACATCGCCGATAATCTCCAGCGCGCGCTCGATGCGGTTCCGGCTGAAACGCGGGAGCTCGCCGATCCGATGCTGAAGACGCTGATCGAAGGCGTCGAGCTCACCGAGCGCTCGCTGCTCAATGCGCTCGAGAAGAACGGCGTCAAGAAATTCGATCCGACCGGCGAGAAGTTCAATCCGAACTTCCAGCAGGCGATGTACGAGGTTCCCGATCCCAGCGTGCCGGCCGGCACGGTAGTGCAGGTCGTTCAGGCCGGCTACACGATCGGTGACCGGGTGCTGCGTCCGGCACTGGTCGGCGTGTCCAAGGGCGGCGCGAAGGCCGCTCCGGCGGAACAGCAGAGCTGAGGCGCGCAACGAAGCGAGCTTTGTTGGGTCGATAGTTCTTGATTGGCTTAATCTGTCGGCGAACTCGCTTCACCTCTCCCGCTTGCGGGGAGGGAGCGCGCTTCCGTCTTGGCTGGCGATTCAGCTCACCACGATATCGCCCGACTGAATTCGCTTGACGCCGGCCTTGGCCATGTCGGCCCAGGCCTTCGCGAGCGAGCCCTGGGTATCGATGCCCCGGCACGCATCCTCGATGACGTAAGCCTCAAACCCTGCCTTGCGCGCATCCATCGCCGTCCATGCCACGCAGAAGTCGGTGGCGAGGCCCGCGATGAAGAGCTTTTGCAGCTTGCGCGCCTTCAGCCAGGCGGCGAGGCCCGTGGTCGTCTTGCCGTCGGCCTCGGTGAAAGCCGAGTAGCTGTCGGTTTCCTTGTGATAGCCTTTGCGGATGATCAGTTCGGCCTGCGGGATCGCAAGGTCTTTCGAGAGCGATGCGCCGTCGGTGCCTTGTACGCAATGATCCGGCCACAGCACTTGTTTGCCGTAAGCGAGGTCGACGGTTTCGAACGGCTTCTTGCCGGCGTGCGCCGACGCGAAAGAAACATGCCCCGGCGTGTGCCAGTCCTGGGTCATCACGACGTTGGCGAATCCGCGTGCGAGCTTGTTGATGACGGGCACGACCTGATCGCCGTCCTTCACCGCGAGGCTGCCGCCGGGCAGGAAGCAGTTCTGCACGTCGATGACGAGCAACGCCGATGCATCGTCAATTTTGATCGAAGCGGCGGCCCACAGCGGATGCGGGGCGGTCGCGGCTGCGGCCAAGCCGCCTAATGCTGCCAGGGTCTGTCTTCGGTTCATCATGATGCGCCCTCCCGTGATCGACTGACGTTAACAAATCGCACTGGCAGCGGAAGACGAAAAAATCGGCAGCCAGTGATCCGATTTAGCGCGGCTCGATGCTGTCGCGGACCGCGCGGAAACGCGGAAAAGCCTTGTCCCACTGGTCGCGCGGCGCGCTGCCGATGATCCGCATCGAGCCTCCGCTGCCAAAGCGCAGCCACTGCACCAGCGTGACCTTGGTGTCGTCGCGGCCACTTGTGGCGTCGATCCGCGTCTCGTATCCAGCCATCCCGTCGATGCGGACCGGCTCGGACATCGTGATCCGCCCCGTATGCATCCCGGGAATGGCCCGCGCAGCCTGTTCGGCAAAGCGGGCGCGGTCGTCGGGTTGTGTGGGCGTCGCTGCCATCAGGCCGATCACCATGAAGGGCGCCAGCTCGAAACCGGCGGCCTCATCGCCATCCGCCAGCAGCAGGGCACCGGTGGCGCCGAGCGCTCGAACGCTCTTGAAGTCGCCGAGATTGCCGACCTTGAACGGCATCAGCGCGAGCTGTTCGTCGACCGGAACTTCCTTGCGGATCACGGCCGATGCAAACATCTGCCGGACGGCGTCATCGCTGTAGATCTTGGTGGCGTTCTCGGGCACCAGGACGTCGACATAGCCGGAAAAGGTGCCGCCCGACAGAATCATCGCGTAGTGACGAAAAACACCGGCCGGGTTCTTGGCGGTTTCGGCGGTGTAGTAGGCCGTTCCGGCACCGGTCTCGATGCTTTCAGGCTTGGTGACGCCAGCGGTCGGGTTGGTCTTGAACGCGTTCATGACTTCGCCATAGGCGCCGGCCGGCAACTCGGTGACCAGTACCTTGACGCTCTGGTCTTCCGTCGTGAAGCCGGTGAAGCCCTTGGCGGGGACGAGGCCGACCAGGGGCGTCAGCCCGACCCGGGCTCCCGGCGGGAAAACCGGGTCGGCGGCCAGGGCGCCCGTCATGGTGACGACCAGGCAGGCGAGGGCGGAAAGCAGTCGGAGATAGGTCATGGTGATCTTCTGAGGTGATGATGGAGGCCGTTCGGTCAGGGCGGCTTTTAAGGGTTTTGCCGCCCGGTGTCCCGATTCCGAAGTTCGTAGCATTTTTCGGAGCCACGTTTCGAGCTTCTGAACCGCGACACTAGGCGATAGCGGCATGGGGTTACGGGCGCCGGCTTCCCGGTATTAACCCGGAGACGGTCTGGCCGCCATCTCGCCTCGAAACTATCTTTAAAAGTTGAGGGGCCAGGCGGCCGAAGGTTGCGCAGCCTCCTTGCAGGCCATAGGCCCCCTCCTATATGAGGCTCACCGTCGCAATATCGCGAGTATTTGATCGTTGGGGGTCCGGTTCAGGGCGCCGTAAGGGCTCAACCGACCTGCCGCAAAAAGAAGGATATCAGGACCATGGGAAAGGTCATCGGGATCGATCTCGGCACCACGAATTCGTGCGTTGCCGTCATGGATGGCAAAAACGCAAAAGTCATTGAGAACGCGGAAGGCATGCGGACGACGCCGTCGATCGTCGCCTTTAGCGACGATGGCGAACGCCTCGTCGGCCAGCCGGCCAAGCGTCAGGCGGTGACCAATCCCGAGCGGACCTTCTTTGCGGTGAAGCGCTTGGTCGGCCGCCGCTACGACGACCCGATGGTCGAGAAGGACAAGAAGCTCGTCCCCTACAAGATCGTGAAAGCATCCAACGGCGATGCCTGGGTCGAGGCCGACGGCAAGACCTATTCGCCCTCGCAGATTTCCGCCTTCATCCTGCAGAAGATGAAGGAAACCGCGGAAGCCCATCTCGGCCAGAAGGTCGAACAGGCCGTCATCACGGTTCCCGCCTACTTCAACGACGCCCAGCGCCAGGCCACCAAGGATGCCGGCAAGATCGCGGGCCTTGAAGTGCTGCGCATCATCAACGAGCCGACCGCGGCCGCGCTGGCCTACGGTCTCGACAAGACCAAGTCCGGCACCATTGCGGTGTACGACCTCGGCGGCGGCACGTTTGATATCTCCATTCTCGAAATCGGCGACGGCGTGTTCGAGGTGAAGTCGACCAACGGCGACACCTTCCTCGGCGGCGAAGACTTCGACATGCGCCTGGTGGGTTATCTCGCCGACGAATTCCAGAAGGAGCAGGGCATCAACCTGCGCAACGACAAGCTAGCCTTGCAGCGCCTGAAAGAGGCCGCCGAAAAGGCCAAGATCGAATTGTCGTCGACGACGCAGACCGAAATCAACCTGCCGTTCATCACGGCGGACCAGACCGGTCCGAAGCACCTGACCATGAAGCTGACGCGCGCCAAGTTCGAGGCGCTGGTCGATGACCTGATCCAGAAGACCATCGAGCCGTGCCGTAAGGCGCTGAAGGATGCCGGCCTCACCGCCGGTGAAGTCGGCGAAGTGGTGCTGGTCGGCGGCATGACCCGCATGCCGAAGGTGCAGGAAGTCGTGAAGCAGTTGTTCGGCAAGGAGCCGCACAAGGGCGTCAACCCGGACGAAGTCGTGGCGATCGGTGCCGCGATCCAGGCCGGCGTGCTGCAGGGCGACGTCAAGGACGTGCTGCTGCTCGACGTCACCCCGCTGTCGCTCGGCATCGAGACGTTGGGCGGCGTGTTCACCCGCATCATCGACCGCAACACCACGATCCCGACCAAGAAGAGCCAGGTGTTCTCGACCGCAGAGGATAACCAGAACGCGGTCACCATCCGCGTCTTCCAGGGCGAGCGTGAGATGGCGGCCGACAACAAGATCCTCGGCCAGTTCGACTTGATGGGCATTCCGCCGGCCCCGCGCGGCATGCCGCAGATCGAGGTGACGTTCGACATCGACGCCAACGGCATCGTCAACGTGTCCGCCAAGGACAAGGCGACCGGCAAGGAACAGCAGATTCGCATCCAGGCCTCCGGCGGTCTGTCGGAAGCCGACATCGACAAGATGGTCAAGGATGCCGAAGCCAACGCGGCCGAGGACAAGAAGCGCCGCGAGGCGGTCGACGCCAAGAACCATGCGGACGCTCTGGTGCATTCCACCGAGAAGGCGCTTGCCGAGCATGGCTCGAAGGTCGCCGAAAGCGAGCGCCGTTCGATCGAGGACGCCGTCAGCGATTTGAAGGAAGCGCTGAAGGGCGATGATGCCGAAGCGATCAAGGCCAAGTCCAACACGCTGGCGCAGGCCTCGATGAAGCTCGGCGAGGCCATGTACAAGCAGCAGGCCGAGGCCGATGCGGCCAAGGACGCTGCCAAGGATGACGTGGTCGACGCGGAGTTCACCGAAGTCGACGACGACAAGAACAACAAGAAATCTGCTTAGAGGCGACGACAATGACCCCCATTCTGACGAGGCACGCGCGAGTGGCGTCTCGAAAGAGTGGGGGTTATTTTTTCGTTAAGCCGAAAGCGGCATTGTGGACCGCATCACTGGTGTGGCGGCTCGGAAATCCGCATCATTGCCAGGGATTTTAGGATCGGGCGGGTCTGACGGATGTCTACCAAGCGTTGCTACTACGAAACCCTCGAGGTCGACCGGAACGCCGACGAATCCAAGCTCAAGTCGGCCTTTCGCAAGCTGGCGATGAAGTGGCACCCGGATAGGAATCCCGGCGATGCCCAGAGCGAAATCCGCTTCAAGGAAATCAACGAAGCCTATGAGGTGTTGAAGGACGGCGACAAGCGCGCCGCCTATGACCGGTTCGGCCATGCCGCGTTCGAGCAGGGTGGCATGGGCGGCGGTCCCGGCTTCGGCGCCGGCTTTGCCTCCTCCTTCTCAGACATTTTCGAAGACTTGTTCGGCATGGCGAGCCAGCGCGCCCGCGGCGGCCGCGAGCGCGGCGCGGACCTGCGCTACAACATGGAGATCAGCCTCGAAGAAGCCTTCCAGGGCAAGACCGCGCAGATCGAAATTCCGGTCTCGGTCACCTGCGATTCCTGTTCGGGCATCGGCGCCAAGGCCGGCACCAAGCCGAAGACCTGCAGCATGTGCGGCGGGGCCGGGCGCGTCCGCCAGGCGCAGGGCTTTTTCACCCTCGAGCGCACCTGTCCGGGCTGCCAGGGCCGCGGCCAGATGATCGAAGAGCCCTGTCCGTCCTGCACGGGCACGGGGCGGGTGACGCGCGAGCGCACGCTCTCGGTCAATATTCCTCAAGGCGTCGAAGACGGCACCCGTATTCGCCTCGCCGGCGAGGGCGAGGCCGGCCTGCGCGGCGGACCTCCCGGCGATCTCTACATCTTCCTGTCGCTGGCATCGCACGAGTTCTTCCAGCCTGACGGCGCCGACCTGCACTGCCGGGTGCCGATCTCGATGGTGACGGCAGCGCTCGGCGGCGAGTTCGAAGTGCCGACCATCGATAAGGGCAAGACCAAGGTGAAAATACCTTCGGGGACCCAGTCGGGCCGCCGCTTCCGCATTGCATCAAAGGGCATGCCGGTGCTGCGTTCGCGCCAGATGGGCGACATGTACGTCCAGGTCATGGTCGAGACACCGCAGAATCTGACCAAGAAGCAGCAGGAATTGCTGGCCGAGTTCGAAAAATTGTCCTCCGGTGCAACCCAACCCGAGGCCGCGGGTTTCTTCGCCAAGGTCAAGGACTTCTTCGGCAACCGCGCCAGCACGTGATTCGCGCTGGTGCGGTTTGCGTGCGTGCATAAAATCCTAATGCGCCCAGCGCCTTATTGCGAAGCTGGTATGCCTGCCACCGACGCGCCGCACGGCGCGTTTTGCTTGACCGGACCGCCCGTGGCGATTACTTCTTTATGACTATTTTCTGACACCGCCGCGAAAGCGGTCCCGCCTAGTGGGCACCAGTAGCGAAATGGCCTTGCAGTCGTCCGCGCGTGCGTTGAAAAAACCCCTTCGTCTCGATGACGAAGTTCGTTTTCTGCGTTCGTGGATCGAAAAGCCGCTTCACATGGGAGCGGTGATGCCGTCGGGCAAACTGCTCGCGCGCACCATGGCGCAATATGTCGACGTGGATTCCGAAGCGCCGGTCGTCGAGCTCGGGCCCGGTACCGGTGCGATCACCAATGCGTTGATCGAACGCGGCGTCGACCAGAGGCGGCTGGTGCTGGTCGAATATAATCCCGGCTTCTGCGCGTTGCTGCGCGACCGCTATCCGCACGCCAAGGTCGTCCAGGGCGATGCCTACCGGTTGCGCGATTCGCTGGGCGAGGCGCTCGGGGCGCCGGCTTCCGCCGTCGTGTCCGGTCTGCCTCTGGTGACCAAGCCGATGCAGATCCGCCTGAAACTGATCCGCGATGCGTTTGCCGCGCTCGCCCCCGGCGCGCCCTTTGTGCAGTTCACCTATTCGGTGGCGCCGCCGATTCCGAAATCGCTGCCCGGGGTTTCCACCGAAGCTTCCGAGCGCGTCTGGATGAACCTTCCGCCCGCGCGCGTCTGGGTGTATCGCAAGGGCTAGTGCCGCCGTCCGCTCTCCCGCGCCGGCGGGTGTTTTTGCGCGACGGACCAGATCATGGCTGCGCTGAAAATCCTGGTGATCCCCGGTTCGTTGCGAACCGGTTCGCTGAACGCGAAGCTCGCCGCGGTCGCCGCGCATCATTTCGCGCAAATAGGCGTCGAGGTCACGCGGCTATCGCTCGCCGACTTTCCGTTGCCGATCTATGACGGCGATCTGCAAACGAAAACCGGCGTGCCGAAGAACGCCGTCGATCTCAAGCGGATGATCGGTGCCCATCACGGCGTCCTGATCGTGACACCGGAGTACAATTCTTCCGTGCCGCCGTTGCTCAAGAACGCGATCGACTGGGTCAGCCGCGTGCAGGACGCGCATGAAGCCAGAGGCCAGGTGTTTCGTGGCCGCGCCTTTGCGATTGCGAGCGCCTCTCGCAGCCGGCTCGGCGGCGCGCGGGCGATCGCCGCGCTGCGCCTGATCCTGACCGCCTGCCATGCCCTTGTCATTCCGGATCAGCTCGCGCTTGCCTTCGCCGACGAAGCCTATGACGATATGGAGCGTTTGAAACATCCGCCCGATCTCGAGGCGCTCGGCGCCATGGCGCGGCAGCTGATCGACGTCTCCCAGCGCCTGATGTGAGGTCACATGCCGCAAGCCATCGCCCCCAAAGACCGCCTGATCGTCTCGCTCGACCTGCCGGCGCTGGAGGCTGCCGAAGCGATGATCGCGCGGCTGGGCGATAGCGTGAGCTTCTACAAGATCGGCTATCAACTGGTATATGCCGGCGGCCTGTCGCTGGCCCGCGAGCTCTCTGCCGCCGGCAAGAAGGTGTTCATCGACGTCAAGCTGCACGACATCGGCAACACCGTGATGCACGGCGTCGAAAGCCTGTCGACGCATGGCGCGACATTCGTCACCGTGCACGCCTATCCGCAGACCATGCAAGCGGCGGTCGAGGGCCGCGGCAAGTCCGGCCTCAAGATTCTCGCCGTCACCGTGCTGACCTCCTACAATCAGGCGGATATGGAAGCGGCCGGCTATCGGCACACCATTGCCGACCTCGTCGCCATTCGCGCGCGCCAGGCCAGGGAGATCGGTGTCGATGGGCTGGTGTGTTCGCCTGAAGAGGTCGCGGCGCTGCGCGGCATCGTCGGCGACCAGATGAGTTTGGTGACGCCGGGTATCCGCCCCGCAGGCAGTGCAGCCGGCGACCAGAAGCGGGTCATGACCCCGGCGCGGGCGATCAAGGCCGGCGCCGACTATCTCGTGGTCGGCCGGCCGGTCGTGGAAGCGTCCGATCCGAAGGCAGCGGCGGATGCGATCCAGGCGGAGATCGCGCAGGCGCTAACCTAGGCAGTCGCCAATTTAAGAAGGAGAGCCCAAATGCCAAAAGGCTACTGGATCGCGCGCATCGACGTGCATAATCCCGAAGGCTACAAGGAATATGTCGCGCAGAACGGCCCCGTGTTCGCAAAATATGGCGGCAGGTTTCTGGTGCGCGCCGGACGGCACGTCTCCAAGGAAGGTTCCGCGCGCACCCGCAACGTCGTGATCGAGTTCAAGGACTATGACACCGCGATCGCCTGCTACAACTCGCCCGAATATGTCCGGCTTGTCGCGCTGCGCAGTCCGCATTCCGAGGGCGACCTCGTGATCATCGAAGGCTATGACGGCCCGCAGCCTGGCCAATAGGCGGCCCGGGTCGGTTGCCGGAACTTCTCCCGCCAGCTAATACGGCGGATAGAGGTATTTGCCATGTCCGAGATGCGTTTGATCGTTGCGGGCGCCGGCGGCCGGATGGGCCGGGCGCTGACGCGGGTCATTTCAGAGACCAAGGGTGCGGTGCTGACCGGCGCGTTGGAAGCGCCGGGGTCGGAGTTGCTCGGCAAGGATGCCGGCGTGCTCGCCGGCCTGCCCGCGAACGGCGTCGCGCTCTCGGCGGACCTGTGGTCGATGTCGGCGAACGCCGACGGTATTCTCGATTTCACGGTGCCGGCCGCCACCATCGCCAACGTTGCGATCGCCGCCCAGCGCGGCCTCGTTCACGTCATCGGCACCACGGGGCTGTCGGCGTCGGATGAGGCCGTGATCAAGAGTGTCACCTCGCGCGCCATCGTCGTGAAATCAGGCAATATGAGCCTTGGCGTCAATCTACTCGCGGCGCTGGTCAAGCGCGTGGCGCAATCGCTCGATGACTCCTTCGACATCGAAATCCTGGAAATGCACCACAAGGGCAAGATCGATGCCCCCTCGGGCACCGCGCTGATGCTGGGCGAGGCCGCTGCCGCCGGCCGCGGCATCAGTCTCGCGCAACACTCGGCGCGCGGCCGTGACGGCGAGACCGGCGCGCGGCGGACCGGGGATATCGGCTTTGCGTCGCTGCGCGGCGGCACCGCCGCAGGCGATCACAGCGTGTTCTTCTCAGGTCCGGCCGAGCGGCTTGTCCTGTCGCATCACGCCGAGGACCGCATGATCTTCGCGCACGGCGCCATCAAGGCCGCGCTCTGGGCCCACGGCAAGAAGCCCGGTTTCTACACCATGACCGACGTGCTCGGGCTGGAAAACTTCTGACCTCAATAAACTTGCTAGCGCCCATGACTTTCCGAAGTTCGTGAAGGTGGGCGCTGCGATGGAATACGAACTTCGGAAAGTGGGCACAGGATATGAGCGATCGTCTTCTCGTATTGGTCCGTCACGGCCAGAGCGAATGGAATCTGAAGAACCTCTTCACCGGCTGGAAAGACCCGGACCTCACCGAGGCGGGCGTCGCCGAAGCCAAGGAAGCCGGACGCAAGTTGAAGGCGCAAGGGCTGGTGTTCGATCTCGCCTTCACCTCGGCGCTGACGCGCGCCCAGCACACGCTCGATCTGATGCTGACCGAACTCGGCCAGACCAAGATTCCGGTTCACAAGCACTTGGCGCTCAACGAGCGCGACTATGGCGATCTCTCCGGCCTCAACAAGGACGATGCGCGCAAGAAGTGGGGTGAAGACCAGGTGCTGATCTGGCGCCGCTCCTACGACGTGCCGCCGCCCGGCGGTGAAAGCCTGAAAGACACGCTGGCGCGCACGCTGCCTTATTACGTGCAGGAGATCCTGCCTTGCGTGCTGCGCGGCGAGCGCACGCTGGTTGCCGCGCACGGCAATTCGCTGCGCGCGCTGATCATGGTGCTGGAAAAACTTTCGCCGGAAGGCATTCTGAAGCGTGAACTCGCTACCGGCGTTCCCATCATCTACCGCCTCAACGCCGATTCCACCGTCGCGTCCAAACTCGATCTCGCGACGTGAGCAGCATTCGTGGGCGCTAGTGTCGAGATCGTTTCTCTCGCGGCTCCGATCGGCGAGCGCGAACGCGACGAACTTGCAGACGTGCTGGCCGATTGCGTCGCCGGCGGCGCCAGCGTCAATTTCATGGCCGGCTTTTCGGCAGGCGATGCGCGTCATTTCTTCGACCAGGTCGCGCGCGGCGTTGCAGCCGGCGAACTCGTGCTGTTGGTGGCGCGCCTCGACGGCAAGATCGTCGGCACCGTGCAGCTCGGGCTCGATACGCCGCCCAATCAGATGCACCGCGCCGACATCAAGAAGATGCTGGTCCATCGCTCCGCGCGTGGTCGCGGCGTCGGCATGGCCTTGTTGAAAGCCATCGAAGAAGAAGCGCGCCAGCGCGGCCGCTGGCTGCTGGTGCTTGATACCGTGCCCGGCGAAAGCGGGCACCGTCTGTATCTTCGCGCCGGCTGGCAACAATGCGGGACGGTGCCGGACTACGCGCTGTTTCCGGACGGCCGGCTCTGCGACACCGCGATCATGTGGAAGCGGCTGGGATGATTTCCGTCGTCCCGGTCAAGCGAGCGATTGCGAGCGCGAGCCGGGACCCATGGCCACGATGGGTATTGCTGGGGAAGCTGTTGCCGCAGCTTTGCCCGACCGCAAGCTTCGGTAGTTTGGGTCCCCGCTTTCGCGGGGGACGACCACGTGGCAGAGAACTATCGTATTCCGACCTGACCGGCTTCCCAGCCCATCATCGCCTGCTTGCGGGTGATGCCCCAGTGATAGCCGGTCAGCGCGCCGCTCTTGCCGAGCGCGCGATGGCAAGGCACCACGAAGGAAATCGGGTTCTTGCCGACCGCAGCTCCCACCGCGCGCGACGCCTTCGGGCTTTCGATTTTCTTCGCGATGTCCGAATAGCAAACCGCGTGGCCCATCGGGATTTTCAACAGCGTCTCCCACACCCGGACCTCGAAGTCGGTGCCGATCAGGGTGACGCGCAGCGGCTGATCCGGCCGCCATAATTTCTTGTCAAAGATCCGCTGCGCCAGCGGCGCCGTGCCGAGATAGTCCTCGATATACGTGGCGCGCGGCCAGCGTCCCGTCATGTCGGTGAGCGCGGCCTTCTCCTCGCCGGCGTCGGCAAAGGCAAGGCCGGCAAGTCCGCGATCGCTGGCCATCACCAGCGCGGTGCCAAAAGGCGAGGGGTGGAAGCCGTAGCGCAAGGTCATTCCGGCACCACCGGCCTTCCACTCGCCCGGCGACATCGCCTCATGGGTCACGAACAGATCGTGCAGCCGGCCAGGGCCCGAGAGGCCGGAATCGAGCGCGGCGTCGAGCACGCTCGCCGAATCCCGCAACAGGTTCTTGGCGTGGTCGAGCGTCAGCGCCTGCATGAAACCTTTTGGCGTCAGTCCGGCCCAGCGGCGAAACAGATGGTGCAGTTCGTCCGG
>NZ_DASSRP010000361.1:0-4353 GCF_035701725.1 Bradyrhizobium sp.
GCTTAGTCCTTCTTGAGGAAGCCGGAAAACTTCTTCTGGAACCGGGAAACGCGGCCGCCGCGATCCATCAGCTGCTGGGCGCCGCCGGTCCAGGCCGGGTGCGACTTGGGGTCGATATCGAGGTTCAGCTTATCGCCTTCCTTGCCCCAGGTGGAACGGGTCTGGTACTCGGTACCGTCGGTCATCACGACCGTAATCATATGATAATTCGGATGAATTTCGGCTTTCATGACAGGTCCTTCGGCGCGCCGGCGCCCGTAATTCGGTTTTGGAGTGTCGGATTTGGCCGGCTCTATAACGCAAGCGGCCCCCCAAAACAAGCCAATGAGGCGGAATTGGCGATGTCCGGACGTGAGGCAGGGTGATTTGCCAGCGGCAAAGAGCGGGCCTATTTGGGGGTGGCAAATCAGTGGTTCTAAAGACATGAGCGCAGTTGAACGGCTTGAGGGCCGGGGAGAACAGCCCACGCCGCGGGGTGATGGGGCGGGCGAGCCGGTCGCATCGGTCGAGGCTGTGCTCGATGCCTCCTCTGGGTCGCGCACCGCGCGGCTGCGGCCGCTCTTGGCGCTTGCGCCCTACGTGGCGCGCTATCGGGGGCGTGTCGCGCTCGCCTTTATCTCGCTGACGATCGCGGCGATCACCACGCTCGTCGTGCCGGTTGCGGTGCGCCGCATGATCGATTTTGGCTTCACGCCGGAAGGCATTGCCCGCATCAACAGCTATTTCGGCGTCATGATCGCGGTGGTCGGCGTATTGGCGCTTGCCAGCGCCTCGCGCTTCTATCTCGTCATGACCATCGGCGAGCGCATCGTCGCCGATCTGAGGCGTGACGTGTTCGCGCATCTGATGCGGCTATCGCCGGCGTTCTTCGATACATCGCGAAGCGGCGAACTGATCTCGCGGCTCACCGCAGATACCACCCAGATCAAGTCCGCCGTCGGCGCCTCGGTGTCGATCGCGCTGCGTAACCTGATGCTTTTCATCGGCGCGACCGCGATGATGGTGGTGACGAGCCCCCGGCTCTCGGGTCTGGTGCTGCTCGCCATTCCCCTGATCGTGTTTCCATTGATGGCGTTCGGCCGCTGGGTACGGCGGTTGTCGCGCACCGCGCAGGACACGCTCGCGGACGCCAGCGCCTATGCTTCCGAACTGGTAGGTGCGATCCGCACCGTGCAGGCCTATACCGGCGAGCGGCTCGCCAACACGCGCTTCGGTGGCGAGGTCGAGCAGGCCTATGGCGCCGCGGTCAGTTCGACCCGCGCCCGCGCCGTGCTCACCGCGATCGTCATCTTCATCGTCTTCACCAGCGTCGTCGTCATCCTCTGGATCGGCTCGAACGACGTCGAGGCCGGCCTCATCAGCCCGGGCCGGCTCGGTCAGTTCGTGCTTTACACCGCGTTCGCCGCAACGGGTCTTGGCCAGCTCAGCGAAGTCTGGGGCGAGGTTTCGGCGGCGTCCGGCGCCGCCGAGCGGCTGTTCGAGATCCTGCGCGTGAAGTCGGAGATCTCGGCGCCGTCGGCGCCGGTCGCATTACCCGAGCCGGCACGCGGCGATCTCAGCTTCGACAATGTCAGCTTCGCCTATCCGACGCGGTCGGATGCGCGCGCCGTCGAAGGCGTCTCGTTCGCGGTGCGGGCCGGCGAGAAGGTCGCGATCGTCGGTCCCTCCGGCGCGGGCAAGAGCACGCTGTTTCATCTCCTCCTGCGATTTTATGATCCCGCCTCCGGCACGATCTCCGTCGATGGCGTGCCGATCCGTTCCGCCGATCCGACCGAAGTGCGCCGCCGCATCGCGCTGGTGCCGCAGGACCCGGTGGTGTTCGCCGCCAGCGCGCGCGACAACATCCGCTTCGGCCGGCCGGACGCTAGCGATGCCGAGGTCGAACGCGCGGCGGATCTCGCCCACGCCAGCGAGTTTATCCGCCGCCTGCCGCTCGGCTTCGACGCGCCGCTCGGCGAACGCGGCGTCACCCTGTCGGGCGGCCAGCGCCAGCGCATCGCGATCGCGCGCGCCATCCTGCGCGATGCGCCGCTGCTCTTGCTCGATGAGGCCACTTCCGCGCTCGACGCCGAATCCGAGACGCTTGTGCAGACCGCGCTGGAAGAATTGATGAGCCGTCGCACCACGCTCGTGATCGCACATCGGCTTGCCACGGTTCTATCCTGCGACCGCATCCTGGTGATGGATCAGGGCAGGATCGTCGAGCAGGGTACGCACGCCTCGCTGGTTGCCGCCAACGGGCTTTATGCCCGGCTGGCGCGCTTGCAGTTCGAGGGGGTGTAGCTGCCATGCCCGGACTCGATCCGGGCATCCATCCTGCTGAGTTACTCGCATTTTGGCGACAGCGCCGGCACGTTCGGCCACAGCCAGTTCTTCCACGAGCCATCTTCGGTGACGCAGGCTGATGAGGTGGACGGCACCTGCGCGATGTTGGCCGCAAAATACCGATCGGCCCTGACCGATGAGAGAAATCCTACGACGATGACCACGACGAATGTCGCCGATCCCAGTAGAAGTTCTCTTTGCGTCATCGGCCTTCCTCCTGGCGAGGCGGTTCAGAGGTCCGCAGCTTTCCACTCCATCTTCAACACCGGGCGGCCCGAGGTCGGGTTGACGTCGTACCCGGCCTGAACGAAGCCATTGCGTTCATAGAAGCGGATCGCGCGCATGTTGTCCTCGTTGACGAGCAGGGTAATCTTGTCCGGCGACAGCCGCTTGGCTTCATCGACCAGCGCATCGGCGAGCTTTGAGCCCCACAGCTCGGGTGTGACCACGAGCTGGTCGAGATAGGCGTTAGCGTCGATGGTGACGAAACCGAGGAGTGCACTGCCTTGCTCGGCAACCACGATCGCGGCGTTCGGCACCAGCTCATGGCGCCAGCGCTCGCGCCACCAAGGCACGCGGGCGGTGAAATCGATCGAAGGATAGGCTTGTTGCCATGTCTTCAGCCACAGCGCGATCGCGGCGTCTTCGTCGCTGTCGCGATAGGGGCGGAGGGTGAAGGGCTGGTTCATGGGTACGCCGTCATTCCGGGATGGTCCGAAGCGGCAAAATCGAAGTTGATTTTGCGCTGAGGACCAGACCCGGAATCGCGGGATTCCGGATTCGATGCTCCGCATCGCTCCGGAATGACGATGCCAACGGCATCTAACGCTCCGTCAGCTTCAATTCGATGCGGCGGTTGCGGCGGTAGGCGTCTTCGGTGTTGCCGGTGTCAAGCGGCTGGAATTCGGCAAAGCCCGCGGCCACCAGCCGCTGCGCCGGTACGCCGAGCGAAATCAGATATTGCACCACCGAGATCGCGCGCGCCGATGACAATTCCCAGTTTGACTTGAACAGCGGGCTGTTGGTGATCGGCCGCACGTCGGTGTGGCCGTCGACACGCAGCACCCAGGCGATCTCGCTCGGAATTTGCTTGTCGAGTTCGGTCAGGGCGGAAGCGACCTTGTCGAGTTCGGCGCGACCTTCGGGCAAAAGCTGCGCCTGTCCGGTGTCGAAGAACACTTCGGATTGGAACACGAAGCGGTCACCGACGATCCGCACATCCGGCCGGTTGCCGAGAATGGCGCGCAGCCGTCCGAAGAATTCGGAACGGTAGCGCGACAATTCCTGCACCCGCTGCGCCAGCGCAACGTTCAGCCGCTGGCCGAGATCGGCAATGCGTCCCTGAGATTCCTTGTCGCGCTTTTCGGAAGCCTGCAGCGCTTCCTCGAGCGCGGCGAGCTGGCGGCGCAGCGCGCTGATCTGCTGGTTCAATACCTCGATCTGGGCCAGCGCGCGCCCCGAGACCTGCTTTTCGGAATCGAGCGCCTTGTTGAGTTCGTTGGCGCGGCTGGCAGCGTCATTGCCGGCGCCGGCGAGCCCTTCATAGAGCCCCTTGACGCGGTCGCGTTCGCCTTCGGCCGATGCAAGGCCGGCCCGCACCTGCGAGAGCTGGTCCTCGAGGTTGATCTTGCCGAGCTTCTCCAACGAGAGCAGATCGTTCAGCTCGGCGATTTTGGCATTGAGCTGTTCCAGCGCCTTGTCCTTGCCGGTGACTTCCTGCGACAGGAAGAACTGCACGACCAAGAACACCGACAGCAGGAAGACGATCGACAGCACCAGCGTCGACAGCGCGTCGACGAAGCCCGGCCAGTAGTTGAAGGCGCTTTCGCTGCGTCGTGCTCGGGCGAGGGCCATCAGCTTTTCTCCGGCTGACGCGCCAGGCGCTAGAGCAACCGCTTGATCTCGCGGTTTTGCTCGCCCTGGCCGTCGGCCCATTCGCGGATCATTTGCTGCTCGGTGCGCATGTGGGTGACGAGGCCCTGGATCGCCTCGGCGAGGTTGGCCATCGCCGTGGTCGTGGCCTTGCCG
>NZ_DASSRP010000362.1:0-9579 GCF_035701725.1 Bradyrhizobium sp.
AGCCGACAAGCCGCCTGCGATTCACATCGCGAGCAGCGATGGTGTAACCTTTAAAACGTGTACCGCCGAAGTCTTTCGTCCGATCCCGATGGCTGAAAGCACGAGGCCTTCATCCGGGTCGAGATCCGCAAGGACTCCGCCGTCCACGTTTCTCTTTCTTCATCTTCACTTGTCAAACAGCCCGGGGTTCGAGAACCCCTCTCCCTTACGGGAGCAGCATCCCACTCGACGACAAATGACAACCGGTTTCCACCGGCTGTTGATTCACTCATCTCAGTGAGGAGCTTACAGGCACGAACAGATGCCTTGGCCGAGGGCCAATGCAGCGCCGCGCTCAGTGGGCGGGTTATAGGCCCGCCCCATCGGCGTTGTCAACGCCTGATGTCAACAAATCGTCGCATCGGATCGAGATTTTTGAGTCGGCCCCAAACCCTGTTTTTTTAGGAGTTTCGCGCCGTACTTGAGCCACAATCCTACGACGTTCTGGCATACTTAGGCATTGAATCGCTTGATACCAGTGGGGGTCGCGGGCGGTAAATATGCCTGAAAGAGGCGGAGATCACCCGTGAGACTGTCGCCCCTTTCACGCGGACGGATGACTTCGAAGAGATTTCCACACTATTAACAGCTGCGATTTCGGCCGTTGTTTCGGCTCGTTGTCGCAAAGATCGTGCGGTACGCCGCATCCCCGTCCCCCACCGGGTTGTTTGCGGGTTTAAAGGACGGCCTTAGGGATCTCGTCGAATGACGTTGGAATTTGGGGGGATGGTGGTTTGAGCCACAGGACGTCACGCGGGGGCGGATACGGGCGCGACGCCGGGGTCATCGACCTCGGTCACGAGCCGCCGCTTTCGGTTGACGGCACTGAGGCCGCGGTGATCGACCGCCGCCGCGTCTCCGTCCAGTGGTTTAGCGGCACCATTCTCACCGGTCTGTGCGGCGCGGCCTTGATTGGCGGCGCCGTTTTCGCCTCGCTCGACGGCGAAATGACCTTTGCCAAGATCCCGGAACGGGTCGAGGGCACCCTGCGCGGCGCGTTCGGCGCCAACGACCGCGCCGCCACCTTGCACAAGAGCGACCGTCTGCCGCCGCCAGGTGAAGCGAGCGCCGCGCGCAATGTGGTGCGGGTTTCCACGGTCACGCGCGTCGGCAACCGTGACGTGATGCGGGTGCGGCCGTTCATTCGTATCTCCGGCAACCTGTCGATGACGACCAGCGACCTGTCGGCCAAGATCCCGCCCTTCAACGCCCAGCGCATGCTGACCGATGTCGGCACCAGCACGCCGGCCGCTGCCGAAGATCCGAACAATCCCGATGCCGTCGAGCCCGACGCCGAGGTGTCGTTCGTCACCAAGGATCTGGCGCCGATCCTGCCCAAGGCCAAGATTGCCGCCAACATTTCGCTCGATGAAATCACCTTGCGGGTGCGCGACGCCTCGAACTGGCGCGGCAATGGCGGGGTGAAATATGCGGCGCTCGCCAATGCCACCGCCGACGTCAGCGGCGCGACCGGCGGCATCAAGCTGGCCTACGCGACTGAAGGCAATGTGTCCGACCCCTATGCCGGTTTCGAGACCCGCGTTGTTCCTGAAAACGTCACCCTGCTGCCGAAGACCAAGGACCAGATCACCGGCGGCAATCCCACCGGCGAGCGCATTCATGTCGTCAAGAAGGGCGACAGCGTCTCCTCGATCCTGCGCGATCAGGGCGCGACCGCTGAAGAGGCCAAGGCGATCGCCGCAACGCTCGGCGCCCGCGGCCGCGAGGGCGGCCTGAAGGAAGGCCAGAAGCTGCGCATCCTGATGGCTCCGGCAGGTCCGGGCCAGCGGATCCAACCGGTCCGCGTAATGGTCGCCAACGATTCCTCGGTCGAAGCCGTCGCCGCGCTGTCCGACCTTGGCAAATACGTCGCCGTCGACGTCTCGAGCATCAACACCGTCACCGACACTGCCGATAACGGCAAGGACGACGATGACGATGACGATGGAACCGGCGTGCGGCTCTATCAGAGCATTTACGAGACCGCGCTGCGCAACAAGGTGCCGGCGAACGTCATCGAGGACATGATCCGCATCTACTCTTATGACGTCGACTTCCAGCGCAAGGTGCAGCCCGGCGATTCCTTCGACGTCTTCTTCGCCGGCGAAGACGAAGGCAGCAACAGCGAAAAATCCGAAGTGCTGTTCGCCTCGCTCACCGTCGGCGGCGAGACCAAGAAATACTACCGCTTCCAGACCCCCGACGATGCCGTGGTCGACTTCTATGACGAGACCGGCAAGAGCGCGAAGAAGTTTCTGGTCCGCAAACCCGTCAACGTCGCCATCATGCGTTCGGGCTTCGGCAGCCGCCGCCATCCGATCCTGGGCTATGTAAAGATGCACACCGGCGTCGACTGGGCCACCGCCTACGGCACGCCGATTTTCGCCTCCGGCAACGGCGTGGTCGAGACCGCGGGCTGGGAAGGCGGCTACGGCAAGTACGTCAAGATCAAGCACAATAACGGCTATGAGACCGCCTACGGTCACATGTCGGCCTTCGCCAAGGGCCTCGAAGTCGGAAAACGCGTTCGCCAGGGCCAGGTGATCGGCTTTGTCGGCTCGACCGGCCAGTCGACCGGCGCCCATGTCCACTACGAAATTCTGGTCAACGGCCGCTTCGTCGACCCGATGCGCGTGAAACTGCCGCGCGGCCGTTCACTCGAAGGCTCGATGCTGACGAGCTTCGAAAAAGAACGCGACCGGCTCGACGTCATGATGACCGGACGCGGCTCGCGCATCTCGGATGCGAGCGGCGGCCCGGTGCAGCTCACGACGCGCTAAGGTTCACGCTCGGTTGATATGAAACGGCCCCGCATGGCGGGGCCGTTTTGCTTTGGCACGCTGCACGCTACCTGTCAGTTCAGCTTGCGCTTGGGCAGCGGCGCCTCGAACTGGGCGATTTCCGCGGTCTGGCGCGCCTTGCCGTTGAAGGTCAGCACGTTGCCTTCCGCCGAAATCGTCACGCGATCGCCGTCGTGAACTTCGCCGGCAAGGATCATCTCGGCGAGCGGGTCCTGCACATTGCGCTGGATCACCCGCTTCAGGGGACGCGCGCCATAGGCCGGGTCCCAGCCCTTGGCGGCCAACCAGTCGCGCGCCGCCGTGTCCAGCACGAGCGTGATCTTGCGCTCCTCCAGGAGCTTCGACAGCCGCGAGAACTGGATCTCCACGATCCGTCCCATTTCGCTCTTCTGCAAGCGATGGAACAGGATGATCTCGTCGACCCGGTTCAGGAACTCAGGGCGGAAGTGCGCGCGCACCGTCCCCATCACCAGTTCGCGAACGGCTGAGGTGTCCTCGCCTTCGGGCTGGCTGACCAGGAATTCCGAACCGAGGTTCGAGGTCATGATGATCAGCGTATTGCGGAAGTCGACGGTGCGGCCCTGTCCATCGGTCAGGCGGCCGTCGTCGAGCACCTGCAGCAGCACGTTGAAGACATCCGGATGCGCCTTCTCGATCTCGTCGAACAGCACGACCTGATAGGGCCGGCGCCGCACCGCTTCTGTCAGTGCGCCACCCTCGTCGTAGCCGACATAGCCGGGAGGCGCCCCGATCAGCCGCGACACCGAGTGCTTCTCCATGAACTCCGACATGTCGAGCCGGACCATCGCGGTCTCGTCGTTGAAGAGATACTCCGCCAAGGCTTTCGTCAGTTCGGTCTTGCCGACGCCGGTCGGCCCCAGGAACATGAACGAGCCCATCGGCCGGTTCGGGTCCTGCAGGCCCGCGCGCGAGCGCCGCACGGCGGTCGCGACCGCATGCACCGCTTCGGCCTGGCCGACCACGCGCTGGCCAAGGCTCGTCTCCATTTTCAGGAGCTTGTCCTTTTCGCCTTCCAGCATCTTGTCGACCGGCACGCCGGTCCAGCGCGAGACCACCTGCGCGATGTGGTTGGCGGTGACCGCCTCCTCCATCATCTCGCCGGCATTCTCCTTGGCTTCGATGTCGGTGAGCTTCTTCTCAAGCTCGGGAATCCGGCCATAGGCGAGTTCGCCCGCGCGCTGGAATTCGCCGCGCCGCTGGGCGTTGGCGAGTTCGATCCGCAAGCCATCGAGTTCGCTCTTGAGCTTCTGCGCGTTCGACAGCTTGTTCTTTTCCGCGCTCCAGCGCGCCGTCAGCGCCGCCGATTTCTCCTCGAGTTCGGCAAGCTCCTTCTCCAGCGTCTGCAGGCGGCTCTTGGAGCCGGCATCGGTTTCCTTCTTCAGCGCCTCCTGCTCGATCTTGAGGCGGATGATTTCCCGGTCCATCGAGTCGAGTTCTTCGGGCTTGGAATCGACTTGCATCTTCAGCCGCGCCGCCGCCTCGTCCATCAGGTCGATGGCCTTGTCGGGCAGGAAACGGTCGGTGATGTAGCGGTTCGACAGCGTCGTGGCGGCCACCAGCGCCGAATCGGTGATGCGCACGCCGTGATGCTGTTCGTATTTGTCCTTCAGGCCGCGCAGGATCGAGATGGTGTCCTCGACCGAAGGCTCGGAGACGAAGATCGGCTGGAACCGCCGCGCCAGCGCCGCGTCCTTTTCGACGTGCTTCTGATACTCGTCGAGCGTGGTCGCGCCGATGCAGTGCAACTCGCCGCGCGCCAGCGCCGGCTTCAACAGGTTGGAGGCGTCCATGGCGCCGTCGGCCTTGCCGGCGCCGATCAACGTATGCATCTCGTCGATGAACAGGATGATCGAGCCCTCAGCCGAGGTGACCTCGGAGAGCACGGCCTTCAGCCGTTCCTCGAATTCGCCGCGATACTTCGCACCCGCAATCAGCGCGCCCATGTCGAGCGACAGCAGCTTCTTGTCCTTCAGGCTCTCGGGCACGTCGCCGTTGAGAATGCGCAGCGCCAGCCCCTCGACGATCGCGGTCTTGCCGACGCCCGGCTCGCCGATCAGCACCGGATTGTTCTTGGTGCGGCGGGAGAGCACTTGAATCGTGCGGCGGATTTCCTCGTCGCGTCCGATCACGGGGTCGAGCTTGCCGTCGCGCGCGGCCTGAGTCAGGTCGCGCGAATATTTCTTCAGCGCATCATAGGCGTTTTCGGCGGTGGCGCTGTCGGCGGTGCGGCCCTTGCGCAACGTCTCGATCGCGGCGTTGAGGTTCTGCGGCGTCACGCCGCCCTTGCGCAGGATGTCGCCGGCCTCGCCGTCCTTGGTCAGCGCAAGGCCCAAGAGCAGCCGCTCGACCGTGACGAAACTGTCGCCGGCCTTGTCGGCCGCCTTTTCGGAGGCATCGAAGGCGCGTGCCAGATCCGGGGCAAGATAGACCTGTCCGGCGCCGCTGCCCGAAACCTTCGGCAATTTATTTAAAGCTTCCTCGGTAGCCTTGAGGATCGCGCGGGAATTGCCCCCGGCACGATCGATCAGGCCGCTGGCGAGCCCTTCATTGTCGTCCAGCAGCACCTTGAGCATGTGCAGGGAGGAAAACTGCTGATGTCCCTCGCGTACAGCGAGCGATTGCGCCGACTGGACAAAGCCCCTCGCGCGCTCGGTATATTTTTCGATATTCATTCGTTCGTTCCCTCGGCATGCCGCAAGCACCCCTAAGGCATGATTGCGGCATCTTCATTGGGTATCCGCGGTCCGCATTGACATTCCTCAACCGGCCGCGGTCGTCGCCCTCGGTGGGCTTGACCTAGATGTGGGAGCCGAGCCGGCGAAACGGAAGAGGCGTTTTCACAAATTCGTGTCCGGTGGCGGGTCGGATCAAAATCCCTTAAGAAACCGCATGCCCGCGCAAATCACCGGCCTCTACCGCTATCCCGTCAAAGGCCTTTCCCCGGAAGAGCTACCCGAGGTCGCCCTCGGCCTCGGCCAGACCTTTCCGGCCGACCGCCGCTATGCCATCGAAAACGGCCCGAGCGGCTTCGACCCCAAGGCGCCGGGCTGGCTGCCCAAGGTCCAGTTCCTGATGCTGATGCGCAACGAGCGCCTCGCCGAGCTGAAGACCCGTTTCGATGATGACAGCCATCGCCTGACCATCCGGCGCGACGGCGAAATCGTCGCGCAAGGCGACCTCGAGACCCCCGAAGGCCGCGCCGCCATCGAGCAATTCTTCACGGCCAATTTTGCCGAAGAGCTCAAGGGGCCGCCGAAGATTCTCTCCTGCGCGGGCCACAGCTTTTCCGATGTCGCACGCAAGGTGGTCTCGATCATCAACCTTGCAAGCGTTGCGGCCGTCGAGGGCTTGGTCGACTGGGCGGTCCATCCGCTGCGGTTTCGCGCCAACATGTATGTCACGGGCTGGCCGGCCTGGCACGAATTCGACCTGCTCGACCGCACGCTCGCGATCGGCGACGTCCGCCTGAAGGTCGTCAAGCGCATCAAGCGCTGCGCCGCCGTCAACGTCGATCCCGACACCGCACTGCGCGACCTCGAGATTCCCGACACTTTGCAACGCCGGCTCGGCCACGCCGATTGCGGCATCTACGCCGAGGTGATTGCGCCCGGCACGCTTCGTCTCGGCGACGAGATCGCGGCGGAACAGCCGCGGCTGGTGTAGCAAAAGGCCCCGCCCTGTCATTCCGGGGCGCGAGCGAACCCGGAATCCATTTCACCTCATTTTAGGGCGGCTCGATGGATTCCGGGTTCACGCTTCGCGTGCCCCGGAATGACAAGAGCGAAAGCGGTAAGCTCCTCAGTTCGGCATCACGTAGGCGTAGATCCGGCCGCGCGAGATCGGCGCTTCCTTGACCCGGTTGCCGTTGTTTCCGGAGATCATGATCGGATTGCCATGGGCGTCGACGCCGGTGATGATTCCGACATGGCCGCCGCCGCGCCGGCCCATCACCGCGATGGCGCCGACCTGCGGACCTGACACGCGATGACCGTAGCTCGCGAATGAAGCCGCCATGTCCGAGCCGGTGCCGCGATGACCCGTACGCGCCAGCACCATGTTCATGAAGCGCGCGCACCACAGGCTGCCCCGGCCGGTCGGATTGCCGCCGAGGTAATGCCGCGCTTCCATGACCAGGTCGGACCCTGCGCCCGAGGCGGCTGCGCCGGTGAGCGTCTCCGGGGATACGCTGGCATAGGCGCTCGCGACGCGATGGCTCCGGAGTGCGGCAACGCTCTCGCTCCAGCGCGAGCGACGCGCGAAGTGGCGAACGCGATGGTAAGCGAAGTGACGCCGCACGTGATGGCCGCTCTCATAGGCATGCGCGAGATGGCGCGAAGCGTGATGCGAGCGCGCCGCGGCCGGCGTCACCGAAGCGGCAAACGCGGTCGAGCACAGAGCCAGGGCTACAAGCGAGCGGCGAAAGTTGGCAGATTGAAGCATTGCTTGGTTGATCCTTGTCGATCCTTTTTGACACCCCCGTTAGCCCGCCGGCGAAATTCAGCCGGCTTCCGGGGCGCGTTAAAAAAGTCGCGCTGTGACCAGAGCAAGACGGGATGTGGCGATGGGCTAGCGGTTCGAAGGTAATTCCGCGCAGATTCCGTGACGGAAATGAAACGTGCCTTGCCTCATTGCCGCCGCGAGCATTAACTGCGAACGTGCAAGCCGCGACGAACAGGCGCGCAAGAAACGGAAAAGAACACGGGAGAGGAACGAATGCCCCACGCCACCGCCAAAGACAAAACCCGCCTCTACTACGAAGAAGCGGGCAGCGGCACGCCGATCCTGTTCCTGCACGAGTTCGCGGCCGACCACACCAACTGGGAGCCGCAGATGCGCTACTTCTCGCGCGGCCACCGTTGCATCGCCTACTCGGCGCGCGGCTACACGCCCTCGGACGTGCCGGCCTCCAGCGAGGACTACAGCTACAAGCATTTCTACACCGATGCGCTGGCCGTGCTCGATCACCTCAATATTGCCAAAGCACATTTCGTCGGCCTCTCGATGGGCTCCTACTCCTCGCTGCAGGTGGCGCTCAATGCACCCGAACGCCTGTTATCGATGACGCTCGCCGGCGTCGGCTCCGGATCGAGCCTCGAAAACCTCGAAGCCTTCCGCAAGACCTGCCGCGACACCGCCGATCAGTTCGACAAGCTCGGCTCGGCCGAAGTCGCCAAGGTGACGCGCGAGGCGCCGGGGCGAATTCCGTTCCTGGTGAAGGACCCGCGTGGCCACGCCGATTTTTACGCCGCGCTCGCCCGCCACGATGCCAAGGGCTCGGCCAACACCATGCGCGGCTTTCAGCGCGGCCGCCCCTCGATCTACACGCTGACGGAACAGATCAGACGCGCGACCACGCCGGCCTTGATCATCTGCGGCGACGAGGACGACGCCTGCGTCGAGCCGAGCCTGTTCCTCAAGCAGCATCTTCCGGCCTCCGGCCTCACATTTTTCCCGAAATCAGGCCACGTGCTCAATCTGGAGGAGCCGGCACTGTTCAACGAAATGGTCGAGCGCTTCATCGCGCTGGTGGAAGCCAACCGCTGGAATCCGCGCGATCCGCGGTCGCTGCTGCCGCATTAGAGCATGAGGTCAGCTCGAAGCCTCATTGCCAGGAGCGCTCGCAACGACCATTCAACTTCGAAGCGCTCAGCGGCGCGACAACGCATTTGCAATTGAAGGAGAGACGCGATGGAGCTGAAGGGCGCGGCGGCATTGGTGACGGGCGGCAATGGCGGGCTGGGGCAGCGCATCTGCCACGCGCTCGCCCGGGAGGGCGCACACATCGCGATCATGTATGCGCGCAGCCGCGAGCAGGCGGAGAGCGTCGCCGGCGAGCTGGCGTCGAAATATCAAATCAAGGCGCAGGCGTTTGCCTGCGACATCACGGACGGCGCAGCCATCCATCGGTTGGTCGGCGAAGTCACGCAAGCTTTCGGCCGCCTCGATATTCTCGTCAACGACGCCGCCTACAATTTCGCGGTCCCCTTCCCCAACCTCGACGATCTGACGTTGGACGTCTGGGACAAGATCATGACCACCAATCTCACGGGGCCGCTGCTTCTGACCAAGGCCGTCGCGCCCGTCATGAAGGCGCAGGGGCGCGGCCGCATCGTCAACATTTCGTCGGTCGCGGGACTCTATCCGACCGGCTCGTCGATCGCCTATGCCGTATCGAAAGCGGGGCTGATCCATCTGACGCGGTGCACGGCGGTGGCACTGGCGCCGGAGACATTGGTCAACTGCGTGGCGCCGGGTCTTCTGGACGGCACGCGCGCCACGGCGAATTTGCGCGCCGAGCAGATCCAGAATTCCGCCGCGAGTTCGCTTTTGAAGAAGCCGGCCGACAAGGACGACTGCGCCGACATGGTGGTCACCATGTGCCGCACGGAAACCATGACCGGCCAGACCATCGTCATCGACTCCGGACGGATCTTTCATTGAGGCGAGCGAGCACGACGCCGGCATCGTAGCGCAACAGGAGAAGTCAATTGACCAAAGTGAAAGTTTGCGGGTTCGGGGTCTCGCTCGATGGCTTCTCGGCGGGAACGGACCAGAGCCTGAATCATCCGCTTGGTTTGAATGGCCAGGAGATCTTCCAGTGGTTTTTCCCGACGCGGACGTTTCGCCAGATGCTTGGAAAAGAAGGCGGCGACACCGGCATCGACGATCAGTTCGCCCAACGCGCCATGGCAGGCTTCGGCGCCTTCATCCTCGGCCG
>NZ_DASSRP010000363.1:0-12102 GCF_035701725.1 Bradyrhizobium sp.
GCTGCAGGCTGCCCGCGCCAAACTCACCGACAGCCGGGAGCGGCCAAGCGGCGATCTCAAGATCACCACCACCCCCGGCGTCGGCATCAACTGGCTGATTCCGCGGCTCGGCGAATTCACCGCGCTCTATCCGGAAATCCGTATCTCGCTGATCGTCACCGACGAGGAGCTGGACCTTTCGATGCGCGAGGCGGACGTCGCCATTCGCACCCGCAAGCCGACCCAACCCGACCTGATCCAGCGCAAGCTGTTCGCGATGGGCTTTCATGCCTATTGCTCGCCTGAATACATCAAGCGTTTCGGCACGCCGCGCACGCTCGATGAACTCGACGCGCACCGGATCATCACGCTTGCCGACGGGCAGGTCGCGCCGCATTTGCAGAACCGCAACTGGCTGGTCGAGGCCGGCCGCAACGGCACCGGTCCGCGTGAAGCCTATTTCAAGGTCAACAACATCTTGGGCTTGGTGCGCGCCTGCCAGCAGGGTCTCGGAATTGCGGCGTTGCCGGATTATCTGGTCGAGGAAAACAGCCGCCTGGTGCAGCTGTTCGGCGAATCGGACTCGATCCAGCTCGATACTTATTTCGTGTATCCCGAAGAATTGAAAACGGTTGCGCGCGTCCAGGTGTTCCGCGACTTCGTGGTGAGCAAGGCGCAGCGCTGGCCCTCCTAACGCGCGCTGAAGTTCGTCTTTGCGCGTTGATGGGCGCAGTGCGTGAGCGCTGGTCTGACCTTGTCGCAAAGCCGCTGCACAGTTTTCCCGCTTATGTTGTAATTATCAGGCGATAACCGGTCCCCGCATGTCTGACATGCGGCCGACCCGGTTGCTGCAAGGCATTCGCAAAGCCCATAATGCATACACACTGAGCTTTCGCGCTGCGCACATGTCCCCCTCCTCCAGTGGCGCGGGTGTTCGGTTATCCCTCTTGGAAGGTGATTGTGTCGGCCCAACGAGGCCAATACTCAAAGCCGGGCTCTTATGGGCCCGGCTTTTTTTTGCCCTGACGTGAAAGGCTTTTTCCGCCTTGCGGATCTCGGCTCCCGCTTTTCATGATGGGAAAGCGCGGGGAAAGTCTCCGCCGTCCGAAGCGCGTGTTGACAGCGGAACCAGCGCGCCGCATCATCAGTCCATGATCACGCTTTCGTGCGCCCGCCATGCCGTCAATAAAAAAGCTTCCCGTTCGGGGGCTTCGGATTGGCGCGCACGATAGACTTCTGATTTTCGCCCGATCTGTAACCCCCGCCGCGAGGTGGGGTTTTTTGTGTCCCATCTCCGGCCACCCGAGGAGATGGACAATGACCCCGCCAATCGATTCGTCAGAGCTTCGCTCGCAACTCGGAGGCCTCTGGCTGCCGCTTGTCACGCCGTTTTGTGACGGTGCGGTCGACGAGGCTTCGCTGCGGCGACTAGTCGTTCATTATGCTTGCCTGCCGATCGACGGTTTGATTCTCGCGGCGACGTCAGGCGAAGGCCTGACGCTCGGAATGGCCGAGCTCGAATGGATCGTCGCGGTGACGCGCGAGACGCTCGCCGAGACGAAGCGCTACCTGCCGATCTGTCTTGGGCTCGCCGGCAGCTATACGCGCAAGCTCTGCCACACGCTCGATGAAACGGCTGCCTGGCCGATCGACGGTTATCTGATCTCGAGCCCCTATTACTCGCGCCCCTCGCAACGCGGCCTGTTGCAGCACTTCACGGTTCTCGCCGATCACGCCTCCTGGCCGATCGTGCTTTACAATATTCCCTACCGCTCTTCGGTTAGGCTCGAAACCGCAACGCTGCTTGAACTGGCCAGCCACCCCAACATCGTCGGCATGAAGGACTGCGGCGCCAATCGCGCGCAATCGATCGATTTGTTGCGGCGGCGACCGGCGGGCTTTCGCATCCTGACCGGCGAGGATGCGCTGTACTTCGAGGCGCTGGCCGATGGCGCCGACGGCGCGATCCTGCTCTCGGCCCACGTCGAGACGGCAACATTCGCCGCGATATGGCGGCTCTTCAGAGAAGGCCGGATCGAGGACGCGCGTCAGCACTGGGATCGCGTCTCCCCGCTGACACGCCTTTTGTTTGCCGAACCGAGCCCGGCGCCGGCCAAGTACTGGCTGGCACGAAGCGGCCTGATCGACAGCGCCGAGGTTCGCTTGCCGATGGTCGAGGTGAGTTCCGAACTCGCTCGGCAGCTCGATGCCGAGATCGCGCGGCAGCAAGTTCCGATGTTCCGCCTGCAACCTTCGACGTAGTGGAGAGGATTGCACATTAGCTACGCGATGCTGGCTGCCGATCGAACGAAGTGATATCGCCGTCGAGGCGGCGGCGATATTGGAGGCTTTTTTGCCCGGCGAGCGCGTGGAACGGCGGTTGGCGGCGGTGTTGGCGGGGGTGGTCGAAGACTATGGCCGCCTCATGCAAGCCGGCGAGGAAGCGCTCATGACACGGCTCAAGGACATCCGAAAGACCGTCGTCGCCCCGGCGATCACCTCCCATCGCGGACGCATCGTCAAGACGTCGGGCGACAGCATGCTGGCGGAATTTCCGAGCACGGTGGACGCCGCGCGTGGCGCCGCCGAGATCCAGCGCGCGATGGCCATGCAAAACAGCGGTCGGGCCGGCGGCTCCAAAGTCGAGTTCCGGATCGGCATGAATGTCGGCGACATCATGGTCGATGAAGACGATATTTTTGGCGACTGCGTCAACATCGCCGTGCGGCTTCAGGGACTGGCCGAGCCGGGCGGCATTTGCCTCTCCGACGACGCTTACCGGCAGATCCGCGGCAAGGTCGAACTCGCCTGCCACGACCTCGGGGCGCTGCGGCTGAAGAACATTGCCGAACCGGTACGGGCGTGGCGGGTCTCCGATCCGCGCCTCGCAAGCGCCGCGCCGGGCTCCGCGATGGCCGCGCCGGTCGCGCTCGAACTTCCGGAAAAGCCATCGATCGCGGTGCTGCCTTTTGCAAATATGAGCGGTGACCCCGAGCAGGATTATTTTGCCGACGGCCTGGTCGAAGACATCATCACCGCGCTGTCGCGGTTCAAATCCCTGTTCGTGATCGCGCGCAACTCCTCTTTCGCCTATAAGGGCAAGGCGGTTGATATCCGCCAGGTCGGGCGCGAGCTTGGCGTGCGCTACGTGCTCGAAGGCAGCGTGCGCAAGGCGGATTCGCGGCTGCGAATTACCGGACAGTTGATCGATGCCGCAACCGGCGCGCATTTATGGGCCGAGAAATTCGACGGCCCGATGGCCGGCATCTTCGAGCTTCAGGACATGGTTGCAGCCTCGGTCGCCGGCGTGATCGATCCACTGTTGCTCGATACCGAGATCCGGCGCGCCTCGGAGCACCCAACCAGCGACTTGACAGCCTACCATCTTTACCTGCGCGCCTTGCCGCACATCCGAAGCTGGTCGCGTGACGACAACATGAAGGCGATTGCGCTGCTTGGGCAGGCGGTGGAATGCGACGCGCGGTACGGGATGGCGCTGGCTTCGCTCGCGCTATGCCACGCGCAGAACGTCTCGAGTGGCTGGACGGATGATATCGCGCGTGACCGGGAACAGAGCATCATCTGGGCACGCCGGGCGCTGGAAGCCGCGCCCGACGATCCCTCCACCGTTACTTCGGCCGCTGGCGCGCTATTGAACAGCGGCGAAGACGTCGAGGTCCTGAAGCGGCTGGTCGACGGCGCGCTTGCCCGCAACCCAAGCCACGCATTTGCGTGGCTGTGGAGCGGCTGGATGCGTACCGTTTCGGGCGAATCCGAACTTGCCATCACCCATTTCAAAACGTCCTTGCGGCTGGATCCGCGCGCCACGCGCAAAGCGTTTCACCTGACCGGCGTCGGCATGTGCCATTTCTTCGAACGACGGTTCGACGATGCGGCTCACGTTCTGGAGACTTCGTTTCAAGAGCTTCCAACCTACCCCCTCACCGGCTGGTTCCTCGCCGCTTGTTACGCCGCAATGGGCCGGCTGGACGAGGCACGTGCGTTTGCCGCGCGCCAGCGAATTGTGCCCGGCGGCGCCTGGCTGGCGATCGATCGCCTGCTTGGCGACGCGGCGCACCGCGAGATGGCGCTATCCGCGCTCAGGCTCGCGACCGGCGAGAGCCCTGCACCTCATTCTGTAAAGCTGTCGTGATCGAACGCCCGGCACAAAACCACATTCGGCGACTTATAGCTGAATCCGCGAATGCGAGCGCGAGATGAGCAATATCACCATCGCGGCAGAAGATCGCCTGCCGCGCCGCCGGATTCAGATCCTCGACACCGAGATGAGCTATGTCGACGTCGGTCGGGGGCATCCGATCGTGTTCCTGCACGGCAACCCGACGTCCTCGTATCTCTGGCGTAACATCATCCCTCACGTCAGCGACCTCGGCCGGTGCCTGGCGCCCGACCTCGTCGGCATGGGGCAATCGGGGCCCGCTCCCGACGGGGCCTACCGGTTCCGCGACCACGCGCGCTATCTCGATGCATGGTTCGATGTGCTCGGCCTGCAGGAGAACGTTACGCTCGTGCTGCACGACTGGGGATCTGCGCTCGGATTCTACTGGGCGTCGCGGCACCCGGAACGCGTCCACGCCATCGCCTACATGGAATCGATTCTCTTCCCGCGCGAATGGGACGACCTGCCGCCGAGCCGCGCGCCGCTGTTTCGAGACCTGCGGTCCGAAAAGGGCGAGCACATGATCCTCGATGAAAACTTCTTCATCGAGGTGCTGCTGCCGAAGCTCGTCATCCGTCCCTTGAGCGAAACGGAGATGAACGCATATCGGCGTCCGTTCAAGACGCGGTCGTCGCGGCTGCCTACGCTGGTCTGGCCGCGCGAACTGCCGATCGGCGGCGAGCCGGCCGACGTTGTCGCCATTGTTCAGAGATACGGACAATGGCTGCTGCAAAGTCCGCAGCCCAAATTGTTCATCAACGCCGAGCCGGGTTCGATGCTGATCGGGCGGTCCCGCGACTTCTGCCGGCGATTTCGGAACCAGCAGGAGATCACGGTGCCTGGGCTGCACTTCATTCAGGAGGATTGTCCTGACGAAATCGGCGCAGCACTGTCGCGCTTCATTGCCGCCAACGGTCCGAAGCGAAGTTAAAGTCTGGCGCGCGCCAGTCGCAGTGCGTTGCCGATCACGCTCACCGACGACAGCGCCATTGCGGCGGCGCCCAGCATCGGCGACAACAAAATGCCGAACTCTGGATAGAGCACGCCGGCCGCGATCGGCACGCCGGCAGCGTTGTAGACGAAGGCGAAGCCCAGGTTTTGCCGGATGTTGCGCATGGTCGCCGCCGACAGGCGCCGTGCCCGCACCAGGCCCGAGAGATCGCCGGTCAGCAGCGTGACGCCGGCGCTTTCGATCGCAACGTCCGTGCCGCCCCCCATCGCAATGCCGATATCGGCGGCGGCGAGCGCCGGCGCGTCGTTGACGCCATCGCCGACCATGGCGACGCGGCGCCCCTGCTGGCGCAGACGTTGAACCACTTCGCTCTTGCGCTCCGGCAGCACGCCCGCCTCGATCTCGGTGATGTCGAGCTGTGCGGCCACCGCGCGCGCGGTGGTCGCGACATCGCCGGTCAGCATCACGATCCGCAGACCGTCCGCACGCAGCGCCGCGACCGCCGCTTTGGCGGAGGGCTTGATCGGATCGGCGACGGCAAGAATGCCGGCGGCACGGCCCTCAAGCGCGGCATAGATCACGGTGGCGCCGGAAGCACGCGCCGCTTCCGCCGCGGTCTCGAAGTCGCTCACGGCAATATCAAGTTCGCGCATCAAGGCGGCATTGCCCAGTGCAATCGCCTTGCCGTCGACGTTTCCGGTCGTGCCCTTGCCGGGATGCGCAAAGAAATTGGAGACGTCGCCGGGCGACAGGCCGCGCGCTTCCGCCGCCGCGATGATCGCGCGCGCCAGCGGATGCTCGCTTCCTCGTTCCGCGCCGGCAGCAAGCTGCAACAGCGTATTCTCGTCGATGCCGGACGCGGTGGACAGCGAGGCGAGCTTCGGCTTGCCTTCGGTCAGGGTGCCGGTCTTGTCGATGACGATGGTATCGATCCGCTCGAATGCCTCCAGCGCCTCGGCGTCGCGGATCAGAATGCCCTCGCGTGCGCCGCGCCCAACCCCAACCATGATCGACATCGGCGTGGCAAGTCCGAGCGCGCAGGGGCAGGCAATGATCAGCACCGTTACCGCGCCGACCAATCCGAACGTGAAGCGCGGTTCGGGGCCGAACATGACCCAGGCGACAAACGCCATCAATGCGGAAGCCAGCACCGCCGGCACGAACCAGCCGGAAACGCGATCGGCCAGACGCTGGATCGGCGCACGCGAGCGCTGCGCCCGCGCCACCATATCGACGATCCGCGCCAGCATGGTATCGCGGCCGACCTGTTCGGCGCGAATTACGAGCGCGCCGTGTTGATTGACGGTGCCACCGATGACGCGCGCGCCCTCGGCCTTGGCGACCGGCATCGGCTCGCCCGTCACCATGGATTCGTCGACAAAGGAATCGCCTTCAGTGACGCGGCCGTCGACCGGAATCTTTTCTCCGGGACGGACCCGCAAACGATCGCCGACCGCAATCGAATCGATGGCGACGTCCTCGTCGCCCTGCGAGGTGATGCGCCGCGCGGTTTTCGGCGCAAGCGCGAGCAGCGCGCGGATCGCGCCCGAGGTGCGTTCGCGCGCCCGCAGCTCCAGCACCTGGCCGAGCAGCACCAATACCGTGATCACAGCGGCCACCTCGAAATACACCGCGACGGCGCCGTGTTCGTCACGAAAACCCGCCGGGAAAAGCTGCGGCGCAAAAGTTCCGACCACACTGTAGAGATAGGCGACGCCCGTTCCCATCGCGATCAGCGTGAACATATTGAGATTGCCGCTCACGACCGATCGCCAGCCGCGCACGAAAAACGGCGCGCCGGTCCACAACACCACGGGTGTCGCGAGCAGGAACGAAATCCAGTTCGACCAGACCGGCGAGATCAGATGCATCAGGCCGAGATGACGGCCCATCTCGATCGCGAACACCGGCGCCGTCAACGCCAGTCCGATCCAGAACCGCCGCGTCATGTCCGCCAGTTCGGGATCCGGCCCCTGCTCGAGCGAAACCTGCTCCGGTTCGAGCGCCATGCCGCAGATCGGACAGCTCCCCGGGCCGGTTTGCCGGACTTCGGGATGCATTGGGCAGGTGTAAATCGCTCCAGCGGGGGCTGTCGCAGGCGGCTCGGACGCTTTCGGCTTGAGGAAGCTTTCCGGGTCGGCCTGAAAGCGTTCGCGGCAGCGCGCACAGCAAAAGAGATATTCGGTGCCTCGATATTCAAAGCGATGCTTGGCAGTCTCGCGCTTGACCTTCATCCCGCAGACCGGATCGACCGCGACCGCAGCGTCCTGGCCGGTCTCATGCTTGCCGCCGCAACAGCAAGCGGTGGGCTTGGCAGCGTCATAAGCAGCTTGATGATGCGCGTGATGATCGTGGCTGTGGTGCTGACAGATCTGCGGATGGGCGGAGGCGTCTTCTGTCGCGCCGCTGTTGTCCTTGCCGTGGGCCATTTTTTGCTGCCGCTTCCCTTGAAACATATACCCTAGGGGGGTATATGGACCTTATGCGCCAGGAGATCAAGACGTCTTGCCTGAAAAGGCTGAAACGAATCGAAGGCCAGATCCGCGGGCTTGCGGGCATGGTCGAGGACGACCGCTATTGCATCGACGTGGTCACGCAGATCGCGGCGGCGAAAGCGGCGTTGCGCCGCGTCGAGGAGGAAATCCTGCGCGACCATGTCGCGCACTGCGTCGAGCATGCGATCGTTTCCGGCGACAAGGCCGATCAACGCCGCA
Source organism: Bradyrhizobium sp. (assembly GCF_035701725.1). GTDB lineage: Bacteria > Pseudomonadota > Alphaproteobacteria > Rhizobiales > Xanthobacteraceae > Bradyrhizobium. The sequence continues at coordinate 7,826 of NZ_DASSRP010000363.1, forward strand.
AGATCGCCGAGCTGATGGACGTGATCGGCCGGGCCGACCGATAGGTCGGGATCAATCCGGTGGAATACCGACTGCAACGCACTTGGTTAACGCGCGTTGAAATGCCCCGTTAAACTCTGTGGCGCGGACGCGGCGGGTATTTTAGGACTTTGCCGGTAGGGATAGCCCCAATCACAGAAAGTGGGGGGCGACCATGACGGCTGATACCATTCCAAACAAACGCTTTGCGAATTCCAAATGGGCCGAGAGGAAGCAGGATTTCCTGCTCGTTTCCTCGTTCGGACTGTGGGCGATGCTGCTCGGCCTGACGCCGGTGCTGGCTCTCAACTTCCTGGTCGGAAGCTGACGGCGTCACCATGGAAAAACGCGGGGGCGTCATGGAAATTCAAAACAGTTCAGAGCCCGCAACGGGCCACTTTTGCACGCAGGACATTCTCTGGGCGGTCGGCATCTGGTCGGTGATCCTGACCTTGTCGCCGGTCGTCGTGTTCTACATGCTGATGGTGAACTGACCGGCGAAGCCGGAGCTCATTCAAAAGAAACATCATCCTGCGTAAGCGCCGTTCGTGCGGCGATCACGCAGGATGATGTCAAACAAGCACGCGCGCCTTAAGCCGCCTGCTTGTGCATCACGCCGCTGGCCGAAGCAGTGCCGCGGATCGCCTTTACCGAACGTTCGATCGCGGCCCACAGCCTGCCGACTTCGGCGGCTGCACGACCTTCGGCGAAATATTCGCGGGCACCCTCGCCCTTGCCGAGCGCCATCAGGAGATCGGCACGGTTGGTGATCTGCCCGCCCCACACCGGCGCGCGGAATTTGGCAAGCGCCTCGCGTGCGATGGTGACGATGCGGCTTTCGACCTCGTCGCGCCGGGCCGGTGCACCGTTGAGCACGACCGCATAAGGCTTGCGCGCCGCACGGCACATCTGGATCGTTTCCTGCACGGCGTTGACGTCGAACACGCCCGGACGCGCCGGAATGACGACCATGGTGGCGTTCTTGATCGCATCGTCGACCACGGCCGACAGATTCGGCGGCGTGTCGATGAACACCCACTCGTAGCCGTCGCGCTTGGCGGCAGCAACGATCCCGCTGACCGAATTGACCGCGGTCTTGATCTGCGGCTCGTTGGTGCCGCGAAGCTTGTGCCACAAGGTCAGCGAGCCCTGCGGGTCCGCATCGACCAGCAGACACGGCTTGGTTGTCTTGTGGACGTGCGCGGCGAGATGGGCTGCCAGGGTGCTTTTCCCCGAGCCACCTTTACGCGACGCAAAAACTATCACGTTCATATCCTTCGCCTCCATTGACCCCAGGACGATAAAAATGAATCAGCACGCTGATTCGTGGAAGCGGAATTTGGCGTCAAATGTGGCGCCGGCGCCAAATAGCGAGCGGTGGTGCTTTTGAGTCATACCGTCCGCGCCGTACGCCGGCATGCCACAACCGTCCGGTGCCGCGCGGCACCGGATGCGGCGATCGCCAAGGATCGCCAAGGTCAGTCAAAGGCGCGTATCGTTCAAACGACGGAGGCTCGGCCTAGTCGTCTGAGCTAAACCGCTGCCGGTACGGCCGGTGCTGGTGTCGCGGTCTTTCAGCCGCGGCCTGCTGCGGTGGCCTGAAATAGACCCGGCAGCCCGGGCTCAGTTCGGCCTGCTTCCTGACCATGCAAGCGGTCACCCGCTGCACGTCGGGAATTTCAGAACCGCACAGGCTGAAGGCATCGCCCATGCAAGCCTGCTGTTGCTCGGCGGTGTAGGCCCAACCTGCCGTGGGCAAGACCCACGCGGCTGCCAGGATCATTCCACCGAACAGTTTTCGTCCAAGAGCAAGGTCACTCATGATTCCCCCGAATCCACCCCGGAGAAATTGTGAGTAAGCAACCTCAGATTGGCAAGCGAAGCTTCGCGCCTTGCTGCAAGTGATCGGTGGAAAGATGCGCAGTGTGCTCTTGTTGCATCTGGCGAAGCTTGAGTTCCGCCCGTGAAACTCCGGACGCGCATCCGTGATGCGCCGTCGGATGAGGGCTTCGACGTTGAGCCAGCGAGCCGGCTCAACGCCCTTGCTGCGATCGCTTAAGCGCGTTGCGCGTCGACACTCCAGGCTCCCGCGCCGGCAAACGCCAAATAGAGGAAAACGAAGCAGAACAGGATGGCGGCGTCGCCCTGGTTGACGGCCGGCCAGAAACTCTGCGGCGCATGAAACATGAAATAGGCGGCCGCCATCTCGCCGGAGCAGATGAAGGCGGCGGCGCGAGTGAACAAGCCAAGCGCGATCATCGCGCCGCCCACGATTTCGATCAGCGCGGCGGCAAGCATGATGCCCGGCAGTGGACTCGGCAGGCCGGGGATCGCAGCCGGGAATGCGAACAGCTTCATCAGCCCATGCTCCATGAACAACAGGGCAACGATGATCCGCACCGCAGCCAGTACGCGCGGCGACCAGTTTTCGAGTTGAGACATTTGGCTTTCATCCTTCCGGAGTGGTTGAAAACGCAGGAGGTAATTCTTTCCTGTTGATTGATCATTTTTCGTTCTGTTGAAGTATCATTTCCCACTTGTTGATAATAAGCTCACCGGCGCGCCAGGCGCGGCACGGGGAAATCCGATGGATACGCTGGTCAGCATCCGGGTGTTCTGCGCTGTCGCGGAGCTGAGGAGCTTCACGGCTGCCGCACAGCGGCTTGGAATGTCGGCGGCGATGACGAGCAAGCACGTGATGCGGCTGGAGGAGCGGCTGTCGACACGGCTGCTCAACCGCACCAGCCGGCACGTCAGCCTGACCGAGGCCGGTGCGCTCTACCTCGAGCAGGCGCGACCCATGGTGGACGGGCTCGATGAGGTGGAAGCGGCCATCGGCCAGACCGCGGTCGTCCCGAAAGGACGCTTGCGCCTCAGCGTTCCGGTCTGGATGGCAAATCCATTATTTGCGGGCCTCTTGGCCGACTATCGCGCGCGCTATCCGCAGGTCACGCTTGAGGTCGATCTGAGCGGGCGGCTGGTCAATCTCGTCGAGGAGGGATTCGATCTCGCGCTGCGCGTGACGGCATCGCCCGGTCCCGGCCTGATCGCACGCGCGATAACCGACGCGCCGTTCTATCTGGTGGCGTCACGCAAGTTTCTCGACACTCACGGCCGCCCGGCTTCACCGGACGACCTCACCGGCGCGCCACTCCTTGCCTACAGCCTGGTGCATGCGGACGGCGTGGTGACGTTCCCCAACGACAAGAGCAACAAACCGGTGAAATTTGCCGTCGTCCTGCAAAGCGGCAACGAGACGCTGATGCACCACGCCTGCCTGAAGGGCATGGGCTTCGCCTTTCTGCCGAAGTGGCTGATTTCGACCGATCTCGCCGCGGGCCGGCTGGAACGGGTGCTGCCGGAGAAGCTGTCCTTCGCCGGCCGGCTGCTCGCGGTCTATCCGAGCCGGAAATACCTGTCGCTCAAAGTGCGCAGCTTTCTCGACTTCATCGCGCGCGATCCGCGGTTGAGGGAGCGAGGGCGCAATAGCTGAGTGAACTCACGGCTTCGCGCCGGGCGACGACAATCGCTGATGCTGGGATGATCTTGATTCCTGCGCAACACGCGGAGCAAAACGGCAAGGGGCGTTCGTGGCGATCGACAGCGACGAAGGCTGGTACAGTTGGGTGGGCTCGAACCACCGACCTCCTGTTCCACAGTGAGATTGAGGCCCTCGAACGACGTACGCCACAACCGCCTACGCTACGAAAACCACTGTTATATCAATATCTAACGGCGCCGCTGGCCGCCTTTGTTACTCCCCAATTTCCGTTACGGTGGTTGCTAGATGGTAGCTATCGGGGCGAGCAATGGCCGTGCTGGGTATAACGATCCGAAGTGTACAATCGCTCGCGCCCGGACAAATTCTTTGGGATGCCGGACACAAGGAGGCGGTCCGCGGCTTTGGAGTGAGACGCCAGCGCGGCACGGCAGTTTATGTCGTGAAGTACCGCGTTCTGGGACGCCAGCGCTTCTTTACAATTGGTCCGCATGGATCGCCTTGGACCCCCGAGAAAGCTCGGAAGGAGGCGAAACGCCTCCTCGGCCTGGTGGCTGGGGGCAAGGATCCTGCTGACGAACGCACCCTGGCGACTCTTCAGGCTACCGAAACGCTCCGCAAAATTGCCGATCAATATTTGAAACAGGCCAAACCGCGGCTACGGCATCGAACCTACTACGAAACAGAGCGGTATTTATTAACTACCTGGAAACCCCTTCACTCCGCGCCCGTGTGCCACATCCGGCGACGCCATATCGCC
>NZ_DASSRP010000364.1:0-43298 GCF_035701725.1 Bradyrhizobium sp.
CCAGACTCCCACCGCGTGCACCAAAACGAAATACTCTCCAGCCTGGATGCGACAGCGACCTGGAATAACGACCAGACCAAGGGAAAAATCCGGTTTTCGGGCAGCGAGGAGCATATGTTCGCTCCCACCTCGAGCGATCTCCTCGGAGTGGCCGCGCTTTCGGTCGACACGCTGGTAAAGGACTGGAATCTTCGTTCGGTGTTCGGTCGACAGGTACTGAATACGGACGGCGTGCTTGGCCGCTTCGACGGCGCGCTCATAAGCTGGCAATCCCTTTCGATGTTGCGGCTGGACGTCGTCGCGGGCTCGCCCGCTGTCAGCCGTTATGATCTGCCGTTCAAGGACGACAAGTATTTCTACGCCGCAGCCATCGGTCTCGGTCCGTTTAACGGGTTCGAAACGACGCTTTATGCGATCGAGCAGCGTGACCGCTGGCTGGTGGATCGAGAGGCCGTCGGCACGGACCTGCGTTACTTTGACGAGAGCAAGTTTGCGTTCGGAAACATCGATTACGACGTTCACTTCAACCGGCTGAACGCGGCGATCTTCTCGGGGTCCTGGATTCTGCCCGACAAGTCGACAATCTACGGCGGCGCCGATTATCGCCGAACGCCGTTCCTCTCCACCTGGAATGCGCTGCTCAATCAGCCGTTCGCCACGCTCTACGATATGCTCAAGTTCAACACCAACGAGCAGCTGCAACAACTCGCGCTCGATCAGACCCCGATCTACAAGTCGGCCATGATCGGCTTCTCGCATCCTCTGAACGACAAGTTGCAGGTCAGCGCGGACGCGACCGTCGTCAATTTGACTCAGCCGATTGTGCCGATTGGCCTGGACCCTTCGTTGGCTTCATTACCGGCTGGCAATGAATACTATTATTCGGCCCAGCTGATCGGAAACAACATCGTAAGGGACGGCGACATGTATATCGCCGCCCTGCGTTACTCGCAGATGACGACCTCAGACCTGTACGTGTTGGACTTCAACACAAGAATTCCGGCGACGCCGGACTTGCGCATCAGTCCGCGATTGAGGTTGGGCTACATGACGGGCAGAGGAACGAATCTGACGGAGTACACGGTGCTCCCGTCCGTTCTGGTTGATTTCCAATGGACCAAGAGCCTGAGCCTTGAGTTCGAAATCGGCGCGCAATGGACGAACATGCTTCAGAGCGGGATCAAGAGCCAGGATACCGAACTCATGGCCACGGTCGGCTTCCGCTACGATTTCTATACCGATGGCAAGCCGGTCGATGAAAAGAGCAAATTCGGGGCGCCTGCCGCGGCGGCGCTTTGCCGATACAGCGCCCGCCCCGATGGCACCAATTGTTCGCCGACATCGACAAGATGATGGACGAGACCAAGTATCGAATGTTTTGGCTCCCTGGATGGAGAGAGGAGTAAGGCATGGCAGTGTGGTTCGCTCAAACGATTGCGACATCTGCAATAGCGGTGTTGCTGTCGTTACTGTTCGTGCGATGGTTCGGCCACGCCTGGGTGCAACGTGCCTCGGCAAGCAACGGACAGCAGGCTGGTCGGTTGGAATTTACCCTGGCCTGTATCGCCGGGGTCGCGATTGCCGGCGTCGCCGGGCTTTACGTAACGGCGAAAGACGCCGACGTGTCCACGATCAAGGGGCCGATCGTGGGGCGAGAGACGCGCGATTTGGCCGCGGAGGATGCGCCAGCCGTCAAGCGCCTGGCGGCCGCCACGCAGACGACCGGTTCGACGGATTGGTGGGCACCACAGCCGCAACCGCGCTCCGGCCTGCCATCGGTCGAGGAGATGATTCAGCGTCTCGTTGCGAGACTGGAAAAAAATGCCGGGGATGCCGAGGGTTGGCGCACGCTTGGCTGGTCCTACCTCAACGTCGGCAGATTTTCCGAAGCAAGCAATGCCTACGCGAAGGCGATCGAGCTCCTTCCCGGCAACGCTGAGCTTAGAACGGCGCGCATCGAGGTCATGCTCCGATCTTCCGACGGCAAGGTGTCGGCTGCGACCGCGAAAGCGATCGAAGAGGTGCTGAAGATCGATCCCCAGAACACCCGGGCGCGCTTCTTCGCAGGATTGGCCAAGGCCCAAAGCGGGGACAAGGCCGCGGCGCTGGTTGAGTGGGTCGATCTGCTTGCGAAGGTAAAGTCCGACGAACCCTGGCTGTCCGAGCTGAAAAGCAGCATCAACGGCCTCGAACGCGATCTCGGCGTCAGCGCCCCGATCTCGGCGGCGGAATCGAAACTGGCGAACTCGCAAGACGTACCTTCAATGTCGAAAAATGAATCTTGGTTGCCTCGAGTGGTCGAGAAAGGACCAAGCGTAGAGGATTTGCAGGCTGCCGACGCGATGTCGTCAGCCGATCGCTCGGCGATGGTCCATAACATGGTCGATGGTCTTGCCAGACGACTGGAGAAATCGCCGCGTGATGCGGAAGGCTGGATCAAATTGATCCGTTCGCGCATCGTGCTGGGGCAGACAGAGCAAGCCAAACAAGCGCTCACCCGTGGCACGGACGTTTTCTCCGACGATGCGGGGCAGCGAGACCGGATTGTGGCGGTGGCCCGCGAGCTCGGACTGAGCGAGTAACGTGGTCGCGCCAGCTCTATTGAGACGTGAGGTTAATGGCTGACGACGCGCAATAGCGACAAGAGAGGTGACGGCATCATGAATTATGATCTGTATTTCGAGCAGGCGGTGAGCAAGCTGCACCACGAACGACGATATCGCGTTTTTGTCGACCTTCAACGCCAGGTTGGAGAGTTTCCGCATGCGATCTGGCACTCCGCCAACGGTCGGCGGAATGTCGTGATCTGGTGCTCGAACGACTATCTCGGCATGAGCCAACATCCGAAAGTCGTGGATGCGATGGTGGAAGCGGCGAAGAGCATGGGGACAGGCGCCGGCGGCACGCGCAACATCGCGGGAACCAATCATCCTCTTGTCGAATTGGAGCATGAGCTTGCCGATCTGCATGGCAAGGAAGCGGCGCTGGTCTTTACATCGGGCTACGTCTCCAACGAGACTGCGATTCCGACCATCGCGAAGTTATTGCCGGATTGCCTGCTGCTGTCGGATGCGCTCAATCATAATTCCATGATCGAAGGCGTCCGCAGGGCAGGTGGTGAGAAGCAGATATGGCGTCATAACGATACTGGCCATCTGGAGCGGCTATTGCGTGCTGCCGACCGCGACCGGCCGAAACTGATCCTGTGCGAAAGCCTCTACTCTATGGACGGAGATGTGGCTCCGCTGCATCGGATCTGCGATCTCGCTGAGCGCTACGGCGCTCTCACCTATGTCGACGAGGTTCATGCGGTCGGCATGTACGGTCCGCGCGGCGGCGGCATAGCCGAGCGCGATGGGGTCATGGATCGTATCGACATTCTCGAAGGCACGCTGGCCAAGGCTTTTGGCTGCCTCGGCGGCTATATTGCGGGAAAGAGCATTCTGATCGATGCGGTGCGGTCCTACGCTTCGGGCTTCATCTTCACGACGGCGTTGCCCCCGGCCGTCTGCGCGGCGGCGATCGCCGCGATCCGGCATTTGAAGCAGTCCACCTGGGAGCGCGACTGGCACCAGGATCGTGCCGCCCGCGTCAAGCACGTGCTCGCAAAGGCAGGCCTGCCGGTCATGCCGAGCGAAACACACATCGTTCCGATTTACGTTGGGGACCCAGAAAAGTGCAAGGCGGCCTGCGACTTGCTGCTGTCCGAGCACGATATCTATGTTCAGCCGATCAACTACCCCACGGTGCCGCGAGGCACGGAACGGCTGCGTATTACGCCATCGCCTTATCATTACGATGCGCTGATCGATGGGCTGGCTGAAGCGCTCGCTCACGTATGGGATCGGCTGTTGCTGCACCGGCGCGATCGTATGCTCGCTGCGGAGTAGATTGCTTGCGAGGGTAGCCCCCGCGATCGCAGTCAACGTCAATCCGGTCGGCAAACCGGCCCCTGCCTGCCTCTCCCATTTGGGTCGCGTAGCCTGATACGCGGCCTGAACTGGACGCCAAAGTTTGTCTCGGGGGGCTAAGCGTTCTGAGCACCCGGACAGGCAGCGCAATGGAGAACTACAATCGTGCGACGAATGCCCGTTTTCCGCCGGATAAGCCCAGAGGTACGATCAGCAAGCCATTGATTGTTCTCAATCCGGCGCTGTCTCTTAGTCAGCGGGTCCCAGGTTCGAGCCGCCCTGGTGCGCCCACCAGGGTCAACCACTTTGCGGAAGTCGCCTACCTCTGCGATGCGGGCCGCAGCGCGGCCGCGGCGCGGGCGCGCTGCTCGATCTTGTCCCAGGCGCCGGCCGCGATGTCGGATGCTGGCGCGATCCAGGAACCTCCGACCGCCGCGACCTTTGGATGGACGAGCCATTCCCGCACATTGGTCTCGCCAATGCCGCCGGTCGGACAATAGCGCACCTGCGGAAACGGACCGCTGAGCGCGTTCAGCGCGCCAAGGCCGCCGGCCGGAATCGCCGGAAAGAACTTTACCAGTTCGAACCCGCCGGTGACGCAGGCGATCAGGTCCGAAGCCGTCTGGACACCCGGCGCGAACGGCAGATCCGTTTCGCGTGCGGCAGAGAGCAGATCTTGCGTCACGCCGGGGCTGACCGCAAAGGCCGCACCGAATTTTTGGGCGCGCTCAAGATCCTGCGGTGTCAGCACGGTGCCAATGCCGACGATTGCGTCCGGCACGTCCTTGATGATGGCCCGTGCGGCTTCCACAGCCGCATCGGTGCGCAAGGTGATCTCGATCGCGCGCAATCCGCCGGCGACCAGCGCGCGCGCCAGCGGCAGCGCCTGCGCAGCGTCGGCAATCGTGATCACGGGAATGACCGGTGCCAGCGCCAAAATCTCGCTCAGGCGTGCCTGCCCCCTGGCTTGGCCGTTGGACCTGCTCATGCGGCTTCTCCGCTGTTGAAGATGTCTTTCGGCATCTGATCGCGCTCGATCACGGCTCCCGGCGACAGGATGACGGCGCCCGCCAACCGATGGCCGGCGAACGCGGCTTCCCGCGGCGCGGCGCCCCTGATGCGGGCGGCGAGGTAGGCGGCGTTGAAGGAATCGCCGGCTGCCGTGGTGTCGACCGGTTGCACCACGCGCGGCGGCGGTACATCGATTTCCTCGCCGCCGGCGCGGACGACGCATCCTAGCGCGCCGCGCTTGACGACGATTTCGCCAACTCCCGCCGCGCTCAAGCGTGCCAGGCACGACCGTACGTCGTCATCGTCGAACAGCACTTGTTCGTCCTCGAATGTCGGCATGGCGAGATCCACCAGGGGCAGAATTTCCTCGAAGGCGCGGCGGGCGGCTATCCTGTCCGGCCAGCCGCGCGGACGATAGTTGCCGTCGAAGGCGACCTTGCCGCCGTTTTGCCGGGTGCTGGCGAGCAGCTCGCGCAAGCGGGCGCGCCCGTTGTCGCCGTAAAGCGACAGGCTGATGCCCGAGAGATACAGCCAGTCGAATTGCGCCAGGCGATCGAGCAACGACGCGTCCGCGCGCTCGAACAATTCGCGCGCCGGCGCCCGGTCGCGCCAATAAAGAAACGTGCGCTCGCCGCGCGCATCGCGCTCGATCATGTAGAGGCCGGGCAGGCGTCCAGCGATGCGCAGCACCAGATCCGTGCGGATGCCTTCGCTGCGCCAGGTCGCCAGCATGGCCTCGCTCAGCGCATCGTCGCCGAGCGCGGTCACGTAGGACGTCTCAACGCCGAGACGCGACAGATAGAGCGCGGTGTTGAGCGTATCGCCGCCGAAGCCGCGGCGGAACGCACCGTCCGGCGTTTGCGAGAACTCGATCATGCATTCGCCGATGGAAGCAACCTTCATGGCTTGTCCGCTCGGCGGTTACGCGGTGGGAGCGATCAGTTCGGGATGGCGAAGCGCGAGATCGTCGGCAATGCGCAGCACTTCTACGAGGTGCGCGCGCACGGCTTTCTCGGCCTTGTCGGCATTGCCGCGGACCACCGCATTGAGAATGTCGCGATGCTGCGCGATCAGGTGGTTCACCGGCGTCACGTCCGGCAGGCTCAGGATGCGCAACCGGTCGAACTGGACTTTTTCGCGCTCGATGATCGCCCACACGCCGTGCAGCGAAGTGGCTTCGGCGAACGCGCGATGAAATATGTCGTCGTAATAGGTGAAGCGCTCGGGATCGCGCTTGGATGCCACCTGCTGCGAAATCGCCGCCTCGCATCGCGCGATCGCCTCGCTCGAGAGTTTCTGCGCGCAGGCGCGGCGGATGATCGCAACCTCCAGCGCCTCGCGCACCAGTCGGCCCTGTTCCATCGCGGCGAGCGAGATCGCGCTGACAAAACTGCCACGCTGCGGCCGGACCTCGATCAGCCCATCTTCGACCAGCCGGATCAGCGCTTCACGCACGGGCGCGCGGCTGGTGCCGAACCGCGTCGCGAGTTCGTTCTCGGAGAGCCGCGTGCCGGGCCGAAGCCGCATCGCGGCGATGTCGCGCCGCAGCGTCGCGTAGATCGAGCTATCGGCCTCCACCTCGTTTGCCGCCAACTGCGGGCGAACCGTCGGCATGTTTGCAAGATCTCGGTGCGTCGTCGGCTGACGGGGAAACGAATTCTGGTCGACTAGTCGACCAGGGCGCGGTACAAGCTAAAGGCCACATCTCGCCTTGGCAATACCAAATCCATCGCCGGTCGGCACGTCGCCGTCTGTCCGCCTCCACAAACCCAACGCCATGCACGTGCCGCCGCCCCGCCTCGATGATCGCTCCCTGGTTCAGGCCAGGCCCGGCGTGCGGCTTCCGTCCTATGCCCGAAATGATCTCAGCGGCCGCATCGTTCATCTCGGGCTCGGCAACTTTGCCCGTGCTCATCTGGCCGACTATGTCGAGGATGCGCTCGAGGCCGGCGAGCGCGGCTGGGGCATCATCGGCGTCAGCCTGCAACGGCCCGATCAGCGCGACCGCCTCGCGCCGCAGGATGGCCTGTACACGGCGCTGCAACGCGAGGGGTCGCAGGTTCGGCCTCGCATCATCGGTTGCCTGAAGCAGGTTCTGGTTGCGCCGGAAAATCCGTCGGCGGTGATCGACGCCATGGCAAACGAAAGCTGCCGCATCGTCAGCCTGACGGTCACGGAAAAAGGCTATTGCTTCGATGCCGCTTCGCGTCAACTCGATTTGGAGCATCCGGCGATCCTGGCCGACCTGCGCGAGCGTTCCCGTCCGCGCTCGGTGTTCGGTTTCCTTGCCGCGGCGCTGCGGGCGCGCCGCGATGCCGGGCTTGCACCCTTCACCATCCTTTGTTGCGACAACCTGCCGGAAAACGGCCGGCTGCTCGCGAGACTGCTTGACGCCTTCGTTCGTCGTCAGGACGAGGGTCTGGCCGATTGGATTGCGCATAACGTGATGTTTCCTTCGACCATGGTCGATCGCATCGTGCCTGCCACCACGGAGGCCGATCTGGCCACGGCAAGCAGCGTCACAGGTTTGCTCGATCTGGCGCCCGTCAGCCACGAACCGTTCCGCCAATGGGTGATCGAGGACCGGTTCATCGGGGACGATCGTCCCGCCTGGGAGAATGTCGGCGCACAGATTGTCGGCGACGTCGGCGCGTTCGAGCGAATGAAGCTTCGCGTCCTGAACTGCGCGCATTCGGCGCTCGCCTATCTCGGCTGCCTCGCGAGCGAGGCGACCATCGGCGAGGCCGCCGCCGATCCGGTGTTTCGGCAATTCGTCCTGGAACTATGGCACCGCGAAATCATCCCGGCGCTTGCGGCGCCTGCAGGCGTCGATCCGTCCGGATATGCCGAAGCGGTGCTTCGTCGGTTCGACAATCCGGCTATCCTGCACCGAACGGCGCAGGTTGCTTCCGACGGCTCGCAGAAGCTGCCGGTGCGCCTGCTCGGCACGGTCGGTGAGCGATTGCGGCGAGGCGAGGCGGTTTCGCGCTTGGCGCATGTCGTCGCGGCCTGGATCCGTTATCTCGAAGGAAACGATGATCGCGGCGAAGCGATCGCGGTGGACGATCCCTACAAGGACAGACTGCGAGCGGCGCTTGCGTCAGCGGGCAGCACCGCCGAAGCAAAAGTCGCCGCCGTCTTGCGCTTTGAGCAGATCTTCGCGGGGCTTTCGGATAGCAACGCCTTTGGCGATGCCGTGCTTGCGGCTTATGTCTCGATCGCTCGCCATGGCATTCGTCGCGCGACCGCAACACTTTTAGCCCCGTCCAACATCTGAGGAAAAAACGTGGAACAAAGCTGGCGATGGTTTGGACCGGGTGATGTCGTCGAGTTGCGCGCCATTCGTCAGGCCGGCGCGAGCGGCGTGGTCACCGCGTTGCACGATATTCCCTATGGCGAGGTCTGGAGCATCGCCGATATCGAGGCGCGCAAGGCGCAGATCGCGGCCGATGCCTCGCTCGCGCTGCGCTGGAACGTCGTGGAGAGCTTGCCCGTCCATGAACGGGTCAAGCTCGGCGAGGGCGATCTGACGGCGATTTTCGACAACTATCGCGCCTCGATGCGCAACCTCGCCGCCTGCGGCATCAAGGTGATCTGCTACAATTTCATGCCGGTGGTCGATTGGACGCGCACCGAGCTTTACCACCCGATTGCCGGTGGCGGACGCGCGCTGCGCTTCAACGCGCATGAATTCGCGGCGTTCGACTGCCTGATGCTGAAGCGGCCCGGCGCCGAAGCCGACTATTCGCAAGGCGTGCTGGCGCGCGCGCGCGACTGGTTCGACCGTTCTTCGCAAAGCCAGCGCGACCGCCTGATCTCGATCATCATGACCGGCCTGCCGGGTGCGTTCGACCGTTACGACATCGCCGGCCTGCAGCGGATGCTGGATCATTATCAGGGCGTCACGGCTGAGGTGTTGCATGGGCACCTGGCGCGCTTCCTTCGCGAAGTGATCCCGGCCGCCGAGGAATGCGGGATCCGGCTTGCGATCCATCCGGATGATCCGCCCCGGCCGCTGATGGGGCTGCCGCGGATCGTCTCGACCGCTCAAGACATCGAGAAGATTCTGACGACGGTCGATTCACCTTCGAACGGACTGACGTTCTGCACCGGCTCGCTCGGCGCCGGCGCCGCGAACGACGTGCCGGCGATGGCGCAGCGATTTGCCGGCAAGACGCACTTTGTCCATTTGCGCAACGTCAGAAAGGAGTCTGACGGTTCGTTCGAAGAGGCCGAGCATCTGGCGGGCGATACCGACATGTTCGCGGTCGTCGAGGCGTTCCTGGGCGAACAGGCGCGCCGGCGCGATGCGGGCGATGTCGCCTGGCGGCTGCCGTTCCGCCCCGATCACGGCCATGAATTGCTCGACGACGTCGGGAAAAGCAGCTTTCCCGGCTACTCCGCGATCGGCCGCCTCAAGGGCCTTGCCGAGTTGCGCGGGTTGATGCTGGGCATTGCGCGCGCGCGCGATCTGCCGCTCTAGGGATTAAGTAGGTCGCTCAGCTTAAGCTGCCGGCCGCCACGGGTCGCATCGTCAACCGGCTGGACGGCCCCTCTCTCGATCTCGACCTGGAAGATTTCGAACAAGCCTCTCCGTCCAGACGGCGTTAGCTGCAGCGCTCGGCCGCCCGGCACGGATTTTAGCCATCCGAGCTCAAACAACCGATCCAGAATGCGAGCTCCGACGAGTCCCTTGATGTGATAGCGGCGCTCACTCCAGTCGAGACAAGGCTGGCAGAAGATCCGTCGCGTCCTCGGCTTCAGGTCAACGCCGAATGCGGAAAGGAAACGTTCGCCTGAAGGCGTGACCTCACCGCCTTCATCGGTGAGTATGATGTGTCCCATAGCCACGAGGGCGTCGGTCACCGCGACACCAAGCTGGCCGGCGAGGTGATCGTAGCAACTTCGGGCAAAGCGGAGTGCATCGTCGTTGATCGATCGTGGATGACGGCGGGGCGGCATGTCGATGGCCGCGACCACCTTGCTGCTCTCCAGCATAGCCGCGACCAGCGGGGAGGCGATGCGATAATAGCTGAAACGACGCTTGTGAGTGACGGTAAGGAGCCCCGCGGCAACCAGCTTGCTCAAGTGACCGCTGGCCGTCGAGCGTGAGATGTTGGCGCAGTAAGCCAGTTCAGTTGCAGTCAGCGACTGGCCACCCATCAGGGCGTTAAGCATCGTTGCTCGCGCGGTATCGCCCACGAGAGCGGCGACTTCGACCAGATTTGCCGCGGCGACCATCCTCAAACTCTATCCCCGATGCGATGCGCATATCAACCGAAAACAGTTCGGCATAGGCCGAACTGTTCGCGCGCGACAATCGCGCGTCGTCGCGCCAAGAATCTCGGCAAACAGACCGGTTCGAAGGTTGGAGTTGAACGCCGTGTTGATCCGCATCCTTTATATCGATCAGCCTCATATCGTTGCGGCTGTGGTCTGCAGCCTGATCGTCGCCGGCCTGCTGAAGGGAACGATCGGGGTCGGCATGCCGGTCATCGCGTTGCCGCTGCTGTCGCTGTTCATCGACGTCAAATCGGTCGCAATGTTGTTGAGCATGCCTTTGATCTTCAGCAACCTGCCGCAGGCGCTGGAGGGCGGAAAGACCGCACGCTCTCTCATGCAGTTGACGCCGGTCGGTATCGGCATGATCCCCGGCCTCTTCCTTGGCGTTCGCATCCTGCTGGCGATCGATGCGAATACGGCAAGGATTGTTGCGGGCCTGGTGCTGATTGGGGTTGGCGGCATCACGCTGTTCGCGCCGAAGCTCGCGCTTCCGCCGCGCTTGGTGCTGCCGGCCGGCATCGCATTCGGATTTTTCGGCGGCATTCTGGGCGGCCTCGCCGCGATGGCGGGACCGCTCGTTTTCATATTCATGCTGGCAAAGGGACTACGGGGAAAAGCCTTTACCAAGGAAGCGTCGCTTTATCTTGTCATTTCCTCCGCTTTGCTGGCAATTCTTCTGGCGGCGAGCCGCGAGTTCAGTTGGCTTGACCTCTTGATCTCGACGGCGGCGATGTTGCCGGTTGGGCTCGGTATGTACGCCGGACAACATATGCGCGATAGAATTGCGCCCGAGACGTTCAGGAAACTGGTGTTGATCGCGGTTATTGCGGCAGGCGCCGAGTTGCTGCGACACGGTCTCTTTAGTTGAGTGAATCGCCGCTTTAGCCCGACCAGCCGAGGTGAGAGAGGAACTCTCTGGTGCGCGCCACCTGCGGCGCATCGTAGATCTGCTGCGGCGGTCCCTGTTCGATGATGGCCCCTTTGTCCATGACGACGACCCAGTCGCTGACGCGCCGCGCGAAGGTCATTTCGTGCGTAACAACGAGCATGGTCATGCCTTCTTCGGCGAGGCGCTTCATCACCGCCAGCACTTCGCCGACGGTCTCGGGATCGAGCGCCGAAGTCGGCTCGTCGAACAGCATCACCTCGGGCTCCATTGCGAGAGCGCGTGCGATCGCAACGCGCTGCTGCTGGCCGCCGGAGAGCTGCGAGGGATAATTGCCGGCCCGGTCCGAAAGGCCGACTTTCGCGAGCAGCGTGGTGGCGCGCTGTTCGGCTTCGCTTCGGGAAATGCCAAGCACGGTGACCGGGCCGACCGCGACGTTCTCCAGCGCCGTCTTGTGCGGGAACAGCTCGAAATTCTGAAACACCATGCCCATCCGCCGGCGCATCAGCCGCAGCCCTTTGCCGTCGCTCGGCAGGCGCTGGCCGTCGAGCAGGATTTCGCCGCCGTCGATGCGCTCAAGTCCGTTGGTGCAGCGAAGCAGCGTCGACTTGCCCGAACCGGACGGACCGATCAGGCAAACCACTTCGCCCTTGCGCACCTCCATGGATACGCCGGTCAGCACCGTGACATTGCCAAAACGCTTGATGACGCCGCTATAGCTCACCACCGGCGTCGTGCCGGCTGCCTTGCGCGCAGGCGGAGTTTCGGAAGACGGTGTCATTCGGCGCTTCCCCAGCGTTTGTTGATCCAGTCGACCAGCTTGGCCTGCGGATAGCCCAGCACCCAGTAGATCGCCGCCATCGCGGTCAGTACTTCCAGCACGCGAAAGCTTTGCGCCCTGACGCGGGTCGAGACGTAGGACAGTTCGCCGACCGAAATCACCGAGACCAGCGAGGTGTCCTTGAACAGCGAGATCCAGGTCGAGGCCAGGATCGGCAGCACGCGTTTGACCGCCTGTGGCAGCACGACGATCCGGAATGTCTGCCACGGGCTCATGCCGAGCGCGAAAGCGGCTTCGCTCTGTCCCTTGCGGATCGAGGCAATGCCGGCGCGGAAAGTCTCGCCGTTATAGGCCGAGACGTTGAGGCTGAGCGCGATCAGCCCGGTCACGAGCGGCGAGGCGCTGAGCCCGCTCATCACCGGCAGCACATAGTAGGCCATGTAGATCACGAGGATCAGCGGCACGTTGCGGAACAATTCGATGAAGGCCGTCGCGATGACCGACAGAACGCGGATACCCGAGATTCGCATCATCGCCAGCAAGATGCCGCCGGGCACCGCGATCGCCATCGTCGCCACCGCGAGCAGAATCGTCAGTTTCGCGCCATCGATGAAGGCGTCGAGATTGCGCCAAATGACGAGCCAATCGAATTTCATGACCGCCCCAGATGCGCCAACCGCCCGTAGACGAAATCGACGAGCCGCGTGACCGGGAACAGGATCAGGAAATAGACCGCAACCGCTACCGTGAAGATTTCGATCGGGTGAAAGCTTTGGCCGGCGACCGTCTGCGAGCGATTCATATATTCCGGCACCGCGATCACGGAGGCGATCGCGGTGTCCTTGATCGCGATCGAGATCACCGAACCGAAGGCCGGCAGCATGCGGACCACGGCCTGCGGCAGAATCACGGTGCGCAGCGATTGCCACAGCGACATGCCGAGCGCGGACGCAGCCCAGAGCTGGCCCCTGCGGATCGAGGAGACGCCGGCGCGAACGATCTCGGCGACGTAGGCGGCGATGTGGACGGTGAGCGCGACCAGCGCGGCCCAGAACGGCGGCAGCACCGCGCCGGTGAGAATCGGTAGCGCAAAATACGTCCACACCAGCACGACCAGCACCGGGATGGCGCGCATCGAATCCACGTAGAACGCAATCGCGAGCTGCAGCGGCCGCGGCCCGTAACAGCGGGCGAGCCCGATGACGGTGCCGAGCATCAGGCTCAGGATCACCGAACATAGTGACAAGAGCAGCGTCAGCTCCAGCCCGCCGATCAGGAAGGAGGCGTTTGACAGGACCGGTGACCAGTCGAATTCCATTCGCTGAAGCCGTTCGAGCGGATGAGGTGATGGGCAGGACGGCGGATCGGGCTCGGCCCGATCAACGTCCCGCCGCCGGTTCGTCTAAAGGCTCAGTTCATCTTGTCGACGACACGCTGCTCCGACTGGACGAGCTCCGCGTGGATCGATTTCTCGACTGCGCGCAGCCAGTCCAGGAACTCAGGCTGGTTCTTGTCGATCGCGGCGCCGACCGGCTGGGCTTTTTCGGTGGAGTCCTGGCAGTTATTGGCGCTTGGCAGCACCGCGAGCCCCTTCACCTTGCGGCTCATCGGCACATAGGGAATGCGGTTGATCGGCGCGGCGTCGGCGCGTCTGGCCATCACATCCTCGAGCGGCGCGGTCGCGCCGGAATTGACCACGCCGACGAGCTTGGCTTTCGGGAAGCGCTGCTTCACCCAGCCTTCCTCGCCGGCACCGACGAAATAGGCGATGGTGAAATCGGGCGAGTTCAGATCGTCGACGCTCTTGGCCGCCGCGAACTTGGCGTTGTCGGCGCGGCCGAACATGCAGACGCTGGTGTTGGAATAGAGCACGAAGTCGACGACCTTGTTGCGCTCGGCGTTTTCCGCCAGCGGCGTCACCGAAATGTCGACCTGGTTGGCCGCCAGCACCGGCACCTTGGTTTCATGCGAGACCAGAACCGGCTCGAGCTTGACCCCAAGCCGCTTGGCCCATTCCTTGGAGAGATCCCACGCCGGGCCCGACCAATGTTCGCCGCTGCCGGTGGTGTTTTCGACGAGCCAAGGTGCGTTGGCCAGAACCGCGACGCGCAAGGTGCCTGATTTCTTGATCGCGTCGATGCGCGCGCTCTTTCCGGGCGGCGGAACATCCTGCGCCTGCGCGCAAAGGACAGGTGAGAAAACCACAGAAAGAGCCAGTGCCAGAAGCACCCTGGTCAGGCGTTTTGCCTTGGTCATTTCGCTTCCCCCGTTTCTTGTAGACTAGTCGACAAGTTTGCCAAAGGCAATGACCCCGGCGGCGGACAAGTCCGCTGCGCGGCCTGGCTCCGTGCTTGTGCCCGATTAGCCGATCTCGCGGACTTTGTTTTAAGGTGCAGCATGGTTTCGCTTGCCCCCGAGGAGATCGTTCGCCGCGCCGCCGCCGCCTTCAACGCGGGCCGGCGCGAGGAGGCGCGAAGGCTGTGCGAACAGGGGCTGAGCGTCGATCCGGGCGAGCCGATGCTGAGCCATCTACTGGCGGCTGTGTTCGCCGCTTCCGGCGAGCTCGAAACAGCGCGAACGCACGTCGAAGCGAGCCTGGCGCGGCGGCCGGACAATGCCGCGGCACGCCTGCTCGCTGCGCGGCTTGCGCGCACCGCGGGGGATTTCGAGGCCGCGCTGTCGCATCTTGATCATGCGATCGCGCTCAGCCCTCAGCGTGATGCCTTCGTCGAAAAAGCGCGGACGCTGGATCAGGCCGGTCTGCGGCCACAGGCGCGCCAGGCGTGGCGCGCCATCCTCGATGTCATTCCCGATCACGCCGAGGCCGCGGCGCGCGCGGGACGGCTTGCATGGGAAGACGGCGATGCGGCGCTCGCGGTGAAATTGTTGGAACAGGCCGTGCTACAGGATGCGCCGCCGTCGGTCTGGTTCGACCTCGCTCTCGCGCGGCAGGACTTGCGAGACTATGCGGGCGCGGCGGCAGCCTATCGAAAGGCGATCGACCTGAAGGCGGATCATGTCGAAGCGATATTCAATCTCGGCGTGGTGCTTCAGGAAACGGGCGACCCTGAGGGCGCGATGCGAGCTTATGGCCAGGCCTATCGCCTGCGGAGCGAAAGTTTCGGCAGGATTGCGATGGCGCTGACCTCGGGATCGCATGGACGTCTGTGGCTCGATGAAGCCGCGCTGCGGCGCGCGCTCGAAGACCAGGGCCTATTGAAGTGAACCTCGATTGTAACGGTGGCGAGCTCCTTCTCCCCGCGTGCGGGGAGAAGGTTGGATGAGGGGGACTCAACACAGGCTCGAATGATCGGACAGTCTCCTCACCCGGTCGCTTCGCGATCGACCTCTCCCCGCAAGCGGGGCGAGGTAAAGGAGGCAGGCGCTATAGACCTACGCCCGTCCGCGCCGCGCGCGAAAATGCTTGCGATAAACGTTGGGTCTTTCCAGAACCTCAGTGACCGTCTTCTCGTAGGCGCGCTGGTGCGCATCGTCGAAGGCTTCGAACTGCAGCTCTATGGCCGCGCGGGGCACCGCGAACACCTGCGCCACCGGCGTGCCCTTGGGCAATACGCCCGAGAAATCGTCCCGCGTCCACGCGGCCGGAAAATTGATACCGCCGTCGTGAAAGAGATCGGCATCCACAAGCCCCGTGATCAGGCGAAACGGAAGATCGTCCCGATTGATGGGGTGCGTTGCGAACAGCGACCATCCCTGATCGACTTCGATGGTCCAGAAGCTGTTGAACTTGATCGCGGCCTGATCTCCGCGCGCAAACGGGGCGCCGTCGAATTGCGCTGGCGGGTGAAAACTCAAGGGCGCGCGCGGATGGCCCGCGGTCGCGGGCTCGGGAATATCCCAGTTCCAGGAAAACGAACCGCGATCGACTGTCACGTCGCAGGGCAGCGGGATCAGCACGCCATACGCCATCGCATCGACAAAGGGCGGACATTGCTTGACGGTGCGGATCTCGCGGCCGTGGATTTCCGAATGCGCTTTCGCCGGCATCTGCCGCAACCAGTCCGGCAGTCCGCCGCGCGCGAGCGAGGGGCGCGGCAGGTGATCGGCGAGCGCCGGATCGCAGCGAAAGATCATACGCATGGGCGTCTCCCGAGAAAAGTGGCCTCACGGTTCGAGACGCCGCGTAGCGGCTCCTCACCATGAGGGTCTAGCCACAAAGAACGACCTCATCCCGAGGAGGCGCCACCGGGTCGCGCGAATGCGCGCGCCCGATGACAGGCTACGCGCCGTCTCGAGGGATGGATGCGAACCCGCAGCGGAGGGCAAAGTCAATTCCAAAAAGAAAAAGGGCCGGAATCGCTCCCGGCCCTCGCGTCGTTATGACCGCCTCACTGCAACGATGCGCGCTTCGGCGGGGAGGCCGGCCACGACTTGATCAGCGTGTCGTAGTCGACGGTCTCGCCCTTCGGCTTCTCGTTCGCGAGCTTGCGCTGGGGCGCGATGTTGCCGTCCTTCTCGGACTTCGCGAACCAGTATTCGGCGGTTTCCTTCTTGTTCAGCTTCGGACCGCAGGCGCCCTGTACACCCGATTTCTCGAGACGTTCCATCACCGAGTCCTGCGCGGCCGCAAGCGAATCCATGGCTTGCTGCGGCGTCTTGGCACCGGACGAGGCATCGCCGATGTTCTGCCACCACAGCTGTGCCAGTTTTGGATAATCCGGCACGTTGTTGCCGGTCGGGGTCCACTGCACGCGCGCCGGCGAGCGGTAGAACTCGATCAGGCCGCCGAGTTTCGGCGCACGCTCAGTGAACGATTTGTCCCAGATATCGGACTCGCGGATGAAGGTGAGACCGACATGGCTCTTCTTCAAGGACACCGTCTTGGAGACGATGAACTGCTGATAGAGCCACGCCGCCTTGCGGCGGTCGACCGGCGTCGACTTCAGAAGCGTCAGCGAGCCGACGTCCTGATAGCCGAGCTTCATGCCTTCCTTCCAGTAGGCGCCGTGCGGCGAGGGGGCCATGCGCCACTTCGGCGTACCGTCGGCGTTCACGACCGGCAGACCCGGCTTCACCATGTCGGCGGTGAAGGCCGTGTACCAGAAGATCTGCTGGGCGATATTGCCCTGCGCCGGCACCGGTCCCTCTTCGGAGAAGGTCATGCCTTGCGCCTGCGGCGGAGCATACTTCTTCATCCAGTCGAGATATTTGACGATCGAATAGACCGCCGCCGGACCGTTGACGTCGCCGCCGCGCTCGACCGAGGAGCCCACGGGGCGGCAGCCTTCCATGCGGATACCCCATTCGTCGACCGGCAACCCGTTCGGAATGCCCTTGTCGCCGTTGCCGGCCATCGAAAGCCAGGCGTCGGTGAAGCGCCATCCGAGCGAAGGATCCTTCTTGCCGTAGTCCATGTGGCCATAGACGCGGACGCCGTTGATTTCCTTGATGTCGTTGGTGAAGAACTCGGCGATGTCCTCGTAGGCCGACCAGTTCACGGGAACGCCGAGGTCGTAGCCGTATTTGGCCTTGAACTTGGCCTTGTACTCCGGATTGGAGAACCAGTCGTAGCGGAACCAATAGAGGTTCGCGAACTGCTGGTCAGGCAACTGGTAGATATGGCCGTTCGGCGCTGTCGTAAACGAAATGCCGATGAAGTCCTTGATGTCGAGATTGGGATTGGTGACATCCTTGCCTTCGCCCGCCATCCAATCCGTCAAGTCGACCGCCTGGCCGTAACGGAAATGCGTGCCGATGAAGTCGGAGTCGTTGATCCAGGCGTCGTAGACGTTCTTGCCGGATTGCATCTGGGTCTGGATCTTCTCGACGACGTCGCCTTCCTGGATGATGTCGTGCTTGACCTTGATGCCGGTGATTTCCTCGAAGGCCTTCGCAAGCGTCTTCGATTCATATTCATGCACGGTCAGCGTTTCCGAGACCGCGTTGATTTCCATGCCCTTGAAGGGCTCAGCGGCCTTGATGAACCACTGCATCTCCTTCATCTGGTCTTCTTTTGACAGCGTCGACGGCTGAAATTCGCTGTCGATCCACTTTTTCGCGGCGGCTTCGTCCGCCAAAGCGGGCGAAGTGAGCGCCGATGACATCAGCGCCACCGCTGATGTCATCATCAGGACGCGCGTTCGCGTCGGGCCATTCCTCATCTTCAGATGTCGCATGGTGCTTCCTCCGTTGCAGCGACTGACAAATAGTTCAGGTCCAGGTTGATCCCGGATCTGCTCGTTTTCGTTTGCGTCAGACGGTGCGAAAGATCGCGACCGCCGAAACAAGCGAAATTACGGTGGCGAGCCAGAGGCTCGACAATTCGATTCCTTCTCCGACCGGCAGCGTCGCCACCGTGTCGGTGCCGACAAAGCCGATCCACAACAGGTGGATGACCGCGGCCATGACCAGCGAGATGAACAGGCGGTCGCCGCGCGTGGTCGGAATGCGCAAGGCTCCGACGCGCTCGGCCTCGGGGTAGGCGATCGCAAGCCAGGTCATCACGCAAAGCGTTGCCGCGAGCAGCGCGAAAAAGATCGCGGTCGGCACTGTCCAGGCCATCCATGCGAGGCTTTCCATCGACTTGCTCCTAAACCCTGCCGAGCGCAAAGCCGCGCGCGATATAGTTGCGGACAAACCAGATCACGAGCGCGCCGGGAATGATGGTCAAGACGCCCGCAGCCGCCAGCAGCCCCCAGTCCATGCCAGCGGCGGAGACGGTCCGGGTCATCACTGCCGAGATCGGCTTGGCGTCGACGGAGGTCAGCGTGCGTGCCAGCAAGAGTTCGACCCATGAGAACATGAAGCAGAAGAAGGCGGCGACACCGATGCCGCTCGCGATCAGCGGCATCAGGATCTTGACGAAGAAGCGCGGGAACGAATAGCCGTCGAGGAACGCGGTCTCGTCGATCTCGCGCGGCACACCGGAGACGAAGCCTTCGAGGATCCAGACCGCGAGCGGCACGTTGAAAATGCAATGGGCCAGCGCGACCGCCCAGGGCGTATCGAACAGGCCGATCGCCGAATAGAGATTGAAGAACGGCAGCGCGTAGACCGCGGCCGGCGCCATACGGTTCGACAGCAGCCAGAAGAACAGGTGCTTGTCGCCGAGGAAACGATAACGCGAGAACGCGTAGGCCGCGGGCAGCGCGACCGCGATCGAGATCACGGTGTTGATGACGACGTATTTCAGCGAGTTGATGTAGCCGGAATACCAGCTCTCGTCGGTGAAGATGCGGATGTAGTTGGCAAGCGTCGGCTGGCGCGGCCACAGGTTCATGGTCGAGACGATCTCGACATTGGTTTTCAGGCTCATGTTGACCAGCCAGTAGATCGGCAGCAGCAGAAACACCAGAAACAGCGACAGGATCAGGCGGCGGCCGGGGATCGAATGCATCACGCGGCTCCTTTCTCGCTGCGGCGTTCGACGCCGGCATTGGTCATCACGGTGTAGAACACCCAGCACACGATGATGATGATGAGGTTGTAGACCAGCGAGAGCGCAGCCGCCTTGCCGAGGTCGAACTGCCCGAGCGCGATCTTGACCAGTTCGATCGAGATGAAGGTGGTCGAGTTGCCCGGTCCGCCGCCGGTGACGACGAACGGTTCGGTGTAGATCATGAAGGAGTCCATGAATCGCAGCAGCACCGCGATCAAGAGCACGCGTTTCATCTTCGGCAGCTGGATGGCGGTGAACACCGCCCAGCGCGAGGCGCCGTCGATCTGGGCGGCCTGATAATAGGCGTCGGGGATCGACTTCAACCCGGCATAGCACAACAGCGCCACCAGGCTAGTCCAATGCCAGACGTCCATGACGATGACGGTGGCCCAGGCGTCGAACTCGTTGGAAACGTAGTTGTAGTCGATGCCGATGTGGTTCAGCACATAGCCGAGCAGGCCGATATCCGGACGACCGAAGATCTGCCAGATCGTGCCGACCACGTTCCAGGGGATCAACAGCGGCAGCGCCATGATGACGAGGCAGGCCGCGACGCTCCAGCCCTGCCGCGGCATCGACAGCGCGACGACGATGCCGAGCGGCACTTCAATGGCGAGAATCACCGCCGAGAAGAACAGATTGCGCCAGAGCGAGGCAAAAAAGCGTGAGCCGAGGTCGCTCGTGGGATCGAGCAGCTCCTTGAACCAGCCGACGCCGTTCCAGAAAAACTGGTTGTTGCCGAAGGTGTCCTGCATCGAATAGTTCACGACCGTCATCAGCGGCAGGATCGCGGAGAAGGCGACCACCAGGAACACCGGCAGCACCAAAAGCCACGCTTTCTGGTTGACGGTCTTGTCCATCAGGCGGTGCCCTCGACCAGCAGACTGTCGGCGTAGACATGCACGCGAGACGGATCGAACACGAGGGCGGCTTCCTTGCCCGGCACCGAAAAACCCGCCGGCACCTTTGCCGAGAACCTGGTGTCGCCGACCCGCACATGGGCGAAGCGAACGCGGCCGAGATCGTCGATGCGCTCGATATTGGCGCCCAGCAGCCCCGGCGCCGGAGGCGCGATCTGGACGAACTCCGGCCGCACGCCGACTTCGATTTTTGCAGCCGCAGGCAGGCGGTCGTAGCTGCGGTTCAGCGCAATGGTATGGCCGCTAACGCGCGCCTCTCGTCCCCTGACTTCGGCGGGCACGATGTTCATGCCGGGCGAGCCAATGAAATAGCCGACGAAGGTATGCGCCGGGCGGTCGAACAGTTCGGCGGGCGTGCCGCTTTGCACCACGCGGCCGTCATGCATGACGACGACGGTGTCGGCAAAGGTCAGCGCCTCGGTCTGGTCGTGCGTGACGTAAATCATCGTCACGTCGAGCTCGCGGTGCAGCGCTCGCAGTTTCGAGCGCAACTGCCATTTCAACTCCGGATCGATCACGGTCAGCGGCTCGTCGAACAGCACGGCGGCAACGTCCGAACGCACCAGGCCGCGTCCGAGCGAGATTTTCTGCTTGGCGTCGGCGGTGAGGCGCTGGGCTTTGCGAAAGAGATACGGCGTCAGATCGAGCAGGGCGGCAATCTCGGCAACGCGCGCCTCGATCTCGCGTTTCGCCATGCCGCGGTTCTTCAGGGGAAAGGCGAGGTTCTGCCCGACCGTCATGGTGTCGTAGATCACCGGAAACTGGAAAACCTGCGCGATGTTCCGCCTCTGGGTGGATTGCTTGGTGACATCGACGCCATCGAACAGGATCTGGCCCCGCGACGGCGTGACGATGCCGGAGATCAGGTTGAGCAGCGTGGTCTTGCCGCAGCCCGAAGGGCCAAGCAACGCATAGGCGCCGCCGCGGCGCCAGGTCATGGTCACCGGTTTCAACGCAAAGGATTCCGCCGGCGCATCGTTGCCGCCGTAGGAATGGGCGAGGTCGACGAGGTCAATGCGCGCCATGCATGTTCCTCATCTGTTGCTGGTTGAAGGCGAAGCGACCAGGCGGCCGCTCGCATCGAAAACGAATACATTGTCCGGGTCGAGCACAGCATCGAGCACGTCGCCGGGCTCATATTCGTGCACGCCCGGCAGCACCGCGACCCAGTTGGACGCGTCGCGCGCCAGATGCACGAAGCTTTCCGAGCCGGTGATTTCGGTTACCGTCACGGTGGCATGAAAGGCATGGCGTCCCGCGACGCCGTTCGCGATCTCGAGCTGATGGGCGCGGAAGCCGACGCGGTAGGCGCCATCAGCGAGGCCGGCGTAAAGTCCGGCCGCAGGCGCCGCGATGCCGCCGGCATATTGCACAGAGCCGTTCTTCTTCTCGATGCCGACCACATTGAGCGGCGGATCGGAGAACACCTGCGCCACGCGCAAGGTGTCGGGACGGCGATAGACGGTCGGTGTCTCGCCAGCCTGCAAGACCTCACCCTCCCACATGCACACGGTGCGGCCGCCGAGCAGCAGGGCTTCCGAGGGCTCGGTGGTGGCATAGACGAAGATCGCGCCGGACGCCTCGAAAATGCGCGGCAATTCCGTGCGCAGTTCCTCGCGCAGCTTGTAATCAAGATTGGCGAGCGGCTCGTCCAGCAGCACGAGGTCGGCGCCTTTGACCAGCGCGCGGGCGATGGCAGTGCGTTGTTGCTGGCCACCGGAGAGCTGCAGCGGCGTGCGATCCAGATACGGCTCGAGCTTGAGCAGTTTTGCGGCTTGGCGCACGCGGCTGTCGATCTCGGCGCGCGGCTTGCCCTGCACGCGCAAGGGCGAGGCGATGTTCTCAAAGACGCTCAGCGAGGGATAATTGATGAACTGTTGATAGACCATGGCGACGGAGCGTCGTCTGACGTCCGCGCCGGTGACGTCCTTGCCGTCGACCAGCACGCGGCCTGACGAAGGTTTGTCGAGGCCGGCGAGCAGGCGCATGATTGAGGTCTTGCCCGACAGGGTCGGTCCCAGCAAAACGCTCAGCGTGCCGCGCTCGAGCTTGAGGTTGACGTCGCGAATGGTCGCAACACCGTCGACCAGACGCGAGACGTTGACGAGTTCAACGCTCATGCGCGTCCTCCCGTCTCGGCAAGTCGGCTTCTCGGCGCGGCGAGTTGGGCGGACATCCAGCTGTCAAGGCGCGCGATCTCCTGCCGCGTCAGGCGCAAGCCAAGCTTGGATCGCCGCCATATGACGTCGTCCGTGGTGCAGGCCCATTCCTCCGAAATCAAGTACCTGACCTCGGCCTCGGTCAAGCCGGCGCCGAAGCTCTCGCCGAGATCGTCCATCGACTTCGCCATGCCCAATATCCGCACCGCGCGCGTGCCATAGCTATGGGCGAGGCGATTGGCATGGGCAGATTCGAGGAACGGATAGTCGCGCATCAGTTCGGCCGTCAGCGCCGGCATCGCCGACACGTCGAGGTCGCCGCCGGGCAACGGCGCCTGGCCGGTCCAGCCTTCCTGCGCTTTGGTGCCCTTCAGGTAGGGGCCAAGCTTCTCCAGCGCTTCTTCCGCCAACCTTCGATGCGTCGTGATCTTGCCGCCATAGATCGAGAGCAGCGGCGCGCCGCCGGGCACATCGAGCTCGAACACATATTCGCGCGTCGCGGCCTTAGCTTCACTGGCGCCGTCATCGTAGAGCGGGCGAACGCCGGAATAGGTCCACACCACGTCGGCGGGTTTCACCGGATTTGCCAGATATTCGCTGACCGAGGCGCAGAGATATTCGATCTCTGACGCCGTCGCTTTCACCAGCGCCGGATCGCCGTGATAATCCTGATCGGTGGTGCCGATCAGCGTGAAATCGTCCTGATAGGGAATGACGAAGACGATGCGGCCGTCGCTGTTCTGGAACATGTAGGCGCGGTCATGATCGTAGAGCTTGCGCACCACGATGTGCGAGCCCTGCACGAGGCGCACCTTGGCGCGCGCATTGACGCCCGATCCCGCCGCCAGCACCTGCTCGACCCACGGGCCGCCGGCATTGACGAGGACGCGCGCGCGAACCGTCGAGCGTTCGCCGCTCAAGGTGCTCTCCAGCGTGACTTCCCAGATGCCGTCGGCTTGCCGGATCTGGGTCGCGCGGGTGCGGGTGTGGATTTCGGCGCCACGATTGGCGGCATCACGCGCGGTGAGCACGACGAGACGCGCATCGTCGACGAAGCAATCGGAATATTCGAAGCCTTTATGATAGCGGTTCGGCACTAGCGGCTTTCCGACGGCGTCGCGGGCCAGATCGACCGAGCGGGTCGGGGGCAGCCGGTGCCGTCCGCCGATGTGGTCATAAAGAAACAGGCCGAGCCGGAGCAGCCAGGCCGGGCGCAGCCCATCGTGGTGGGGCAGAACGAAACGAAGGGGGCGGATGATGTGGGGGGCGATGCCCCACAGGATTTCCCGCTCGATCAGCGCCTCGCGCACCAAACGAAACTCGTAATATTCGAGATAGCGCAGCCCGCCGTGCACGAGCTTGGTCGACCAGGACGACGTCCCGCTCGCCAAGTCATTCATTTCACATAGAAAAACAGAATTGCCCCGTCCGACAGCGTCGCGCGCGATGCCGCAGCCGTTGACGCCGCCTCCGATGATCAAGAGGTCGAAAATCCGATCCAAGGCGCTTCCCCGGCCATTCGCCTTATTGGCGATTTAACTTTCGTTTTGGATTAAATCACAACTAAATCCGAAAGCAACTCGGGTCGGTCGTTTTTCCCGCCGCTTGCGAGAACCCAGTCTGGCCGCGGCTTACCCGGCGGACGGATGAGGCTCGGCATCGACCTCGTCGGCCTGGAGCGATCCCGGCATCGCCTCAATCACCTGAATGCCGTGGGTACGGCAGATCTCCGCAAGGCGCGATGGCAGCGCGACGTCGGTGATGAAGGTATTGATCTGCTTGATATCGGCGATGCGCACCGGGGCGGTGCGGCGGAATTTGGTGGCGTCGGCGACCAGCATCACGCTGCGGGCATTGGAGATGATGGCCTGCGCCGCCTGCACCTCGCGGTAGTCGAAGTCGAGAAGGGAGCCGTCCTGATCGATGGCGGAGGCGCCGATGATGGCGTAGTCGACCTTGAACTGTCCGATCAGGCTGGTCGCGGTCGAGCCGATCACCGCACCGTCGGCGCGGCGCACCGCGCCGCCTGCCACGATCACCTCGATACGCGGATAACGATAGAGCAGCATCGCGACGTTGAGATTGTTGGTGATGACGAGTAGATCCTCGTGCGAAGTAAGCGCGCTCGCCACCTCTTCCGTCGTGGTGCCGATGTTGATGAACAGCGAACAGCCGTTCGGAATCAGGCTTGCGGCCGCGGCGCCGATCGCCTTCTTCTCTTCGGCGGCGACGAAACGGCGCGCTTCGTAGGCGAGGTTCTCGACGCCGGAGGCGATGATGGCGCCGCCATGGATCCGCGTCAGCGAGCGTTCATCGCACAGATCGTTAAGGTCCTTGCGGATGGTCTGTGCCGAGACTTCAAAACGCCGGGCGAGATCTTCCACCATCACCCGGCCATGTGCGCGGGCGATATTAAGAATCTCATTTTGGCGATGACTCAGTTTGGTCACGGTGTCACCTCGCGCAAAACGCGCATCTCGTGGCGCGGCCGTTCCGGAGTCCGGTCAACTTGGCTTGTGGGAGATCGGAAGGCTGGTTGTCACAGGGCATGATCCCAGTCAGTTGGCAGGATAGAGCTATCGTATGGGTCTGCATCGATCATGCCTTCACCGATCCTGCCGTCAAACCGGCAACGTAGTGCTCTACAAAAAATGAGTAAATGAACGCCACCGGCAGTGAGCCGAGCAAGGCGGCTGCCATGAGCTGGCCCCAATAGAAAACGTCGCCTCGGATAAGCTCGGCTATCGCGCCCACGGGTACTGTGCGTACATCCGTCTTGGTGAGAAAGATCAATGCATAGAGAAATTCGTTTTGCGACAGAGTGAAAGCGAAAATACCCGCTGAAATGAACCCGGGAACGCAGAGGGGCAGAATGATCCGCACCATCGTCTGAAATCGGCTGGCGCCATCGATCCTGGCCGCCTCCTCGAGCTCCGGCGGCACGGTTTTGAAATAGCCGACCAATAGCCAGGCGCAGAATGGAATCAGCATTGTCGGATAGGTCAGGATCAGGGCGGTGAGGGTATTGGAAAGACCCAGGCCATTGATGATGTCGGCCAAGGGGATGAACAGGAGGGGTTGAGGCACAAGGTAAGTCGCCGCGATCGTCGCGGCGATGAGGCCTGCCCCGGCAAACCGCATGCGCGCCAGCGGATATGCCAGCATGGTTCCCAACACCAGCGATATCGCAGTCGATGCCACGGCGACCAGCATCGTGTTGTAGGTCCAGGTGAGAAAGCTGGTCTCTGTCAGGAGATCGACGTAATGCTTGAGCGTCGGGTGATAGACGATCAGCGGCATGATGCGCTTGTTGTAGAGTTCAGCATTTGGCTTTAGCGATGTGACCAGCATCCAGTAAAAAGGTGCAAGCCCGGTCAGCAGGAAGAAACCGAGCGGCAGCCACAGCTGCACTGGCCGCAACCACCATCGAGGCCCGCCGGTCATTCGCGTCCTCGGGTATAATTCGTAAGGGCAATGATCAGCAGCCCCAGCACCGGCAGCATGGCGAGGGCGACGGAAGCGCCGCGACCGAGCTGCCCGCCGCCCATGGCGATGTCGAACGCGTAGGTTGCAAACAGATGCGTTGCGTTTGCCGGCCCCCCGCGCGTCAGGACATAGACCAGCTGGAAATCCGCGAACGTGAAAATGACGGAGAACACGGTCACAATCAGGATCACCGGTTTGAGCAGCGGCAGCGTGACGTACCAGAAACGCATCCAGCTCCCGGCGCCGTCGATGGCTGCGGCCTCGTGGAGTTCCACCGGAACGGTCTGGAGTCCCGCCAGAAGCGTGATGCCGTAGAACGGCAATCCGCGCCATACGTTGATCACGATGATCGAGGCCATGGCCAAAACGGGGTTGCCGAGCCAAGACGGGCCGGGATCGGCGATGCCCGTGTGCACCAGCAGCCAATTGAGCACGCTGAAGGCTGGATCAAGCATCCACATCCAAGCCACCGTGCTGAGGACCGTCGGCACGATGAACGGCAACAGCAGCGCCGCCCGGACCAGGTTTTTCATCCGGAAGTGCTGGTTGAGGACAAGCGCCAGCGCCAGCCCGCCAACCATCTTCAGCACCGTGGCAACTGCCGTGTAGATGAACGTGTTGCCAGCCACCTGCCAGAACACAGGATCTCGGGCATCCTCGATGAAGTTGCGAAGGCCGACGAACACGCCGGGCTGGGCCACCGGACGATTCTCGAGACTGAGGAAGATGCCATAAACAAAGGGATAGCCGACCAGCGCGAACAGAAAGATCAGTGGCAATGCCATCATGAGCCAGCTGAAGACAGCCTCGCGGTCGAGCCATTGTCCGATCGCGCGTCCGAGGGCGAAAGGCCGGGGGACGTCGCCGGCTTCCGTGGTGACTGCCACCATCAGGTTTGGCCGTAGATCTGCTTTAGCTGCGCGGTGGCGGTTGCGATGACCTCCTTGGTCGACGCCCCTGCGCAGGCCTTGGCAAACATGTCGATGACGACGTATTTCGCAATCACCTCCGACTGCGCGCGGCCGACGGGAGCCGGCCATCCCGGCAGGTGAGCTGTGGTCAGCGCGTCCCGATACGGCAGATTTCGCGGTTCGACGTTCCACATCGGTGCGTTGTCATATCCGTGCAGGAACGGCTGATAGTAGGTATCAGCAGACGCATACCATCCTTCGAGCTGCGGCTTTTCGCTTAGCCATCGCAGGAACGCCTTGGCGGCCTCGTGATCCGCCGTATGCGTGAAGATGGAATGGCTCCAGCAGTTGAGCGTGTGGAAGCGCCCCTTCGGGCCCTGCGGGTTCTGCGCTTGGCCGGTGACCTTGGCGATCTCGGGGAAATCCCGCTTGGCCACCCACAGGATGCTCTCAGCATTGTTGGTGCAGGAGATCTGCTCGCTGAACCAGGCTTTGTTGTTGTTGACGTCGGTCCAACCCAGGACGTCCTCGATCATCGTCTGCTTGAAGAACTTGCGTGCGAAGTCGATGGCGCGGGCGGTCTCGTCGGAATCGATCACCACGGTTTTGCCGTCCGGCTCGACCTCATGGCCGCCAAACGACCACAGTAACGGGTACAACCAGCCGTGGTTATCGCCGAAGCCGTGGCCGAGTTCGAAGCCGAACGGGTGCCCCTTGGCTTTGAGCTTCGTGCCGGCCTCAAGCAATTCATCCCAGGTGTCCGGAAACTTCTCGAAGCCGACCTCTTTGAACCAGTCGATGCGCCAGTTCATGAGCTGCCCGACATTGCCGAAGGGAACGGCTTTCCATTTGCCGTTGACGACGCACGCCTCCTTGGCCGACTCGTACCAGCCGCCCTGCTGCTTGCCGACGTCCTCAGCGATGTCGCTCACGTCGAGGTACTTCTGGTCGTAAAGGAAGGGCCAATTGAAGAAATTGAGCGTGAGATCCGCGCCGCTCCCGGTCTCGGCGACGGTCGTAACACGGGTCTGCATGCTGCCGACGCTCGCCAACTCGTAGTCGACCTTGACGCCGGTGAGCTTCTGGTAAGCCGGGGCCAGCGTGTTCTGGAAGTAGCCGTCAAAGGTTTTGATGAAGGAGCTCTCGTGGATGAGGGTCAAGCTCTTGGTGGCAGCTTGCCCGCGCTGAACTCCGACTATAGAAGCCAAAGCCCCCGTAGCCGCTGCCTTGAGGACCTGACGGCGCGAAGTCGACGCTGATCGCTCTGCGAAGCGCATTGATTCCTCCCCCAGAGGTTGCGATTTTTTTTATTTTTCGAAAGCCTATCCCCGAATTCGCGCGAAAACAACATGACCCGAAAGTAAATTCGAAGATTTCTTGACCCTGAAAGGCTCGAGCCGGGGGCGGCGCTCGGGTGGGCCGATTATTTGCCCTTGTCCTGGCCTAAGCCGCGCCCCGCCTTCGGGGGTCTCTCCGCCAAGCCTTCACGAGTCAGTGGTCTCACTGAGGCGCCGAAGCTTGAGCGAAGGCGTCAAGTCCGAGGGGCAGGCTTCGCTTGAAAATGCTAGGGCGGATCCATGCCCTTTGACTTCATCACGTCTAACGCGGCCGGGCTGGTCATCAGCTCGATCAGCGCCTTGGCGGCCGACGGACTCTGGCTCGTCGATCCCGCGCCGATTGCAAAGATGATGCTGCTGTTGAGATCGCCAGGGAGCGGACCCACGACTTGCGTGCCCGGGACGGCGGCGATCTCGGACGCCTGGGCCACGCCCATTTCGACCTCGCCGCGCGCGACGAGCTCGCCGGCTTGCGCGTTCGGCACCAGGGTCGTCTTCGGCTTCATCTCTTCAGCGATGCCGAGACGGTCGATCACCTTGGCGATATAGACGCCGCTGGCGCCGCCCTTGGCCGGGTCGGCATAGGAGATCGATCTGGTGGCGAGCAATGCCGCCTTCAGCTTTTCCGCGGTCGAGATATCGGGTAACGGCGCGCCGGCGCGCACGCCGACCGCGACATAGGACATGCCGATGTTGACGATGCTGCCCTCGGTCACTTTGCCCTGGCGTGCCAGTTCGTCGAGGACCGGTCGCGACAGCATGATCACGTCGGCGGTTTCGCCGGCGTCGATGCGCTTCTTCAATTCCGCGATCGTGCTGTACACGATCGTCAGGCGATTGCCGTTGCTCTCGAAGCCAAGCTTGAGCTCGTCGAGCGCGGGCGTCAGCGCCACCGTGCTCATGACTTTCAGCTCGGCGGCAAGCGCCTCGAAGGTCGATATGATGAAGGCCGATATCAAAGAACACCCGAATAAGGCCGCAGCCGCGGCTTGCTTGCCGAAAATACCCGCCATGAAATCCGCTCCACTCGCCTCATCTTCACCGTAACCGAAGCTTTGCGGTGACGGTAGCCGCTATCCGGCATGGCCGGCGGCGCGGCCGCCCAAGAATGTTTCTGACACCACGGGATCGTCGATCAATGCCTTCGCCGGGCCCGACGTGATTACGCGGCCGGTCTCCATCAGATAGGCACGGTCGGCGATCTTCAGCGTCTGGCGCGCCTTCTGCTCGACCAAGAGCACGGTCAGCCCCTCGCGCCGCAGGTCCCTTATCATCGCGAACACCGCATCGGTCATTTTCGGCGCGAGCCCGAGCGAGGGCTCGTCGAGCAGCAGGAGTTTCGGCTTCGACAGCAGCGCGCGGGCGATCGCCAGCATCTGCTGTTCGCCGCCGCTCATCAGGCTCGCAAGCAGGTGACGGCGTTCGGCGAGAATCGAAAAGCGCTCCAGCAGTGCGGCAAGATCTTTCGTCGCCTGCGCCTTGTCGCTGCGTGTATAAAGACCCATCAGCAGATTGTCCTGCACCGTCATGGTGCCGAGGATGCCGCGGCCTTCGGGAACGAGTGCGATACCGCGCCTCAAGTTGCGCTCGGCGCTGTTCGGCTTCAGCACCTCACCTTCGAACGCAATCTCGCCGCGATAGGGCAGCAGCCCAGCGATGGCGCGGGCAACGGTGGTCTTGCCGGCGCCGTTGGCGCCAATCAACGCGACGATCTCGCCTTGCGCGATCTCGAGGTCGATGCCGCGAACCGCCTGGATCGCCCCGTAACGCACCATGAGGTCGCGAACGCTGAGCATCGTGCCGACTGACATCATGCCGCCTGCCCAAGATAAGCGTCGAGCACCGCCGGGTTGGTCCTGACTTCGTCGGGCTTGCCTTGCGCGATCAAGACGCCGAAGTCGAGCACGTAGAGGTGATCGCAAAGGTTCATGACGAATGCCATGTCGTGTTCGATCAAGAGAATGCTCAAGCCCCCCTCGCGCAACCGCAGCATCAGCGTGCGGATGGTCTCGGCCTCGTCGTGGTTCATGCCGGCAACGGGTTCGTCGAGCAGCAAGAGTTTCGGCCGGGCCGTGACCGCGCGCGCCATCTCCACTTTGCGCTGCAAACCGTAAGGCAGTGAGCGCGCCAGGCGGTTGCGCACCTCACCGAGACCGAAGAACTCGAGCACTTCTTCGGCGCGCTCGATCACGTGGCGGTTGGAAAACCGCATCGGCAGCAGGCGTCGCGCGAAAGCGCCGGTGTGCGGCTGCGCCACCAGCAGATGCTCCCATACCGTCATGTCGGAGAACAGGCGGATGTTCTGGAAGGTCCGCATGATCCCGGCGCGCGCGATTTTGTGCGACGGCTCCAGGGTGACGGCATGGCCATCGAGTAGCACGGTGCCCGAGGTCGCGCGGTAGGCTCCGGTGATGACGTTGAAGGTCGTGGTCTTGCCGGCGCCATTCGGGCCGATCACGCCGACGATCTGGCCGGGCGCGACCTCCAGCGAAAGATCGCTCAGCGCATGCACGCCGCCGAAGGTCTTGGTGACGCGATCGAGTTTCAGGCGAGGCGGCGTGATCAAGGTCATGGGCGCGGCCTTGGAAGCGCAAAGCGCAACAGTGCGCGGTCGAGCAGGCCCTGGCGCCGCACCAGCAGCATGCCGATCAGCAGCGCGCCAAAGGCGGCAAAGCGCCAGTCGGCAAGGAAACGCAGATATTCGGGCAGCACGACGAGCAGGACCGCGCCGGCCAGCGCGCCCGGCGCCACCGTCGAGCCGCCGAGAATGACGGCGAGCACGAAATCGATCGAGCGCTCGAACGAGAAGTTGCCGGGCTCGATATAGACGTGATGATGTGCAAACAGTCCGCCGGCGATTGCGGCGACGGCGGCGCCGCAGCCAAAGGCGCCGACCTTGATCTCGGTGGCGTTGAGCCCGACGAGGCCGGCGGCGGTCTCGTCGTCGCGCACCGCGCGGATTTCGAGCCAGATCGGCGATGACTCGATCAGCATGACGATGGCGAGCACGACGAGCGCCCAAGTCCAGATATAGCCGGTCGAGACATGGCGCATGCCGTGAAAACCTTCCGGGCCGCCCATCGCAGAAAAATTCAGAAAGAAACTCCGCACCATCTCGCCGAAGCCGAGGGTTGCCATCGCAAGATAAATGCCCTTGAGGCGCAGCGCCGGAAAGCCCACGGCGACGCCGATCGCGCCGGACACCACCGCCGCGATGACAAGCGCCGCGGTAACCGGCAGCCCGGCGGCGACCGTCAGCCAGGAGGTGAGATAGGCGCCGATGCCCATGAAGCCGGCATTGCCGAGCGAGAGCTGTCCGGTGGCGAGGATGATGTAGACGCTGAGCGCCCCTAACAGGAGAATGCCGATGTCGGAGAGCAGTCCCGCATAATACATCGACATGGTCAGACCCTTTGGCCCTGATCGCTGCGTCCGCCGCCGAGCAGGCCTTGCGGCCGCAGCAGCAGGATCGCGATCATGAAGCCGTAGACGACGAAGTCGCGGATCTGCGAACCTCCGTAAGCAACCGTCATCACTTCCACCACCCCCATCAAGGGGCCGGCGATCAGCGCACCCCAGATCCGCGTGGTACCGCCGATCACCATCACCGCGATCGCCTTCAACCCGATCTCGACGCCGATGTAGGGCGTGATCGCCGCATAGTGCACGCCGATCAAAACCCCGGCTGCCCCGGCGAGCGAACCCGACAGCATGAAGGCGATCAGCGTAACGCGACCGGCGGGTACGCCAAGTAGCCGCGCGACATCGCGGTTTTCCGCGACCGCGCGCAGCGCCCGGCCGATCGATGTGCGCTGGACCAAAAACGCCAATAGCGCCACGAGAACAACCGTGACGCCGAGCACCGTGAGCTGGATCGCGCTGACGCTGACCGGGCCGATGTTGAAGCGCCCGCTCAGCACCTCGTCGGAAAGTTGCAGCGGATCGGAGCCCCAGACATTGGTTGCGACGTTTTGCAGGATGATGGAGAAGCCGAGCGTCGAAAGCATCGGGGTCACGACGGGCGCGGCGCGAAACGGTTGATAGCCGATGCGCTCGACGATCGCAGCCACCAGGGCTGCGCCGATCATGCCTGCGACAAGCGCCACCGGAAGCGGCAATTGCGCCATCACCACGGCGAAACCGAAATAACCGCCGAGCATGAAAAGTTCGGCGATCGCGAGGTTGAGGACGCCGAGAATGCCCATCACCAGCGAGAAGGACAGCGCGATCAGCGTGTAGACCGCCCCTAACGTCAGACCGTTCACGAATTGCTGGATCAGCACCTAGGCGTCCCTGTGGAGGAATGTTGTAGCTAGAAGGTGATGGCCACGGGTGGCTCTAGTTATTTCGCTCCGTCATGGCCGGGCTTGACCCGGCCATCCACGTCTTTGGTTGCCGTGATCCTCGGTAAGGCGTGGATGCCCGGGACGAGCCCGGGCATGACAAGCGTGGCTGCACCGCCGCTTCACTCACGTTGTCGAATTCAGCACCCCTGCTTGCCGTCGGGCGCGCTGCAGCCGCGCACCTTGGACTGCCATGCGCCGTTCTGACCCTGGACGATATAGAAGGCCTTGATCGCGTCGCCGTCCTCGTTGAACGCGATCGGGCCGCCGAGACCGGCGAAGCCCGACAGCTTGGCCATGTAGTCGCGAATCTTGGTGCGGTCGGCCTCGAGGTCTTCCGGCTTGCCGGTGACGCCGGCCTTCTTGATGGCCTCGATATAGATGCTGCCGATCTCGTAGATGTTGGCGTCGTACATCGACGGCTCGATCTCGGCCGGCAGGCCGGAAATCTTGCGCAGGATCGGCGTCAGTTCCTTCACGAAAGCCTGCGGCTTGTCGCCGGGCATGGAAGCATAGAACGTCGCGGGCGCTACGATCGGGATTTCGGGCGCGGCCTTGAGGATCGCCGAAGAAATCAATTGCGTCGCGCCGACCACCGGCTTGATCACGCCCTGCCGTTTCATCTCGCGCAGCACGGTGACCGCCTGGCTGTAGTCGGCGCTGACGACGACGCCATCAGGATTGAGCGCCTTGATCTTGGTCACCTGTGCGCTGACGTCGAGATCGCCGGTGTTGAAAGAGAGCGGATCGTTGGCGTTGAGTACCTCGATGCCATTGTCCTTCATCAGCACCGGCATGATCTTGCTGCCGACGGTCGCCGCCGTTGCGTCCTTGGCGTCGAAAATGATCGCGACGTTCTTGATGTTGAAAGCCTGCTTGTAATACGGCACCGTGGTGCGGCCGAGCACGCCTTCGTCGATGGTGTTGCGGAACGCCCAGGGACGGTTGAGCTTGGCGACGCCGGGCTTTGACGAAGCCTGCGAGGTAGCGACCACCTTCATTTCATTGGCGACCGGGAAGGTGACTTCCGCGGCGCTCGAGGTGAGGGGACCGGCAACCGCCAGCACGTGATCGTCGCCGGCGAGCTTGCGAAGGTTGTTGGTGGCTTGCGCGGGCTTGGTCGCGTCATCGAGAATCACGATGCGGAGTTTCGCGCCGTTGATGCCGCCGGCGTCGTTGACCTGCTTCTCCAGCATTTGCAGCGTCGCGGTATTGGTGCGGCCCCATTCGGCAAAGGGGCCGCTCGAGGGCACGATCGCGCCGAGCACGATTTCCTTGTCGGCGGCGTAAGCCCCGCCGCTTGCGATCGCTCCCGACAGTGCCGCCGTGAGTCCCGCGGCACAAAGCACTCTGATCAATCCAGACGTCATTTGCGGAAATCTCCCCGTTCGTCGCGCTTCTCAACGCGAACGCTGCGCCAAAGAGGTCCGCCCAAGCAGCTTCCCCTCAGGCCTTACTTGCGGGAAGCTAGCATCGGAAAGCGAGCTTGAAAAGCTTCGTTAGTTATGTAATTATCGAATATAGTTGAGCGCGAGGGAGGGCGAGCGATGGCCGAAACCGGCATCGACATTATAAGAATCAAGCGCGTGCTGACCTTCCTGGACGAGACGCGCGTGGCCGACGGCCGCGACACCGTGCCGTCGCTGCGCAAGGCCGCCGCGGTCGCCATCATCGACAATCCCTATGCCGGCCGCTTCGTGCAGGATCTTTCGCCGCTGACGCGCGCCAGCGAAGCGCTGGGCCGCGAGATCTGCGCAATTGCTGTGCGGCTGTTGGCGCCGGATCAGGCAGTCAGTTACGGCAAGGCCGCCGTGGTCGGCAGCAATGGCGGGCAGGAGCACGGCAACGCCATGCTCACCACCGTGTTCGGCAATGTCATGCGCGAGGCGATCGGCGGCGGAAAGGCCTGGATCTCCTCGATGACCAAGCGCGCCGCGCCGGGCGCGACGATCGATATTCCCCTGGCGCACAAGGATGCGCTCTATGTGCGCTCGCATTACGATGGCATGACTGTGATGCTGCCGGATGCCCCGCAGCCGAACGAGATCGCGATCATTGCGGTGTACGCCACGCGCGGCCGGCCGAACCATCGCGTCGGCGGCCTCGCCGCATCCGAGATCAAGGGCCAGGACGGGCTGACTTGACGGGCTGACGGCCGGTGCGCCGGCTGGCGCGGCAGAGAACAAACCTCAGGTGGAGCGGAACATGACGGTTGCAAAGACAGGTGCGGAGCACATCGCCTCCTTGCGCGACGGACGAACGGTCTACATCGACGGCGCGCTGGTTGAGGACGTCACCACGCATCCGGCGTTCCGGAACGCGATTGCGTCCTCGGCGGCGCTGTACGATTACCAGGCGAGGCCTGAAAATCTCGAACTGATGACCTTCATGCCTGAAGGCTCCAACCGCCGCGTCAACCGCGCATGGCAGATGCCAAAGAGCTATGACGAGATGGTGACGCGGCGCAAGGCGCTGCAG
This sequence comes from Bradyrhizobium sp., assembly GCF_035701725.1. Taxonomy (GTDB): domain Bacteria; phylum Pseudomonadota; class Alphaproteobacteria; order Rhizobiales; family Xanthobacteraceae; genus Bradyrhizobium. The sequence continues at coordinate 34,906 of NZ_DASSRP010000364.1, forward strand.
GCCTGGTCACGCGTGCATTACGGCTTCATGGGCCGCTCGCCCGATCACGTCGCCTCGGCCCTGATCGGCCAGCGCATGGGCATCGAGGTCTTCCGCAAGCACGGGCCGCAGCGCGCCAAGGCGCTGGAAGACTATGTCGACTACGCCACCAAGAGCGACCTGTTCCTCACTTACGTGATCATCAATCCGCAGGCCGAGCGCGCCAAGAGCTGGGGCGATCAGGTCTCGGACCTTGTCGCGCGCATCGTCGACGAGGATTCCACCGGCATCACCATTCGCGGCGCCAAGATGCTGGGGACCTCCTCGATCATGGCGAACGAGATACTGGTGGCCAATTTGCAGCCGCTGAAGCCGGGCGAGGAGGATCTTGCCTTTTCCTGTGCGCTGCCGATGAACACCAAGGGCATCCGCGTGCTGTCGCGCAAGTCCTACGAAGCTTCCGCGGTGTCGGTGTTCGACAATCCGTTGTCGTCGCGCTTCGATGAGAACGACGCGCTGGTCTATTTCGATGACGTGAAAGTGCCGTGGGATCGCCTGTTCGTCTACCGCGACACCGATGTGTGCCGGCAGCAATTCCATGAGACCTGGGGCCATTCGTACCAGAACTACCAGGCGCAGATCCGCCTCTCGGTGAAGATCCGTTTCCTTGCGGGCCTTGCCCGTCGGCTGACCGAGGCGATCGGCACCACCAACATTCCTTCCGTGAGCGAGAAGCTCGGCTACATGGCCGCGCAATCGAGCATGGTGGAGGCGATGCTGTCGGGCATGGAAGCGAGCGGCTCGAAAGTCGGCGAGTACTGGGTGCCGAACAAGCACATGATGTACTCGGCGCAGGTCCTGACGCAGGACCTCTATCCCCAGTTCGTCAACGCGATCCGCGAACTCTCCGGCGGCGCCATGATCATGCTGCCGTCCTCGATCAAGGATTTCGGCGATCCCGTGCTCAACAAGATCATCCATACCACGCAGCGCGCGGCAAACCTCGCGCCTGAGGACAAGGTGAAATTCCTGAAGGCATGCTGGGATGCGGTGGGTTCCGAATTCGGCTCGCGCCACCAGCAGTACGAGATGTTCTATGCCGGCGCCCGTTTCGTCACCGCCGGACACAGCTTCCGCACCTATGACTGGAACGGCGCGACCGCGATGGTGGAAAGCCTGATGGCTTCGTATAGTCTGAGCGACGAGCTTGGTGGGGTAAAGCACTGACACACCGCGGAGAAGGCGCATGAAAGTCGCGATCACCAACCTCCGCACCATCGTTTCCGGCGACTGGCGTGCCCCGTTCGTTGGAGGAGACACCGTGATCGCGCACGATGGCAAGTTCGTCAGCGTCGGTACGGCGAGCGCCGCCGCGGTCGAGGCCTGCGACGTGGTGATCGACGCCGGCGGCATGACCGCGATTCCCGGCCTGATCGATTCCCATGTGCACATCACCTTCGGTGACTACACGCCGCGCCAGCGCACGGTCGGCTATCTCGAAAGCTATCTGCATGGCGGGGTCACCACATCGATCTCGGCGTCCGAGGTGCATGTGCCGGGCCGGCCGCGCGATGTGGAAGGCGTCAAGGCGCTCGCGGTTGCGGCGCAGCGCTGCTTCGCCGACTATCGCCCGGGCGGCATGCGGGTGATCGCGGGCTCGGTCATCCTCGAGCCCGGCTTGAAGGACGAAGACTTCGTCGAACTCGCCAAGAAAGGTATCGGCCTTGCCAAGGCCGGCTTCGGCGCGGTGAAGACCGCATATGACTACGCGCCGCTGGTGGCGGGCGCCAAGGCGGCGGGCCTGATCACCACCTGCCACACCGGCGGTTCATCGATTCCCGGGTCCGGCGCGATCACCGGCGATCATCTGTTGAAGATCCATCCGCACGTCTCGTTCCACATCAATGGCGGTCCGACCGCGATGCCGGATCGCGATTTCGAGCGCGTGATTCGCGAAAGCGAGATTGCGCTGCAGGTCTGCACCGCCGGCAACCTGCGCACCACGTTGCTATGCGGCAAGCTCGCGCTGGAATTGAACGCGTTCGACCGCTTCATCATCGCGACCGATACGCCGACCGGGAGCGGCATCATGCCGCTCGGCATTCTCTACACCATGGCGCATCTTGCGAGCTTGACCGCGATGACGCCGGAGCAGGCGATCTGCGCGGCGAGCGGCAACAACGCGAAAGTCTATCGGCTGGACGCTGGCTTCCTGAAAGCCGGCCATGTGGCCGACATCGTGCTGCTCGATGCGCCCGATGGCGGCACGCAGGATCATGCGCTTGATGCCATCAAGCACGGCGACATCGCCGCGATCGGCGCGGTGGTCACCGCGGGCGTGCCGCGCTTTGTCGGCCGCAGCCGCAACACGCCCGCCACCACGCGCAAGGCGCGCGTGGCGAAATCAACCGTGATGCAGGATTTTGCCGCCGCGGCGCATTGAGCGGCGACTGTCACCATTCGTCATGGCCGGGCATAGCCGTACTTCGACGGCTAAGCCGGCAATGACTTTGTGGCGTTCACGCCGGGTCGAAATAGTGGATTTCGAACAGCAGGCAGCCTTTTTCGGACTTGAACGGGCCGTGCCAGGCGCCGGGCGGCCGTGAGGCGTAGGTGTTCGGCGCAAAGGATTCGCCGCCATTGCCCTGTTCGTCGTTGCCGACCGTGAGATCGCCGGAGACGAGGTACACTTCTTCCCAATAGTCATGCACGAACGGCTTGGTGGTGTAGACGCCCGGCGCGAAACGCAGAAGGCGCGAGCGCGAGCCGCGCTTGTTGGTCTCGTCGAGCGCGCCGGAGAGAATCTTCTGCTGAATGCCGGCGGGATAGCCGGCCGGCGTCTCCCAGCCGCTCGACATGTCGAGCGCGTGAAATTCCTTGTGTTCCTTGTTGATCGCCATAACGGTCGTTCCCTTGGTTGTCGTCGAGAAATTCTCACCAGCCGTGCAGCAATTCCGCTTCCGGCGGCGGGGTGTGGGCGTTCGCGGCGCTGGCAAGCTGGCGATAGCGGCCCTCGAAGAATACGAGGGGGCGCTGGGCGGTGAAGGCGTGCTCGTGCAGCGCCTCGACGCGGCCGACGAAGATCTCGTGATCGCCGCCATCATAGCGGGCGTGATGCGCGCATTCGAACACGACAGCGGCGTTCGGCAGCATCGGCGCGCCGTTGTTGCCGGTGAGGATCGTCAGTCCTTCCCATTTGTTGCTACCCGGCCGCGCGAACTGGTTGGACACCTGTTCCTGATCCTCATTGAGCACGTTGACCGCGTAGTGCGCGATCGACTGCCAGGCGGCAAAGCTCTGCGCCTTGCGATGAATGCTGAACAGAATCAGCGGCGGATCGAGCGAGACCGAATTGAACGAGCTCATGGTCATTCCGATCAGTTCGCCGGATTGCATGCGCGCGGTGGCCACGATCACGCCGGTCGGAAACTTGCCAAGGGCATTGCGGAATTTATGGGGGTCCATGCTGGTCTCCGGGGCAGCCTTGGGTTATATACTCCATAACTTAGCTAGTTTTCAAAGTTTTTTGCGGAGACATGGAAGGCATGCTCGAATTCCACACAGCGCCCCGGCAAAGCGAGGGGCAGCGGATCGGCTTCAAGGTCGCGAACCTGATCGTGGCCGGCTGGACCGGCCGCGACGAGGCGGCGTTGCGCCATCACATCGAGGAGCTTGCCGCCATCGGCGTGCCGCGGTCGTCTTCCGTGCCGGTATTCTATCGCAACAGCACGCTCAACGTAACACAGGCGGAGCGGCTTCAGGTGCTCGGGCCCGACACTTCGGGCGAGGCCGAGCCGGTGGTGGTTGCGCATGGCGGCAGACTGTGGCTGACGGTCGGCTCCGATCACACCGACCGCAAGGCGGAAACCATGGGGATCGCGCTCTCCAAACAGCTTTGTGGCAAACCCGTGGGGCGCGAGCTCTGGCTGCTCGACGATGTCACTCCGCATTGGGATCAGTTGCGGCTGCGCGCGTTTGCCACCATCGACGGCCGCCGCGTCATCTATCAGGAAGGCACGCTTGCCGGCATGCGCACGCCCGGCGATCTGATCGCGCGCTATGGCGCGGCTCTTTCGGACGGCACGATCATGTTCTGCGGCACGCTGGCTGCGATCGGCGGCATTCGCCCGTCGAGCCGGTTCGAGGTCGAGCTGGAAGATCCCGTCCTGCACCGCACGCTCAAGCATGCTTACGATATCGACATCCTGCCGGTGGTCACATGATCCATCGCCTGGACCTTTTGAACTGATTCTTCTTCAAAACGGAGAACGCCCGTGTCGCGCCAAAAAGCCAAAGCCGAGCGAGGTCAGACGCCGCGCCGCACCGAGCCGAACACCGCGCGTGGCGGTCTGCCGCTGACCGTGACCCGGCCCGAGCTTCTCAACGACGGCACCGACCGCGACTTTCGCAAGCTCGTGCACAACATCTTCGCTTTCATGGCGCGGCATGAAAGCATCCGCGATGGTCATGCGCGGCAGGTCGGGCTTGCCGGTGTCGAATACACCATCCTGATCTCGATCGGGCATCTCGGGCTCGACGGCGATGTCAACGTCAAGACCATCGCCGATCACCTGCACATGAGCGGCGCGTTCGTCACCACGGTGACCAGCAAGTTGCAGACCCTTGGCCTGATCGAGAAGACCCAGGACAGCGTCGACCGTCGCCGGATTTCGCTCGCGATCACTGAAAAGGGCAAGGCGCTGCTCCGCAAGCTCGCGCCCTATCAGCGGGAGATCAACGACGTCGAGTTTGGCCCGCTCAGCCGCGAAGACTTCCAGACGATTTCGCGCATCCTGGAAGCGCTGATCGTTTCCAGCGACAAGGCGTTCGCGCTTCAGCGCTACAAGTCCTCGATCAAGGAAACCACAAAGGTGGCGTGAGCGCGCTCACGGCCTTGCAGAGATCAATGCCATCAGCTCACGCCTGACCCGCGCGACGACGCTGGCATAGTCGCGCGTCTGGTCCTGACGAAACAGGCGCACGCTCGGATACCAGGGGCTGTCGTCGCGGTCGAGCAGCCAGCGCCAATCGGGCGTATAGGGCAGCAGGATCCAGGTCGGACAGCCCAGAGCCCCCGCAAGATGCGCGACGCTGCTGTCGATCGTAACGACAAGGTCGAGGCACGAAATCAGGGCCGCAGTCTCGGCAAAATCGGTGAGGTGGTCGGTGTGGTCGATGATTTCCGGCCGCGTGAGCAGCGTTGCTCTGTCCGCGGGTCGCGGGTCCTTCTGCAGGCTCAGGAAGCTCGCATCGACATCGAGAATCGTCGCAAGCTTACTCAGGGGGATCGACCTGTTGTAGTCGTTGAGGTGCGCGGGATTGCCGGACCAGACCAGGCCGACGCGCAGCTTCTCGTGTGGGCCGAGGCGCTCTTCCCAGATCCGCCGGCTGTCGGACGGCGCCGACAGATACGCCCTCGCTGCAGGTATCGTATCAAGGCTCGTCGCAAAGGCGAGCGGCAGGCTGGACAAGGGACAATAGTAGTCGAATGCCGGTAACGCGGTGGCTGACGTCGGCAGACATTGCGAAATGCCGTCCATCCCCGACAGCAGCGGGCACAACGCATCCTGAACGACGAGAATGACGCGCGCGCCAAGCGCGGCCACCATCGGGGCGTAGCGAGCGAATTGAATGGAATCGCCGAGCCCTTCCTCGGTGTGCAGAACAATGGTCTTGCCGTCGAGGCGCTCCTGCCCGAGCCATCTCGGCTGCTGGGAGTTGAAATGGGTGATCTGGAGTTTCGCAATCCTCGACCGCGCTTCGCGGCCGGCCCAGCCACGCTCTAAATTCCCGGTCAATAGATGCAGGAGCGCGGCATACATGTCGGCTTCGGCGTTGTCGGGCTCGATCGCCTTGATCGCGTCGTAGACGGCGATGGCTTCGGCGAAGCGCTGCAACTGAGCCAGCGCGAACGCCTTGTTGTGCAGCGCGCCGACGAAATTCGGGTGGATCGCAAGCGCCTTGTCGAAAAAGGCCAGCGCCTCTTCCTCGCGGCCGAGCCGCCGGAGGAATACCCCGACATTGTTGCAGATTTCGGCATTGGCGGGATCGAGCGCATAAGCGCGCTCGATTTCGGCCAGGCCTTCGTTGAATTTGTTGAGACCAAACAGCACGGCGGCGCGCTTCTGCAGCGTCGGAGCGCGGTTGGGCCTTATGCTGTCGCAAAGATCGATGTAGGCCAGGGCTTCTTCCGCCCGCCCGAGGACAAGCAGGATCGTCGCGCATTGGTCGGCGGCGCCCCAGTGATCCGGTTTGAGCGCGAGCGCGCGTTGACAGCTCTGGAGCGCGCGCTCCGGGCGTCCCATCTCCGCCAGCGCCTTGCCGAGATTTCCCCAGAGGGCGGCATCGTCTGGCTTGAGCTGGGTTGCCTTCTCGAAGATCGCGATGGCGTCGTCCCGCCGTCCCTGTTTCTGAAGCGCAGTGCCAAGGCTGGTCAGATAATCCGTCTTGGGCTGCTTGCGGATCGCGCGCGATATCCATTCGACCGCGTGATCGTACTGCTTCGACTGCAGCGCGAGCAGCCCGGTCAGGTGCAGCGTGTCGGCGTGTTCCGCATCGAGCGCGAGTGCCTTCTGGCAGCAGACCTGGGCTTCGAGCAGGTTGCCCGCAGTCAAGTGCCGAAGACCGGCCTCATGGAGTGCGGCCGGCGTCGCTGCCGCCGAGCTGGTCTGGGCGGTCTTGGAGCCCTTGGCAGCGGCCCTGCGCTCGTGGCGATTCATCGGGCACTTCAATATGAATGCGTCGAAACAACCGTTAATTGATTCTGATCTCACTTGGAAGCTTTGAGAGATCGCGTCCCACGGCGGCAGTTGCCGATCGGCCGCACCTTCAAACCAGTACGCGCTGATCCCGATAGGTCTTGCCGCCACGGGACATGGTCAGCGATCCGCCGCGTGGCTCGATCACCGGCAATTCGGCAAGCGCATTGACGACATGATACATGGTCGGAAGATCCGACCATGTCGCCGTGTGAAACCGCACGCTGCCGGTGCCGCTCTGCTGCCGTTCGATCGTCAGGTCCGGGTCGGCCGGCGGCGACAACGTGACCTGCTGCAATTCGCTCTCGCCCCACGTGCCGGTGCGCGGCACATATTTGAGCATCAGCGTGCCATCGGCGGGCGCCTTGGCCGCCGGCGGTGCGTCGCGCAAGTCCGACACGCCGATGTCGAGAAAGCGAAAACCCATCCAGCCGGCGTTGCAGATTTGTACGCCATCGCAGGTGCGCGGCTCCGATATCTCAGCGTAAAGCTTGGGGTGACCGATCTCGCATCGTCCGGTGATGATGGGATCGGCCAGATTTTCCCAGACCACGGCAAGAAAGCGGCCGCTTGCGCGGTCCTGCCGCCCGCGAAAGCTCGCCGGCCAACTCACCCAGATCATGCTGTAGCCGCGCCCCGCCAGCCAGTCGATCTCGGTCATGTGGTGACATTCGACCGTGACGACAGGCTCGCCCGCAAGCGTAAAACCTTCAGGCAAATGCCGCTCGAGCCGCGCGCCGTCGGTCAGGAAACTTGCGGCGACGGAAAGCCGGCGCGGGCTTTTCTTCGGATCCGCCGCGACGCCGTCAGGCATCTGGCGCGGGCCGGGCGCCGGTCCGAAATGCGTCGGCATCCGGTAGATGCGATCGGGGTCGAAACGGTAAGTCATGGCGCCTCCTGATCAGCCGTGTCATTATTGACGATAATGTCAAACTTGACGTTGGTGTCAAGAATGACGATAATGGCTGGAGCGGAGAAGGGTGAGCCAAATGGTCGGCGTGCGTCAGTTTGACGAGCAGGAAGTGATCGCGCTGGCGCTGAACGTGTTCTGGCGCAAGGGGCTGGGCGAGGCGACGATGCAGGACCTTGCCGAGGCAACCGGCGTGCAACGCGGCAGCTTGTACAACGCCTATGGCGACAAGGAAGCGATCTTCCTGCGTGCCTTCGACCGATATGCGGCCGATTTCCTGGCCTCGGTCGAAAACCTGCTGGCCAATGGCGACGTGGCCACCAGACTGCGGAATTTCCTCGACAGCGCCATCGTCAATATGACCGGCGGCTCGCCGCCGCGCGGCTGCCTGACCACGCGCACCGCACTCAATGCGGGGATCGCGAGCGAAGCCGTGCGCGGCCGTGTGCAACACCTGCTCGGCGAGCTCGAGCGGGCCGTCGGCAAGGCAATCAATGCTGCGCCCGATGGTCCGGCTTTGCCGGAAGCCAATCGTCTCGCGCGCGTCGTCGTGACATTCACGCGCGGGTTGGCGGTGATGGAGCGCGCCGGATATAGCCGCAAGCAACTGAAGGAGTCGGCTGCGACCTTTGTCGATGCATTGATCGGCGGTGCCTGACTTAGCTGACACGCAACATGTCGTGACATCAGCGATGTCGTCATGGCCCGGAAAATAGATCGGTGCCATCTAACGTGCTGCGAGGAGA
>NZ_DASSRP010000365.1:0-2169 GCF_035701725.1 Bradyrhizobium sp.
GAGACCTTGTCCTCGCTGACCGCGCGCTGAAAGGCGCGCACCGAATCCGCCGACGAACTCTTGTTGTCATAGGTCACGATCTCGATCTTGCGCCCGAGCACGCCGCCCTTGGCGTTGATCTCGTCAGCGGCGATCTGCGCGCCGCCGGGCGTTGCCGCGCCCGCGATCGATTGCACCTCGGCGATCACGCCGATCTTGATCGGGTCTGCCGATTGCGCGTGAGCCGCACTGCCGAGAAACACCGTTACCGCGCCCGCAAGCAGGGCCGTCGTGCCGGATGGCTGCATCGTTCTCTCCCTTTGCATTGTTTTTTGTTGCGCCGCGGTGAGCGGAGCGCCTAGTGGTCCGATTCTAACATTCGCATCCCGTCTCGGTAGCCACTCCTGCGAATGTTAGAATCAAAAGGACCACTCGCAAATACAGGTTCTGGTGGAGTTCAGGATTTGACATTCGCTCCCGGACTCGCGACCAGGTCGTGGCGAATGTCAAATCCACTCCACTCGAGGAAGTCTATGCTTGGCGTCTGGAAGTTGAAAGCGCCGCCGAGCCGGTCGAACCTGACACCAGCGCTTTGGCCGCAGCGGTTGTCGTGTCCTCAGCCGGCTCCGGTTTCGGCGCAACCATGGGCGAGATCACACCGCGCCGAGGAAATCGCGCAGTATCTTCGTCACTTCCGACGGATATTGATCGACAAAGAAGTGCCCGCCAGGAAGCGCGGCATCTTGCGCGTTGCTGAGGCGCTTGCGCCATTCCCGGGGGATATCGAAGAGCCGGGCCATTTGCCCCGTGGAGCCGTAGAAAACCAGTGCCGGACAATCGACCAGCCGATCAATGTCCGCGGCATCGTGCTCGAGATCGATCGAAGCCGCGGCGCGATAATCCGAACACGAACCATGAATCATCGCAGGATCGCGCCAGGAGCGGCGATAATCGGCAAGCATCTCCTGGTCGAAGTCGGTAATTTTGGTCGCGCCCCATCCGACCAGGCAGGTTTCGTAAAAGAAGTCCGGATCGTTGCCGATCAGCCGTTCGGGAAACGGATCGGGCTGGGAGAGGAAGTACCAGTGCCAATAGGAGCCGGCCACCTTGCGGTTGGTATCCATGAACATGGCATAGGTCGGCACGATGTCCATCACGGTGAGGCTGACGACGGCATCCGGATGATCGAGGGCCAGCCGGTGTCCGGTGCGGCCGCCGCGATCATGCCCGACCAGATGAAACCGCTCGAAGCCAAGCGAGCGCATCAGATCGAGCTGGTCGCGCGCCATGGTTCGAAAGGAATAATTCGATTTGTCCGGGAGGCAGCGGGGCTTGGACGAGTCGCCATATCCTCTCAGGTCGGCGCAAACGACGGTATGGGCCTCGGCCAGTCTCGGCGCCACGCGGGCCCACATCGCCTTGTTTTGAGGAAAACCGTGAAGCAGCAGCAGAGGCGGGCCTGATCCGCCGATGACGCACGAAATCTCGACGTCGCCGACACTGATCTTTCGCGCCGCGAATCCCTCAAACATGGCCCTTGTCCCCTTTTGCCAGGACGCGCTTGAGGAATTTGGCCGAAGCCACAATCGCGCGCTGATGAACTCCCTCGCCGATCAGCCCGGCCTCGTCCCGGCACCGAACGCGAAAGCCGAGGTTTCTCCCCTCGATCGAGATCAGCTCGACCTCGGCCCTCACCATCATTCCAGGTGTCGTCGGCGCCATGTGACTGACGTCGATGTGTGTACCGACAGTCTGGAAATCCGGCGGCAAGGCCGTTCGCAGCAATTCGATGCAGGCCCACTCGATGAATCCCACCATGAACGCCGTCGCAAAGACCGGCGGCATATCGCCGAAGCCCGTGAAAACGCGCGAGAGCGCCGGCACGATCAGACGATCGTCGACACGCAGCTCCAGGCAATGCCTGGTCCCGACGACCAGGCGCTCGGTTTCGATTGGCATATCCGCGTCCCGTCCTCGGCGGATTGGAGGAGATCATGCCCACCAGAGCACATGGCCCGCTCGGCACAATCTGGAAATTACAGATATAGGATTCGGCAATGACGAAGGCAGGTGTCGGCCCGTTTGCCGCCTGGGCCGTGTCGGGGCAGCCCCACCTCTTCCCGCAAACGGGAAGAGGCGAAGCGTTCCAGCGCGTCAGTTCGCGGCGAAGCAGTACAAGAGACCATCGCC
>NZ_DASSRP010000366.1:0-7544 GCF_035701725.1 Bradyrhizobium sp.
TTCTCCCGCAACGTGCCGGGCCGATATTGCTTCTTGTAGCGGCCGCGCCGCGTCAGCTCCGGCACCAGCATTTCCGTGATGTCTTCGAAATCGCCGGGTGAGACCGCAAAGGGCATGTTGAGCCCGTCGACGTCGGTCTGATCGAACCAGGCTTCGATCGCGTCAGCCGCCTGCTCCGGCGTGCCGACCACCACGGGGCCGATACCGCCGATCCCGACATGCTGGGCGACTTCGCGCACGGTCCAGACGCGATCGGGGTCGGCGCGGGTGATGTTGTCCATCGCCGAACGGCCCGCATCATTTTCGACATGCCGCACCTGCTGGTCGAGGTCGTAGGCCGAGAAATCGACGCCGGTCCAGCCGGACATCAAGACCAGCGCGCCCTCCGGGTCCACGTGGCTGCGATACTCCTCGTATTTCGCTTTCGCCTTGGCTTCGGTCTCGCCGAGGATCACGGTGAACATCGAGAACATCAGGATCTCGGCGGGATTGCGCCCGGCTTGAGCGGCGAGTTCGCGAATGCCGGCGACGCGTGGGGCGATGACTTTCGCCGAGGGTCCCGACATGAAAACGCATTCGGCGTGCTGGGCCGCGAACTGACGCCCGCGCGGCGAGGTCCCGGCCTGGTAGAGCACGGGCGTTCGTTGTGGTGACGGCTCGCAAAGATGAATGGCGTCGAGACGATAGTTCTTTCCCTCGTGACGGACGCGATGAACCTTCTTGGGGTCGGCAAAGATGCCGCGTACTCGATCGCGCATCGCCGCGTCATGCTCCCAGCTGCCTTCCCAGAGCTTGTAGACGACCTCCATATATTCGTCGGCAATGTCGTAGCGGTCGTCGTGCCCGGTCTGCTTGTCCTTGCCGGCGCCTTTCGCGGCGCTGTCGAGATATCCGGTGACGACATTCCATCCGACGCGTCCTTCGGTGAGGTGATCGAGCGTCGACATCCTGCGGGCGAACGTATAGGGCGGTTCGTAGGAGAGATTGGAAGTCACGCCGAAGCCGAGATGTTCGGTGACCGCTGCCATCGGCGGGATCACCAGCATCGGATCGTTGACGGGCGTCTGTGCGGCCGTGCGCACCGCCGCCTCGTGATTGCCGCCGAACACGTCGTAGACCCCAAGTACGTCGGCAAGAAACAGGCCGTCGAACCGCCCGCGCTCCAGCGTCCTGGCGAGGTCAAGCCAATAGGGCAGGCGGTTGTACTCGGCGGTGCGGTCGCGCGGGTGCGTCCATAACCCCGGCGATTGATGCGCGACGCAATTCATCGCAAACGCGTTGAGCCGGATTTCTTTCTTCATGCGGGTGACTTTCGAGGCAGCGTGATCGCGTAAGCCCATGCAGGCATGCGCGATCACGAGAGAGAAGCTATTGGCCGGCCTGCTTGAACGGCATCTCGGCTTCCGCCGGCGGCTTCACATGCGCGACGTTGAGCGTCATCGAGACCACGTCATAATAGCCGTTGACGGCGATCAGATCGACGATGCCTTGCTCGCCAAATTTTTCGAGCGCCTTGGAATAAACGGCATCATCGACGCTGTGGTCGCGGCGGAGCTGGGAGGTGAATTCCCAGACGATCGCCTCATCGTCTTTCATGTTGGCGGGCTTCTGGCCGGCGCCGATCGCCTTGACAATTGCGGGGTCGAGGCCGGCTTTGATCGCCAGCGGGGCATGGGCGTACCATTCATATTGCGCGCCCCAGGCCTGCGCCGTCATCAGGATCGCCATCTCGTTGATGCGCTTATCGAGCGAGGTATTGAAGCGGACATATTCGCCGACTTTCTGCAGTCGGTCCGCCAGCACCGGGCTGCGCAGCCAGGCGTTGAAGGGTCCGCTCATCCGGCCGCGCGGTCCATTCATGATCGCTTCCGCAATGGGGCGCTGGGCCGGCGTCATCTGTTCGAGCGTCATTTCCGGCATGCGCTCGCCGGTCAAAGCGAAGGCGGAACCGGCAAATAAGACGCTGATCGCAGCAAGGCGGAAGATGGCTTTCATGGAGCGCTCCCATTTTTTTATGGTTCTGGCCGCCGATAGGCCGGCCGGTTACTTGAATTGTCGCATTCCCACTCCGATAAGCAAAGAGCTTCCAGCCCGGGAGCTGTCCCGCTAACGTGCTCCGATCCAATCCCGCAAACTGCGAATAAAATTGCCATGACCAGAGCCGATGCCGTCACCCGAGCCCACGCCATGCTGCATTCGGGAGAATTTTTGTCCGAACTCGACCGACGAGTGGCCTATCAAACCGAAAGCCAAAATCCGGAAAAGCGCGACGCGCTGCGGGCCTATCTGACTGACGCGCTTCAGCCAGCTTTCGCGGGCATGGATTTTGCGACCCGGCTGATCGAGTCTCCGGCACAAAAAGGCCCCTACCTGCTCGCCGAATATCGCGAGAACCCGTCCGCGCCGACCGTCTTGATCTACGGCCATGGCGATGTGGTCGACGGCATGGTGGGCGGGTGGCGGGACAATCTCGACCCCTGGCGCACCACGCACGTGGGCAACCGCGTCTATGGCCGCGGCACCGCCGACAACAAGGGCCAACATAGTATCAACATGGCGGCGATGGCGGCGGTGCGCGCAGTGCGCGGCGGCAAGCTTGGATTTAACGCCAAGTTCATCATCGAGACCGGCGAGGAAATCGGCTCGCCGGATTTGCCCGAGGTGTGCGAGAGCCTGCGCGATGAATTGAAAGCGGATCTGTTGCTGGCTTCCGATGGCCCGCGGCTTTCGGCCGAACGGCCGACGCTATTCCTTGGCTGCCGCGGCGGCATCCGCATTCATCTCGATGTATCCTTGCGCGAAGGCGGCCATCACTCCGGCAATTGGGGCGGCGTGCTCGCCAATCCCGCGACCATTCTGGCCAATGCCATCGCAAGCCTCGTCGACAGCCATGGCCGCTTGCAGCTCGAACAATTGAAGCCGCCGCGTCTGTCGAACCAGATCCGCGCTGCGCTCGCCGATGTCGAGGTCAAGCCGACCGCAGATGAGCCGGCGTTGTCGGAAAACTGGGGTGAGGACGGATTGTCGGCGGCCGAGCGGCTTTACGCGTGGAATACGCTGGAAGTGCTGGCGATGTCGTCGGGCAATATCGAAAAGCCGGCCAACGCCATTCCTGGCCGTGCCTCGGCTGTGCTGCAATTGCGCTTTGTGGTCGGCACCAGGGTCGACAATATCGCCGAGGTGATCCGCGCGCATCTGGATGCCCGCGGCTTTCCCATGGTCGAGGTTTCGGCGACCCAGCGCTTCGCGGCTTCCCGCACCGATTTCGACAGCCCCTGGATCAAATGGACCGCGGAATCGATTCGCAAGACCACGGGTAAGCCGCCGGCGGTGCTGCCAAACTTCGGCGGCTCGCTGCCCAACGACGTCTTCACCGACATTCTCAAGCTGCCGACACTGTGGGTGCCGCATTCCTATCCCGGCTGTTCGCAGCACGCGCCGGACGAGCACATTCTGTTGTCGGTGACGGAGGAAGCGCTCGGCATCATGGCCGGCCTGTTCTGGGATCTGGGCGAATTGAAAGCGCCGCTTTGAAGGCGAGGGATGCCGCATGACCGTTTCGACGCCGGCCGACTTGACGCAAAGCGCGCAGGCGCGCCGGGAAAAGAGCATCACGCGGCTGATCGTGGCGACTTCGGTCGGCAATGCCCTCGAGTGGTACGACATCACGATCTACGGCTATTTCGCGGTCTATGTATCGAAAGCTTTCTTTCCGAACGATGACCAGACCACGTCGCTGCTTCTGACGTTCGGCACCTTCGGACTTGCCTATCTCGCCCGCCCCATCGGCGGCCTCGTGCTCGGCGCTTATGCGGACCGTCATGGCCGCAAGGCCTCGCTCTTGATTTCCATCGTGCTGATGACGCTCGGCACGCTTGCGGTGGCCGTGATGCCGACCTTTGCCACGATCGGCGTTCTGGCGCCGATCGCGGTCCTGCTGGCGCGCCTGGTGCAGGGATTTTCGGCCGGCGGCGAGTTCGGCAGTTCGACCGCATTCCTCGTCGAGCACCGGCCCGACCGGCGCGGGTTCATCGCAAGCTGGCAATTTGCCAGCCAAGGCCTCAGCAATCTGCTGGCCTCCACCTTCGGCGTTGTCCTCACCGGCTGGATGGCGCCTGACGATCTCAACGCCTGGGGCTGGCGGATTCCATTTCTGTTCGGCGTGTTGATCGGCCCGATCGGCATCTACATCCGCAATCATCTGGAAGATGCCACCGCGCCACCGGCCGCCGACGGCTCGCCGGTGAAGGAGATCCTGCTCAATCAGAAGTCGCGCGTGCTGATGGGCATCGGCGCGCTCGCGATCTCGACCGCGGTCAACTACCTCATCATCTACATGCCGACCTATGTCGTCAAAAACTTCCATTTGCCGCCGAATGTCGGTTTTACCGCGACCTTTGTCGGCGGCATCATGGTGACGCTGTTGACACCGTTTGCCGGAATGATTTCCGACCGGATCGGTCGTACCCGGCATATGATCACGGCCAACATCCTGCTCTTGCTGTCGGTGTTTCCGATGTTCCTGCTGATCACGAAAGATCCGACGCCGGCCGTGATCGTCTTCGTTGTATTTTCGCTGTCGACGCTGAAGGCACTGTATTACGGCCCGCTCGCGGCGCTGATGGCGGAACTGCTGCCGCCGGCGACGCGGGCGACCGGGCTCGGGCTAGGCTATAATATCGGCGTCATGCTGTTCGGCGGCATGGGGCCGGCCACCATGACCTGGCTCGGCGGCTTCGCCCTGATCGGTGATCTGGCGCCCGGCTATTACCTGACGGCGGTCGCCATCTTGAGCCTGGGCACGCTATTAACCATCCACGCAACGTCGGCCGCCCCGCGCTAGGGGGGCCGGGCCGGCGGCCGTGGCGGAGTGGCGCATGGCGCCTCATTCCTCAAAGGTCGGCTTGCGAGCGACTGCCGTTCAGACCATAAGGTGGGGTAAAGGCGCCGGTCTTTGGCCGGGCCGCCACGGGTTGAGGTCGTATAACAGGGAGTATTTTCATGAAGCGGACGCTTATTGCAGGCGCAGCAATTGCTGTTGCGCTGGCGGCATGCCCGGCGACGGCGCAGGAACTGACCGGGACGCTGAAGAACATCAAGGACACCGGCGCAATCACGCTCGGCTATCGCGACTCCTCGATCCCGTTCTCTTACCTCGACGACAACCAGAAGCCCGTGGGCTACGCCATGGACATCTGCTACAAGATCGTCGATGCCGTGAAGAAGGAGCTCAAGCTCGACAAGCTCGAGGTCAAGCTCAACCCGGTGACGTCGGCCACCCGTATCCCGCTGATGGCCAACGGCACCGTTGACCTCGAATGCGGATCGACCACCAACAACGCCGAGCGGCAGAAGCAGGTCTGGTTCACCAACACCCACTTCCTCACCGCGAGCCGCTATGTTTCGAAGAAGGCAAACAACATCAAGTCGATCGACGACCTGAAAGGCAAGTCGGTGGTCTCGACCTCCGGCACCACCAACATCAAGCAGCTCAACGAAGCCAATGCCGCGCGCAGTCTCGGCATCAACATCATCCCGGCCAAGGACCATGCAGAGGCATTCCTGATGGTGGAAAGCGATCGCGCGGTCGCCTTCGTGATGGACGACATTCTGCTGGCGAGCCTCGTCGCAAGCTCGAAGGACCCGAGCGCTTACGTCATTTCGACCGATGCGTTCTCCAAGCCGGAGCCCTACGGCATCATGGTGCGCAAAGACGATGTGCCTTTCAAGAAGGTGGTCGATGCCGCGACCGCTGCGCTCTATCAGAGCGGCGAGGGCGCCAAGATCTACACCAAGTGGTTCATGGAAAAGATTCCGCCGAAGGGCCTTACCCTGAACGTGCCGCTCGGGCCGGAGCTCAAGTACGAATTCGCCCATCCCTCGGATTCGCCCGATCCGGACTCCTACAAGACGATGTGAGGCGAACATCGGTGGCGCATGGCCTTCGGGGCTGAGCCCCCGGGGCAGGCTGTTCGGAAGAACGGCCACGCGCTTTTTGCCGACGATGCGTCTGACCGGGGGACATCATATGTGGCGTATGCGCAGCACGGGATTTGCTTTCTCGGCGGCCTTGTTCGCCGCGCAGGCAGTCTTGAGCGCCGCGCCGGCGCGGGCCGAGCCGCTCTCCGGCACGCTGAAGAAGATCAGGGAGACGGGTTCGATTTCGCTCGGCTTTCGGGACTCGTCGATTCCGTTCTCTTACCTCGACGACAACCAGAAGCCGATCGGCTACGCGATGGACATCTGCTACGCCATCGTCGATGCGGTGAAGAGGGAGCTGAAGCTTGACCAGCTCGCGATCGAGCTGGTTCCGGTATCGTCGTCGACTCGGATTCCGCTGCTCGCCAACGGCACCATCGACCTCGAATGTGGGTCGACCACCAACAATCCGGAGCGGCAGCGGCAGATCACCTTCAGCTACACGCATTTCCTCACGGCGACGCGTTTCATCTCGAAGAAGGCCAATAAGCTCGACAAGATCGAGGATCTGAGAGGCAAGTCGGTGGTCGCGACCTCCGGCACCAGCAATATCAAGCAGCTGATCGAGACCAACGCGGCGCGCAATCTCGACATCAATGTCATTCACGCCAAGGATCATGCCGAGGCGTTCCTGATGGTCGAGAACGACCGCGCGGCCGCCTTTGTGATGGACGACATTCTGCTCGCCGCTTTCGCGGTGGGGTCGAAAAATCCGGAAAGTTACGCGATCTCATCCGATGCGTTCTCCAAGCCCGAGCCGTGCGGCATCATGCTGCGAAAGGACGATCCCGCGTTCAAGAAGGTGGTGGATGATGCGACGGCCGCGCTCTACCAGAGCGCTGAAGGGCCCAAGCTCTACGAAAAGTGGTTCATGCAGAAAATTCCGCCGAAAGGCTTGAATTTGAATGTGCCGATGGGAGCCGAGCTCAGGCACGAATTTGCCATGCCGTCCGACTCCTCCGATCCCGATGCGTATAAAGTCATGTAAGGTCGCAGCAGGTCGGGGCGGCCCGGTCCTTGCATGAAGCCGGTGCATAAGCCGACCGTGACAGGTCAATGCAGATTTCGATGAGGATTGCCGTGTCTGATGTGACTGGGGTGAGAGAGATGGGGACGAGATGCCTGCGCATCGTCGCGTTTGCGACTGCCACCGCCACCGCTCTGTTGGCGGGCGCAGCCAATGCTGAAGATCTCAACGGTACGCTGAAGAAAATCAAGGACACCGGCGTCATCAATATCGGCTATCGTGATTCCTCTATTCCGTTCTCCTACCTCGACGACAACCAGAAGCCGATCGGTTTCGCCATCGACATCTGTCTGAAGATCGTCGAGGCCGTGAAGAAGGAATTGAAGCTCGACAAGCTCACCGTTGAATTCAATCCGGTGACTTCGTCGGGGCGGATTCCCCTCCTTGCCAACGGCACCATCGACCTCGAATGCGGCTCGACCACCAACAACCCCGACCGGTTGAAGCAGGTCGCGTTCACCAACACCCACTTTCTTACCGCGACCCGCTTCATCTCCAAGAAGTCGAGCCATCTGAATTCGATCGATGACCTCAAGGG
>NZ_DASSRP010000367.1:0-5223 GCF_035701725.1 Bradyrhizobium sp.
CTCGTCTTTGCGCTGGTCCTGACCGACACGCCGTTCTTCGGCGTCCTTGCGCTGATCAATGTCAGTCCCGATCCAAAGACCACGATGGTAACCTTCGTCGGCACCGTGGTCTTGATGTTTGGCGTCGGCGCGGCGCTGACCGGCTTCATCCTGATGATGGAAGAGGCGGAGTCCTGAACGCAGAAAGCGAAAGCGCAAGGCTCAAGGGAACGATGCCCATCTGTCCGGCTTGTTGATCGAACAAGGACCGGATGCACCATGAACGCTTTCGCCAGAGCAAGGCGGCGCGGCATCTCCGCGCTGCTCGGATCTTATGCCGCCGATCTGAAGACCTGGGCGGTCAAGCTTGCCGCGGGCTATGGCATCGCGGTGGCATTGATGGCCGGTGGCGTGCTGGCGGTGTTCGGCGCGATCGCGGTCGGCTTTGCCTCGCTGTTTCATGTTCTCGAACCGCGTTACGGCGCGGGCCTTGCCTTTGCGATCCTGGGCGGCGGCCTGTTGGTGCTCGCCGTGATCCTGCTGTTGGCCGGCTGGCTGATGATGAAACGGCAAACCCCGCCGCTGCCGAAACCGCGCGAGCAATTCCGCGCCGCGAGGCAAATGATGGTGGGGTCGACGATTTCCCGCGCGGTTGCGGGATTGCGTGAAAACGACGCCGCAAGGCCTGATCTGACCACGCAAATCCTGATCGGCGCCGCGGCGGTTGTCGCCGCGGGGTGGATCGTGGTCAGCCGTTTCGGATCGGGCGCGAGCGGACGTGGAGCGCGGCGGTGAGCCGCCGCCGCAACCCCTTCGCAAGCGACATGGCGCTTGTCGCCAGCACGGTTCTCGCAACACTCGCCCTTCAGCGGCATGTCACGCGTACCGCCGCGTCCTCCATCGATCCCAATGCGCCGTTGCCGGCCGCGCGTGGCGGCAATCCGCTTGCCGTGATCGTTTCGCGCCACAACGAGATCCTGCGGGGTACTTTCGACCGGATCGGCCGCGACCGTATCCTCGCGACTGCGGCCGGCGTCGTGTTTTATGGCTTGCTGGCGATCTTCCCGGCGATCACCGCTTTGGTGTCGAGTTATGGCCTGTTCGCCGATCCCGCAACCATCTCGGGCAACCTGCACAGCCTCGCGGTGATGCTGCCCGGCGATTCCTTCTCGATCGTTCAGGACGAGATTACGCGCGTGCTGGCGAAAGCAAACTCCACGCTCGGTCTGGCCTTTGCCTTCGGGCTGCTATTTGCGATCTGGAGCGCCAATGCCGGCGTCAAGGCCGTGATCGACGCACTGAACGTGGCCTACGAGGTGGAGGAAAAGCGCGGGCTGGTCCGTCTGAACCTGGTTTCGCTGGCCTTTACCGTTGCCGGTCTCGCGGCGATCTTGATCATGGTCGGCGCCGTTGTCGGCGTGCCGGTCGCGCTGAAACATCTCGGGCTCGGTCAGGGCGCCGAGCAACTGATCCAGATCGGCCGCTGGCCGGTGCTGGGCCTGGTGCTATTGATGGCGCTGGTCGCGCTTTACGGCTTCGGCCCCAGCCGTCCGCGGCCCAAGGCGCGCTGGCTGCTCGCCGGCGCCGCGTTCGCCATCGTGCTGTGGCTGATCGGCTCGGCCCTGTTGTCCTGGTATCTTTCGAACTTCGCCAACTACACCGCGACCTATGGCTCGCTCGGCGCGGCGATCGGTCTGATGACCTGGATGTGGCTGTCGGCGATCATCGTGCTGGTCGGGGCTGAGCTCAATTCGGAGGTCGAGCGGCAGGCGATGCGACGTTAGGACGTTGGCGCTGGCTTTGTCGTCTCCGTGCCCTCGTGCTGGCTCCGGCTCTGGTCGAGAAAACCCCTGGCGAGCGCATGGTAGATGCCTTCCGGGCAGACCAGCCCCGAGGTCGCATGCGCGATCAGCGCGGCCGCCATCAGCGGCACCACCATGGCGTGATTGTTGGTCATCTCGGTGACGATCGCAAAAGCCGTGATCGGCGCCTGCACCACGCCGGCGAAATAGGCGACCATCCCGAGCAGCATGATGGCGCCGAGCGGGGCGTGCGGGAACAGTTGCGCGATCTCGGAACCGATGCCGGCGCCGACGGCGAGCGACGGCGAAAAGATGCCGCCGGGAATGCCGCTGATCGCCGACAGCGCAGTGGCGGCGAATTTCAGCGGGCCAAAACTCCATGGCAGCGGCGTGCCGCTTTCCAGCGCCGCCTTCACCTGCGCGTAGCCGGTGCCGTAGATCATGTCGCCGGAGGCAAGCCCGCACAGCGCAACCGCAAGGCCGCAGGCGAGCGCGAACACCGCCGGGTGCCGCTTGATGGCGCGCATCGGCCCATTGGCAAACGTGCGCGACATCTCGATGATCAGGCGGCTGAACAGCCCGCCGGCCAGCCCGCCGACGACGCCGCACAGCGGCACGGCGAGCCAGTCGGTGCCGTTTCGCAGCATGGTCGAGCTGGAGCCGAAATAGTCGTAGTTGCCGACCAGCGCCAGCGAGGTCAGGCCGGCCGCGATCACGGCCGCGATGATCAGGCTCGAGGCGCGGGTTTCGTAGGCGCGGCTCATCTCCTCGATGCCGAACACGATGCCGGCGAGCGGGGTGTTGAAGGCGGCGGCGACCCCGGCCGCGGATCCCGCCAGAATCAGCCCCGGCTGGCGGCGCGGCGACATCCGGCCGATCGCGAACATGATGGAGGCGCCGACCTGAACCGTCGGGCCCTCGCGGCCGACCGAGGCGCCGCAGAGCAGGCCGAGCAAAGTAAGCAGCACCTTGCCGATGGCGATGCGGATCGACACCAGGCGGCCGCGGGCGGCTTGGTCAGTCAGCTGACGCGCGGCGATCGCCTGCGGGATGCCGCTGCCTTGCGAATTGCGAAAGAAGCGGTTGGTGAGGAACACCGAGAGCGCGAAGCCGAGCGGCGTGACCACGAGCGAGGCATAGCGCGACTTCGCCAGAACGAGCGCCAGCGCGTCCTGCGCCCAATCGGCCAGCGTCGCCAGCGCGACCGCCGCGGCGCCGACCGCGACGCCGCCCATCAGGAACATCGCGCGCCGCTGCCAGCGCACCGAGGTCACCTTCGCGGAACGGAGCTGGCGATTGGACAACAGTTTCATGCGCATGGCTTCGGGGGCGGATGTTGTGCTTTCGGCCTTAACAGCTTTGGCAGGGTTCTCCCAGCACAAACACCCAAGCGTGCCCAGGGATATTGCTCAGCCGTCATTGTCGGGGTGCGCGCCAGCGCGCCAGCGTGAACAACAACTGGGCAAACATATGCGAAACTTGCGGTTCTGATCCTCAGGGCGCCGCGTCGACAGCTTTCAGTAACCTTTTTGCCTCACCAGTAACGTTGCTTCCGATTTGCTGCTTTTCCTTTGGGGCTTCCATGTTCGCCAAATTCTCGATCCGCACCAAGATCATTTCGCTGGTTTCGGTTCTGCTGTTGCTGCTCGCCGGCATGGGCCTGCTCTCGGCCCGCAGCATGCGGTCGTTGAACGACCGCACCAACGAAATCGCCAAGAACTGGCTGCCCAGCATCAAGGCGCTCGGCGATCTGCATGCCGACCTCATCATGTACCGCGCCATCATCCGCCAGCACATGATCGCCGAGACCAAGGAAGAGAAGGATGGGGCCGAAAAGGCGCTGGATACGCTGGCCCAGAAGAACATGAAGATCCGCAAGGACTATGAAGCGGTAATCACCTCGCCGGAAGAGCGCGCGCTCTATACCGATTTCTCCAGGCGCTGGGAGGAATACAAGGCGATCGCGGCGAAAATGATCGAGCAGTCCAGGAAGGACGGCCTGTCGCGCGAGGCGCGGGAGCTGAACAAGGAGTTGATGAAGGCCGGCAACGAGGCCGACGCGCTTCTGACCAAGGATATCGAGCTCAACGACCGCGGCGCGGCGCAGGACACCAAGGCGGCCGAAGACACCTATTCATCCGTCCTGATGATGCTGGCGGCGATCGTCGGCATTGCCATCCTTGGCGGCGCAGCGGTCAGTTTCTACGTCATCCGCGACGTCGCTGCCGGGATCGCCTCGATCGTCGCGCCGATGCAGGCGCTCGGCAAGGGCGAGCTCGAGGCCAATGTGCCGCACCGGGGCGAAAAGACCGAGATCGGCCAGATGGCAGATGCCTTGCAGATCTTCAAGGAGGCGCTGATCGCCAAGCGCGCCGCCGATCAGGCCGCCGCGAAGGATGCCGAAGCCAAGATCGAGCGCGGCCGCCGCGTCGACGGCATCACCCGCGACTTCGAGCGGATGATCGGCGACATCGTCAACAACGTCTCTTCGGCATCCTCCCAGCTCGAAGCCTCCGCCGGCACCTTGTCGACCACGGCCTCGCGGGCGCAGGAACTCTCCACCACCGTGGCGGCGGCCTCCGAGGAAGCCTCCACCAACGTGCAGTCGGTGGCCTCGGCGACCGAGGAGCTGTCGTCCTCGGTCAACGAGATCAGCCGCCAGGTCCAGGAATCGGCGCGGATGGCCAGCAGCGCGGTCGACCAGGCCCGTTCGACGACGGATCGCGTCGGCGAATTGTCGAAGGCGGCGATGCGCATCGGCGATGTCGTCGAACTGATCAACACCATCGCCGGCCAGACCAACCTGCTCGCGCTCAATGCCACCATCGAGGCGGCGCGGGCGGGCGAGGCCGGTCGCGGCTTTGCCGTGGTCGCCTCCGAGGTCAAGGCGCTGGCCGAGCAGACCGCCAAGGCCACCGGCGAGATCGGCCAGCAGATCAACGGCATTCAGGCCGCGACCCAGGACTCGGTCACCGCCATCAAGGAAATCTCTGACACCATCGAGAAGCTGTCGGAAATCTCCTCGACCATTGCGGCTGCGGTGGAAGAGCAGGGCGCGGCGACGCAGGAAATCTCGCGCAACGTCCAGCAGGCGGCGCACGGCACCCAGCAGGTCTCGTCCAACATCACCGACGTGCAGCGCGGCGCCGCCGAAACCGGTGCCGCTTCCTCGCAGGTGCTGTCGGCAGCGCAGATCCTCTCGGCCGACTCCGGCCGGTTGAAGACCGAAGTCTCGAAGTTCCTCACCGATGTCCGGGCGGCCTAAGCGCCGTCCGTGAAGCCCGCCTCGGTTCGGTCTTACGGCACGCCTTCGACGGCGGGGCGGCGGAATCCCATCGCCATCCACGCGCCCACCAGTTTGACCATGAATTTGCCGGAGTGGCGGGGGTAGCTGGCGATGCCGTCATCGGGCAGGGCGACGCCTTGCGGCCGGTCCGCCGTC
>NZ_DASSRP010000368.1:0-4841 GCF_035701725.1 Bradyrhizobium sp.
TTTTGCCGTGGTGGTGACGCAAACAGCGCCCCGTAGTGCCCCGTTCCAGCGTACCGGGCGTTTTTTCCAATTATTCAATAAACTGGGCCTTACTGGTCTCTCGTGATTCGCCGCACAGGAATGCCGTGATCCGTTTCTCTCGCGCCAAAGCTTTGCGTTCGACCGCCATGGCCACGACCCTGGCGACCGCGCTCGCGCTCATGATCGGCGCGCAAGCCATCGCAAAGGAACCCGACGCCAAAAAAGAGGCGGCGGCCAAGAAAGAGACCGCGACGAAGCAGGCGGGGGCCAAGCACAACGTCCCCATGCCCAAGGCGCGCCCGATCGCGCGCAGCGTCGTGCCCAGGAGCGAGAAGGCCGAGAAAACTGCGGACAAGGCATCCGGCAAGACAGCTCACAAGCCAACCGCCTTAGCGCCTCCCGCAGCGCCCCCCAATGCGGCGATGGCGCCGGCCACGCGACAGCACGCCGCGCTGCCGCCGGTCTCCGCCCGCAAGCCTGCGGTCCCCGCCGCGGTGGCGAGCACGTCGTCAACCTCGGCCAGCGACAAGGAAGCACTGGAGAACGTTATCGACCTCGTGCGCAAGCATAAGCCGGCCGATGCGAGCCAGGCCGAAACCACCATCGCCGATCCGCTTGCAAGAAAACTTGCGGAGTGGATCGTATTGCGCAGCGACGACAATGGCGCCACCGTCGAACGGTACCGCGCCTTCATATCAGCCAATCCGAGCTGGCCTTCACAGACCTTCCTGCGGCGGCGCCTGGAGGCCGCGCTCTGGGATGACCATCGCGAGGATGCGACCGTCTGGTCGTGGTTCGAGAATGAATCGCCGATCTCGGCCAAGGGCAAGTTTGCGCTGGCGCGGGTCATGATCGGGCGCGGCGACAGGGCCAATGCCGAGCGCTTGGTGCGGGACGCCTGGCGCAACGATCCGATGTCCGAAGACACCGAGAATACGGCGCTCGACCTTTTCGGGGCCTTGATCACGCCCGGCGATCACAAGGCGCGGATGGACTACTTCCTCTACGGCAGCGAGCATGAGATTGCCCTGCGTGCCGCAAAGCGCCTCGGCAGCGGCCACGTCGCGCTGGCAAAGGCCCGTATCGCGGGCTTTCACAAGGCAGGCAACGCCCGCTCCCTGCTGGAGGCGGTGCCGGGCGAGCTGCGCAGCGATCCCGGCTATCTCTTCAGCCGCATCCAGCTGCTGCGGCGCGAAGAGAAGTTTCCCGAAGCCGCGCAATTGATGCTGAGCGCGCCGAAGGACCCCGGCCGGCTCTTCAACATGGACGAATGGTGGATCGAACGGCGCCTGCTCGCGCGCAAGATGATCGATGTCGGCGAATATCGCACGGCGTATCTGATCGCGCGCGACGCGGCGCTGCCCTCGCGCGACATCTACAAGACCGAACAGGAGTTCACGGCGGGGTGGATCGCGCTGCGCTTTCTCAATGATCCCGCGACCGCCGCCCAGCATTTTGCGCGTATCGGCGTTGGCAGCGTCAATCCGACCACCCTGGCACGCGCCGGATATTGGCAGGGCCGCGCGGCTGAGGCTGCCGGGCGTACCCAGGAAGCCCGCAATGCCTATGCGTCGGCGGCGGAACAGTCGACCAGCTATTACGGCCAGCTGGCTCGCGCCAAGCTCGGCCTGCCCCAGCTCGAGCTCAACGGGGTGCCGAGTGCGCGCGGCCGCGCCGTCGAACGGCTGGAGATCGTGCGCGCGGTGCAACTGCTTTACGAACTCGGCGAAAGCGAGATCGCGGTGCCGATTTTTGCCGACATGGGTGAGAACGGCGACGCCGACGCGCTGGTTGGCCTCGGCGAACTGGCTGCCCGCTACAGCGACGCCCGCGGCATGCTGCTGATGGGTAAGGCTGCGCTCAATCGCGGACTGCCGTTCGATCACTACGCCTATCCTGTCACCGGCATTCCGCCGTTCAGGTCGATCGGCCCCGAGGTCGAGCCGAGCATCATCTACGCCATCGCGCGGCAGGAGAGCGCCTTCAATCCTGCCGTCGTATCGCCGGCCCAGGCCTATGGCCTGATGCAGGTGACGCCGGATGCCGGCAAATATGTCTGCAAGAAATACGGCGCCAATTTCGACCTCACCCGCCTCAAGACAGATCCCGTCTATAACGCGGCGCTCGGAGCGGCAGAGCTCGGCGGGCTGCTCGACGATTATCGCGGCTCCT
Organism: Bradyrhizobium sp.; assembly: GCF_035701725.1. Lineage (GTDB taxonomy): Bacteria > Pseudomonadota > Alphaproteobacteria > Rhizobiales > Xanthobacteraceae > Bradyrhizobium. Next base: position 2,194 of record NZ_DASSRP010000368.1, read on the forward strand.
ACATCATGACCTTTGCGGCCTACAATGCCGGGCGCGGCAGCGTGAAGAAATGGATCGACCGTTACGGCGATCCGCGCGATCCCAAGGTCGACGCCGTCGACTGGGTTGAACTGATCCCGTTCTCGGAAACGCGCAACTATGTGCAGCGGATCATGGAGAACCTGCAGGTCTATCGCACCCGTTTCGGCGGCGGCACGCGGCTGCAGATCGAAGCTGATCTGCACCGCGGCAACGCCGAATAGCATTCGCGCGATCAGTCCTCTCGCTCTCCGCCCCCTCAGGTCCACCGCGCCGGAAAGGCTCGGTTGCGTGCGCAGCCCTGACAGAGGCCTGTCGAGCCCACCGAGCCAAGGAGGCCGCTCGCTCGGCACCTCCCAAAAGGAAATCCCCCTCCCGGCTGATGCCGGAAGGGGGATTTGTCAGATCAGAGAGGCTATCGATGTTACTTGTGGAACATCGGTGCCTTGGCCGGCTCTTCCGGCGCCCAGAGGCGATAGCTGAGCGTTGCCAAAACCGTCATGCCCTTGGTGGTAAAGGACAGGTCGGTGGTGGGAGCAACGGGGGCCAGCGAACCGCCCGATGCATGAGCGTACACTTCCTGGGTCGCCCACACCGTCAAGCTTGCCGGGCCGAAGTTGTATTCGACGAGACCACCGACCGCGGCCAACTGCCAACGCTGCGTGTTGCCGGTGATACCACCCGTGCCCGGGATAAATCCAATGCCGGGGGCGAAGATACCTGGATGCAGCGCCAAGCAGACCGCGTCGGAGCACTTGTCGTTCGAGACCTGGGCGGCGTAGTAGCCGACCGGACCGAAGGTCCACTTGCCGATAGTCTTGGTGGCGGTCCAGTCGACGTGGAAGACGTCACCCTGGGTATAGTGATCCTGCTGGTTGGCCGTGTTCAACTCGTCGTAGATCGCGGCGCTCAGGTTCCAACCGTCCTTCAGATAAGAGAGGATCAACTCAGGCTGGAAGGTCCAGTACTTGTTGCCGAAGTTAGCGTAACCGTTCGAGCTAGAGGCCAGGCCGACGGGCATGGCGGCGGTTGCACCTTGCACGGTGCCGGTCGGCGCAAAGATGCCCAATCCGGCCTTGACGACAAAGCCGCTGGTACCGAGTTTCCAGCTCAATTCGACCGGGGCGAAGTAGGTGTTGTGGACGCCCGAGAACTGGTCGATCTGGGTCAGGTTCGGAGGACCGGATAGCGGCTTGCCGACACTCACCATGCCGAATGGCTGGGCGAGGACTGCGTCGTACGTCGCACCGAGGAAGGTCCAGCCGGGAACGAAGACGAAGCCCTGGATGTCGACCGCGGCCTGCACGCCGTTCTTGGTGGTGCCGATAGCATTCGTCAGCGGACCTGACACGTTGGTCTGGTAGGTGAAGACCTGATCGAACATGTAGATGCCCGGGGGCGGAACACCGGCGCTGGCGCCGATGAAGATGCCCGGCTTCTGCTGCCACTGCACGCCGCCTTCGAAGGCGTTTGCTGGCGAGAAGGCGAGAGCCGCCAAGCCCGCCGCCGCCAATAGTGCCTTGCTGTTCGATTTCATGTGTCCCCTCGTCGTGTAAAACGCCAAACCACCCTAGGCCGCCGTGTTTTTACTTTGCCCCTTCGTCATCGGAAGTGATCCGAACGCGACGAATCCGACGTGCCTATTTCTTGTTCCGAGAGTTGCTGCTCGTAGGCCAAAAGGCAATTTAAATTGGGCCAATGACTCTTTGTCACAGACCTTTTTCGGAAGGGTGTTGCAAATTGTGCACACACAAGCCCGAGACAGAGAAATCTATAAGCACTTGATTCAAAAAAGAGATTATCGCCACCTCTTGACGGCATGGGCGTGACTCAAAATTCCTTGAGGCGAAATTCTCGCCGTAACGTTGTGCAAGTTGCGGCACTTCAACGTCAGATTCTTGGACGCCTTTCCCAGTGGCAATACGAGCCCATCAATCGCGCAGCGCAGCCGGCCGGACAACGATGTTGCAGGACCCGCGCCCGCCAACGTAGGTAGTCGCGTGCGTCGAGACGGCGGCGAGCGAAAACCACGGGAGGAAAGATTGCGTTTTTCAGTGCTTGCGTCCGCGTTGGCCGCCCTCGTGATGTCGCTCAACGCCGCGCCGGCAGCCGATCAAGCCGATCTCGACCGCTGCAAGTTCGCTGGCGAACTCAACAAGGCCGATGAAGGAATCGCCGCGTGCGATCGCGTCGTCGGCGACTCCAAATTATCATCGCAGGATCGAGCCAGCGCCTTGAGCAGCCGCTGCGGATGGTGGTGGGCGAAAAAGGATGCTGAGCGGGCGTTGGCTGATTGCAACGAGTCGATCCGCACCTATCGCAACCTTGCTTCCGCCTATCTCAATCGCGGCAATGTTTACTTGAGCAAGTCGGATCTCGAGCACGCGCTTGCCGATTTCAACGAGGCGCTGCGGCTCGACCCGAAAAACGCCTGGGGCCTCGCCGCGCGCGGCAATCTCTACAAGAGCAAGGGCGACCTCGATCGTGCGCTGGCGGATCTCAACGAGGCGATCGGCCTCGATCCCGCCTACGCGCTCGCCTATTTCTCGCGCGCCGAGATCTACAAGGGCAAAGGCGATATCACCCACGCGATGTCTGACCTGAACGACACGCTACGGCTCGATCCCAAC
>NZ_DASSRP010000369.1:0-16145 GCF_035701725.1 Bradyrhizobium sp.
TGGCCGCTCTTGTGTCCCGGCGTTGGTGACAGGTCGCAGGAATTGGCGATGAACGGCTGGCCATCACGTTTCAAGGCCTGCTCGACCACCGGATGCCGGCCGCCCTCGATAGCAAAGGACAGCGAGCCGTCGACCTCGGGCCGGACGTAGTTGTCGTCGACAGCGCGTTTCGCCAGAGCGGTCGCCACGTCGAGACTAGCAAAGGCATGCGCCGCCGCGCGCAAATCTTCGCTTGCGGCCACCGCCAGCGCGCACAGCTTGTCGAAGATCTCGAGCTCGAGCCCCAGCGCGCGATCGCCGGCATTGGCGATCTTGGCTTCGATCTCGCCGAGTTCGGCCGTGGTAAAACGCACCTGGCCCGCCAGCGTCTGGCGATGGATGAAAGTGGCGTTGAGCGGCGGCGACATCAGCTTGTCACCATGCTGCGCCGTGACCTCGACGAAATAGCCGAGCACGTTGTTGTGGCGGATCTTCAAGCCCTTGACGCCGGCATCATCGGCGTAGCGCGCCTGCATCGAGGCCACGACCAGCCGCGAGGCGTCGCGCAGGTTGCGGGATTCGTCGAGCGCCGGCTCATAACCTTCGCGAACGAAGCCGCCGTCGCGCTTGAACAGCGGCAGCTGCTCGGCCAAAGCGCGTTCGAATTCGCGCGCCAGCTCGCGCGACGGCCGGCGCAGCGCCGCCATGCTCGCGGCAACCTCCTGCGGCGGCTCGGCCATCCGCGAAAGATGCGCGAGCACCTGGTCGGCGGCCAGGATCGCGTCACGCAGACCAGCAAGGTCGCGTGGGCCGCCTCTTCCGAGCGACAGTCGCGCCAGCGCGCGCGACAGATCAGGCGCCGCGCTCAAGGTCTCGCGCAGGTCCTCACGCAGGCCGCTATCGGCGACAAAGGCGGCGATGGCATCGAGCCGACGCGCGATCGCGGCGCTGTCGGTCAGCGGAGCGGCGAGCCGCTGCGCCAGAAGCCGGGAGCCCGCCGACGTGACCGTGCAATCGATCGCATCGAGCAGCGAACCACGTCGCTCACCGCCGAGCGTGCGCGTCAGTTCGAGATTGGCGCGGGTGGCGGGATCGATCGCCATGGTGGTGCCGGTGGCCTCGCGCGCCGGCGGCGAGAGTGGCGGACGCTTTCCGACCTGGGTGCGGTCGATATAGGTGACAGCGGCGGCCGCCGCGGTCGCCTCGAGCCGCGACATCGCCGACAAGCCATCCATGGTCGCGACCGCGAAGTAGTCGCACAGCCGCCGCTCGGCGGTCGAACTGTCGAACACATCGCGCGTGAGCGGCGTTACTGCCGGCCATTCGCGCAAGACCGGCCCGATGTCAGTGTCGCCATAGAGCGCATCGGTGACGATGATCTCGTTCGGATTGATGCGCGCCAAGGTCGCCGCGAGTTCACCGACGCTACATTCCGTGACGATGAATTCCGAGGTCGAAATATCGATCCAGGCAAGCCCTAAGCGATCGGCGCCTGATGAGCCGCGCATCCGCGCGACCGCGAGCAGATAGTTGTTGGCGCGCGCATCGAGCAGCGTGTCTTCGGTCAGCGTGCCCGGCGTGACCAGCCGCACGACGTCGCGGCGTACCACGCTCTTGCTGCCACGCGCCTTGGCCGCGGCCGGATCTTCCATCTGCTCGCAGACCGCAACGCGAAAACCCTGCGCGATCAGCCGGTGCAGATAATCGTCCGAGCGCTCCACCGGAACGCCGCACATCGGAATATCGTTGCCCTGATGCTTGCCGCGCTTGGTCAGCATGATGCCGAGCGCGCGCGAGGCGATTTCGGCATCCTCAAAGAACAGCTCGTAGAAATCGCCCATCCGGTAGAACAGCAAGAGGCCCGGATTGGCGGCTTTGATCTCCAGGTATTGTTCCATCATTGGCGTGACGCGCGCCGCGGGTTCGGCGGCGGCCTGCGCTTCCACGGATGGAGGGAATGTCGGCTGGATCGTCATGAGCGCCGCAACCTACAGAATTTCGGCCGCCGATCCTATTCGCTTTGCCGCGACTTTTCCCGTTTTCCACGCCCCGGAACGGACAGGCGGATCCGCCCGCATGGCCGCCCTCGCGAGAAAGCAAAGATCACACGAAACCAGTCAATTGACCTCGGTTAGACCCGCTCCTACAACTCGCGCTAACTCAGGGAACACCAAGAACACCAAGGAGAGGCCGATGGGTGAGGTATTTGTATGTGATGCGGTCCGGACCCCGATCGGCCGCTTCGGCGGTTCGCTGGCCAAGGTTCGCGCCGACGATCTGGCGGCGACCCCGATCAAGGCGCTGATGGCCAAGAACCCGAAACTCGACTGGTCGGAAGTCGATGAAGTCTATTTCGGCTGCGCCAACCAGGCGGGCGAAGACAACCGCAATGTGGCGCGGATGGCGCTGCTGTTGGCAGGCCTTCCCGACAAGGTCCCCGGCCAGACCCTCAACCGCCTCTGCGCCTCGGGGCTGGATGCGGTCGGTGCTGGCGCGCGCGCCATTCGCGCCGGCGAGATCGATCTGGCGATTGCCGGTGGCGTGGAATCGATGACGCGGGCGCCGTTCGTGATGGGCAAGGCGGCGGAGGCGTTTTCGCGCTCGGCCGAGATCTTCGACACCACCATCGGATGGCGTTTCATCAATCCGCTGATGAAGGCGCAATACGGCGTCGACGCGATGCCGGAAACCGGCGAAAACGTCGCCGAGGAATTTCAGGTCTCGCGCGCCGATCAGGACGCCTTTGCGATCCGCTCGCAGCAGCGCGCCGGGAAAGCGATTGCGGCGGGCTATTTTGCCGAGGAAATCGTCGCGGTCACCGTCCCCGGCGGCAAGGCCGGTCCCGTGAGCGTCGACAAGGACGAACACCCGCGCCCGGAAACGACGCTGGAAGGTCTCGCCAAGCTCAAGCCGATCGTGCGCAATCCCGGCACCGTGACCGCCGGCAACGCCTCAGGCGTCAATGACGGCGCCGCCGCCATGATCCTCGCCTCTGAAGCGGCCGTGAAGAAGCACGGACTGACGCCGCGGGCGCGCATTCTCGGCCTCGCCTCTGCCGGCGTGCCGCCGCGCATCATGGGCATTGGTCCGGTGCCGGCGACCAGGAAGCTGATGGAGCGGCTCGGACTGAAGATCAGCGATTTCGATTTGATCGAGCTCAATGAAGCCTTCGCCAGCCAGGGGATAGCCTGCCTGCGCCAGCTTGGCGTCAAGGAGGATGCTGATTTCGTCAATCCGCATGGCGGAGCGATCGCACTCGGCCATCCCCTCGGCATGAGCGGCGCGCGGCTGGTCGTCACTGCCGTGCATGGTATGGAGAAGCGCGGCGGAAAGCGCGCGCTCGCCACCATGTGCGTCGGCGTCGGGCAGGGCGTGGCGATGGCGATCGAGAAGTTAAACTGACGGACGTCAGTCCGTCATTCCGGATGGTCCGAAGCGACAAAATTGATATTCAATTTTGCGCGGAGGACCAGACCCGGAATCTCGAGATTCCGGATTCGATGCTTCGCATCGCTCCGGAATGACAGAGAACTACTGGAGAATTTAGTCATGACCCTCACCTATCCCATCTCGAGCCTCGCGGCACACCCGGCGCGGCTGTCGCCGGACTACAAGAGCACGGTGAAGCGTTCCCCGTCCAAGCCGCTGATCATCATGCCGCACACGCTGTCGGAATTGACCGGACCGGTTTACGGCCACGAGACCGTGCGGCCAGGCGACGCCGACCTCACCACCCAGCACAAGGGCGAGCCGATCGGCGAGCGCATCATCGTACATGGCCATGTGCTCGACGAAGACGGCCGCGGCGTTCCCAACGCGCTGGTCGAAATCTGGCAGGCGAACGCCTGCGGACGCTATATCCACGTCCGTGACCAGCATCCGGCGCCGCTCGATCCGAACTTTACCGGCGCGGGGCGCGCGCAGACCGACCGCGAGGGCTATTACAAGTTCGTCACCATGAAGCCCGGCGCTTACCCCTGGGGCAATCATCACAACGCGTGGCGGCCGGCGCATATTCATTTCTCGGTGTTCGGCTATTCATTCGTGTCGCGGCTGGTGACACAGATGTATTTCCCAGGCGACCCGCTGTTTCCGTTCGATCCGATCTTCAATTCGGTCACGGACGAAAAGGCGCGCGCGCGGATGATTTCTTCCTTCGATCTGGAAAATACCCAGCCCGAATGGGCGCTGTGCTACCGCTTCAACATTGTCCTGCGCGGCCAGGGCGCCACGCCGATGGAGACGAAATAGTGGAGAAGAAGCCGGAAGGAATCACGCCCTCACAGACCGTCGGTCCGTTCTTTGCCTACGGGCTGACGCCGACCGGGCGTTATGAGTGGAACGATGCGTTCACGAACAATCTCGTCACTGCGGACGCGGCCGGCGAACGCATCCGCATCGAGGGACAGGTGTTCGACGGCGACGGCAAGCCGGTGCCCGACTGCATGCTGGAAATCTGGCAGGCGGACGCCCAGGGCCGCTTCGTCGACCCCAAGGACAATCGCGCGCTGCCGAACACCAAATTCCGCGGCTTCGGACGCTGCGGCACGGGCGCCAATGGCGAATATGCCTTCGATACGATCAAGCCGGGGCAGGTTGCCGGGCCCGGCGGCAAAGCGCAGGCGCCGCATATTCTGGTTGCGATCTTTGCGCGCGGCATGCTGTTGCAGAACTACACCCGCATCTACCTCGATGGCGAAGCGGCGAACGCCGCCGACCCTGTGCTGGCGCTGGTGCCGGCCGATCGCCGCGCGACGCTGATCGCCAAGAAGAGCGGCAACGCCTACCACTTCGACATCCACCTTCAGGGCGACAACGAGACGGTGTTCTTCGACGTCTGATGTGCGATAGGATCGACTGAATAGCCACTACGGCGGTGCCCTCCCTCTCCCTTTGGGAGAGGGCTGGGGTGAGGGGTACGGTCTCTCGTAAAGAATACCCCCTCACCTGGATCGCACTGGACGATGCTGTCGCATCGCCAGCGGCGATGCGACCTCTCCCCCTGGGAGAGGTGAACCACAGATCACGCGTAACACTACTCCATCACCGCATGCTCGGGCCCGCCGGTCTGTTTTCGCAACGCGGCCTTGGTCGAGCCGATCATCAGCGCGAGCGGGATCGAGCCAAGAATGAAGAACATCACGAGCTGGTAGTCCTGCGAGAAGGCGATGATCTGCGCCTGGAGCTGCACCATGACGTCAGCCATGGCGCGGCCCTTGTCGGTGCCGAGATTGATCATGCTGTGCACGTCAGGCATCTGCAGCGCTTGGTTGAACGGGGTGATGTGCTCCGACAGGATCGCATAGATCCGCCGGCCGCCTTCGGTGAGCTGCGCGATCACGATGGAGATGCCGATCGAGCTGGCGACATTGCGCAACAGCGTCAACATCGAGGTGCCGTCGGTGCGCAGGTGGTTCGCCAGCGTCATGAACGCCACCGTCGACAGCGGCACGAAGACGAGGCCGAAGCCAAAGCCCTGGACGATGCTGACGGTCACGATCTCCGGCGCGCCGGTCTGGTCGGTCCAGGCCGTCATGACATAGAGCGACAATGCGGTCAGGCTCAAGCCGGCAATGATCAGCGTCCGCGCCTCGATATAGCGCATCAGCCGGCCGACCAGCATCATGGCGACGAAGGTGCCGCAGCCGCGGCTTGCCAGCAGCACGCCGGCGGTGATGATCGGATAGCCGATGACGTTTTGCAGGTAGGGCGAGGCCAGCGCCATCGTCGAATACAGCACGAGCCCCATCACCGTCATGAAGATGCAGCCGGTGAGGAAGTTGCGATCCTTGAACAGGGCGAACTGGATGAAGGGGCGATCGGTGGTGAAGGAGTGCGCGAAGAAGTAATAGAAGCCGACGATCGCGACGACGAATTCGGCGATGATCTCGTTGGACTCCAGCCAGCCGAGCTGCTCGCCGCGGTCGAGCGCGACCTGCAGCGCGCCTATCCCGATCGCCAGCGCGCCGAAACCGAACCAGTCGAAGCGCAGGTTGTGATCCTGCTGGGTCTCGTCCATGAAGACCATCAGGCCGAGCACGGTGACGATGCCGAACGGCAGGTTGACGAAGAACACCCAGTGCCAGGAATAGGTCTCGGTCAGCCACGCGCCCAATGACGGCCCCATGATCGGGCCCATCATCACGCCCATGCCCCAGATCGACATCGCTTTCGCGCGTTCGTGCAGCGCGTAGGAATCGAGCATCACCGCTTGCGACAGCGGCACCAGCGCCGCGCCGAATACGCCCTGCAGCAGGCGAAACAGCACCATCTGATCGATGTCTTGCGCCAGCCCGCACATCACGGATGCGACGGTGAATCCGGCCGAGCAGATGATGAAGGTGCGCTTGCGGCCGAAACGATTGGCGATCCAGCCCACCGGCGCGGTCATGATCGCGGCGGCCACGATATAGGACGTCAGCACCCAGTTGATCTGATCCTGCGACGCCGACAGCGTACCCTGCATGTAAGGCAGCGCGACGTTGGCGATCGTGGTGTCGAGCGCCTGCATGATCGTGGCGGTCATGGCGCAGATCGTCACCATGTTCCGCCGCAATCCGGGAACGGCGCTGGGCGCTGGGATCACCGTCGGTGACATGCACTAGAGCTCCGATTCCGAAGTTCGCAAACGATCGCGGCGACCTCTGATGCGAACTTCGGAATCAAAGGAGCTCTCGTAATTTGTTGTTTCCAGTGCGGCCTCTAATTGAAGTTCCTATCTCGAACTTGCCGCGACACTGATAGGAACTTCAAATTCGCCGCACTGGTCCTTAGTTCTGGTCCTGCTTCGCCACGGCCGAGCGCATGCCGAAGAGACCGGCGAGCGTGCGCTTGTGACCGGTGTCGATGGTGGCGTAAGCGCTCATGCCGGCCTTCAGCTTCTTGATCATCGGATCGTTCGGATCGAAGTAGACCCGCACCGGCACGCGCTGCACCACTTTGACAAAATTGCCGGTAGCGTTTTGCGGCGGCAGGATTGCAAATTGCGCGCCGGTGCCGGGCGACAGCGAGCCCACGGTGCCCTTGAACGTATGATCGGGGAAGGCATCGACGTCGATTTCGACGGGTTGGCCGACCGCGACATGGGTGAGGTCTGATTCCTTCAGGTTGGTATCGACCCAGGGCTTGGCGACATCGATGATCGTGAACACCGGCGAACCCGCCACGACGAAGCGCCCAAGCTGGATCTGGTCGACGAGGGTGGCGATGCCGTCCATCGGCGCACGCATCTCGGTGTGGTCGAGATCGCGCTGGGCCTGCGCTAGCGCGGCCTGTGCCTGGTAATAGGGCGGGAATTCCTCCAGCTTGAGGTTGGGATTGCCGAGCAGTTGCGTCAGTGAACTCGATTTCTGCTGCTGCACGAAGGCAAGCTCGGCGCGCACGGTGATGGCCGAGTTCGTGGAATTGTCGAGGTCGAGCTGCGAGCCATAGTTGTTCTTGACGAGCGCCGACTTGCGCTCGACGTCGCGTTGCTTCAGGTCGATCGACTTCTGCATCAGGTCGGCCATCTCGTCGTAGATCTTGATGTTGGCGACGAGGTTGCTGTAGCTGGTCTTGGCCTGCTCGACCGCGGCCTTGGCGCGGTCCACGGCGAGACGGAACGGGACCGGATCGATCTCGAACAAGACGTCGCCCTTGTGGACGAGCTCGCCTTCCTTCACCACGACCTTGTCGATGCGGCCGGAAATGTCCGGCGTGATCAGAACTTTCTGCGCGCCGACATAGGTGTCGTCGGTGCCGACATAACGGCCGCCATTGAGATAGAACGCGACACCGCCGATCACGGCGACGATCGGTAGCACCACGAGCAGCAGGACACGGCGATAACGTCGCAGCGCGGCCAGCAGACGACGGCGCGGCCGGCCGGCGAGCTTCTCGCGCGGCGCCTGGCCCGGATTGCCCTTCTGCTCGGGCGGAAATTTCAATACCGGATCAGCCATAGCGCTGTTCCTTCCTTGCATCTTCTTGATCCTGAATGGCGTTGCGGAGGTTTTCCTTGATCGCCTCCAATTGGGTGAGCATCCGGCTCGCATCAGCCGGGCTGATGCCCTCAAGCGCGGTCGCGGTGATTTCGGAACGCAGGCCGTTCAATTTCGCCAGCAGCGGCCGCGCCGCCTTGCGCAAATAGAGCCGGTTGACGCGGCGGTCGGTCTCGTCGCCGCGGCGCTCGATCCAGCCCTGGTCGCAGAGACGGTCGACCAGTCGCGTCAGCGTGATCGGCTGCATCTCCATCTGTTCGGCGAGTTCGGACTGCTTCATGCCTTCGAAACGCTCGACCTTGGCGAGCACCGCCCACTGCGCCCGGGTGATGCCGTAGCGCGCCGCCTTCCTGTCGGCATGAGCGCGGACCAGCCGCGCCAATTCGCCGAGGGTGAACAGAAAGTTCATGTCGACGGAACCGCGCATGGTTTGCCCCTCTCGTAAGCTTTGGATATAATAAGCTTGCTTATTAATTCTTCAAGGACCGCCCTGTGCACAGGCGCGTGATGAAGGGAACCGCCTGCGGCCATTTTCCGCGAAGCGGGATTTTGGTTCGCGTTCCCAGATGATAGAGTTGCAGGCATGAGCCTCGCCAAACCGACCTTTCCGGCACCGGGTCATGATCACGGCCGCTGCACTGCGGACGCGATACGGCATGCCGAGCGGGTCTGTGCGAAACGCGCCCAGAAATTCACCCCGATCCGCCGCCAGGTCTTGGAAGCGCTATTGTCCAGCCACCGTCCGCTCGGCGCCTATGAAGTGATCGAGGAGCTCGCCAGGTCCAAGCCGCGCCCGGCCCCGATTACGGTCTATCGCGCGCTCGATTTCCTGATGGAAAACGGCCTCGTGCACCGGATCGAAAGCCGCAACGCCTTTCTCGCCTGCGCCCATGATCACGATGCGGCCGCGATGGTGGCATTCCTGATATGCGAGCGCTGCGGGCTGGTCGGTGAAGTGCCGGCAGCGCCGCTCGCACAAAGCCTCAACGTCTCGGCGCGAACCACCGGCTTTACGCCGAAGATGTCAGTCGTCGAGATCACCGGCATTTGCGCCCATTGCCAGAACTAAGAAGAGCGACAAGCCCTCCACAGGTCTTTCCCGATGACTTCACAAACATTGCCGACTGGCGGTCCAATTCCAACATTCGCCTGCCTTTGCAGCGGACACCTTTGCGAATGTTGGAATTAAAGGACCTCCAGCAAACAAAGATTCGAGTGGAGCTTCGGATTTGACATTCGCTTATCGGACTCGCGGCTAGATGCTAGCGAATGTCAAATCTACTCCATTGGCTCCGGCGGAGCGCACGCTTCCTCCGCGGGCGATCGCACTCATGCTGATGCTGTGCCTGAGCTGGGGTTTCAACCAGGTCGCGGTCAAGCTGGCACTGCCGGACATTCCGCCGCTACTGCAAGGCACGATCCGGTCGAGCTGCGCCCTTCCGGTGCTGCTGCTGATCGTTTACTTCCGCGGCGTGAAGCTCTTCGTGCGCGACGGCACGCTTTATCCCGGTCTGCTGCTCGGCGTGACCTTCGGCATCGAGTTCGCGCTGATCTATCACGGCCTGGGGCTGACTTCGGCCTCACGCGCGGCGGTCTTCATGTATACCGCGCCGTTCTTCGTCGCCTTCGGTTCCCACCGCCTGCTGGGCGAACGCTTGCGCAGCACCCAATGGGCCGGCCTCGGCTTGAGTTTTGTCGGCGTGGCGCTTGCCATCGGCGTGCCGCAGGCCAATGTCGATGCCAATGTATTGTGGGGCGACATGATGCTGGTCAGCGGCGGCGCGCTCTGGGCTGCCACGACCCTGATCGTGAAGGCAACCGCGCTGCGTCACGCGCCCGCCGAAAAGGCGCTGATCTATCAGGTGACGATTTCGATCCCGATTTTGGCGCTGGCGGCCTGGCTTTCGGGTGAAACCCTGACCCGCCTCCCAGGTCCGCTCGCGCTATCGCTCGTCGTCTATCAGGCGGTCTGGGTGGTCGGATTGACGTTTTTGCTGTGGTGGGTGCTGATCAAGGCCTATTCGGCCAGCAAATTGTCGGCATTTACCTTCATCACCCCTTTGTTTGGCGTCATGGCTAGCTATCTGATCCTGCATGATACACTAACGCCCGTCTTCGGGGTTGCAGCCCTGCTTGTAATTGCTGGCCTTTTTCTGGTTAACCGTCCAAGCCCGGCGGTTCCGATCCCCGCTGATCCGTTGCTGAATGACATCGAAACCTGATATTTGAACGCCCATGAACAAGCCCGAAAAACTGCCTCAAGACGACATCGCCGGCCCGAAGGCCAGACACAAGACGACCCAGGTCATGGTCGGCCACGTCGCCGTCGGCGGCGGCGCCCCGATCGTCGTGCAATCGATGACCAATACCGACACCGCCGATGTCGAGGGCACCATCGCCCAGGTCGCAGCGCTCTCGCGCGCCGGGTCCGAGATGGTGCGCATCACGGTCGACCGCGAGGAAGCCGCCGCCGCGGTGCCGCACATCCGCGACGGCTTGCGCAAGCGCGGCATCAACACGCCCTTGATCGGCGACTTCCATTACATCGGCCACAAGCTGCTGGCCGAATATCCGGCCTGCGCCGAAGCGCTCGACAAGTACCGCATCAACCCGGGCAATGTCGGCTTCAAGAACAAGCGCGACACGCAGTTCGCCGACATCATCGAGATCGCCAACAAGAACAACAAGCCGGTGCGCATCGGCGCCAACTGGGGCTCGCTCGATCAGGAACTGCTCACCAAGCTGATGGACGAGAACACCGCTTCCGCCAATCCGCGCGATGCGCGCGCCGTGACGCGCGAGGCGATGGTGCAGTCGGCGCTGCTTTCGGCGGCCCGCGCGCAAGAACTCGGCATGCCCAAGAACAAGATGATCCTATCGGCGAAGGTTTCCGCGGTGCAGGATCTGATCGCGGTCTATCAGGAACTGGCGCGCCGTTCGGACTACGCCATCCACCTCGGCCTTACCGAAGCCGGCATGGGCTCCAAGGGCATCGTCGCTTCTTCGGCCGCGCTCGGCATCCTCTTGCAGGACGGCATCGGCGATACCATCCGCATTTCGCTGACGCCTGAACCCGGCGGCGACCGCACGCTGGAAGTGCAGGTGGCGCAGGAACTGTTGCAGACCATGGGCTTCCGCACCTTCGTGCCGCTGGTCGCAGCCTGCCCCGGCTGCGGACGCACCACCTCGACCACATTCCAGGAACTGGCGCGCTCGATCCAGGATTTCATCCGCGACGAAATGCCGACATGGAAGACGCAATATCCCGGCGTCGAAGAACTCAACGTCGCGGTGATGGGCTGCATCGTCAACGGCCCCGGCGAATCCAAGCACGCCAATATCGGCATCTCGTTGCCGGGGACCGGCGAGGCGCCCGCAGCACCGGTGTTCGTCGATGGCAAGAAATTCCGCACCCTGCGCGGACCGACGATTGCCGCCGAGTTCAAGGCGCTCGTGATCGACTATATCGATCAGCGCTACGGCAAGGGCGCCAAGCTACCGGAAACCACGGCCGCGGAGTAATTCTCCGCCGCCATTCCCTTGCATCTTTCTTCTGAAGTGCGCGCCACTAGCCTTGCGCGCGCAAGTTCATTTGGGCTGCGCCGCCCTTATTTCTGCTGCGCCGCTTTGGCCTTGCCCTCGGCCGAGCAGGGATTGTCGTTCGAGCAGCTATCGCCGATCACGCCGACCGCCTGGATTTCGATCTCGATTCCCGGCCGGGCGAAATTGGTCACAGTGATCAGCGCGCTGCCGGGATAGTTGCCGCCTCTGAAGAAGTCCTTGCGCATCTCCACGAACTTGTCGCCGTAGCGGGGCTCCTTGATGAACACCGTCATGGACACGACATTGTCGAGACTGCCGCCGGCGCGCTTCAACACGCCGTCGATCTGCGCCATCACCTGTTTGACCTGCGCTTCGAAATTGTTGGCGATGTTGCGGCCTTCGCCGTCCTCGGTCGCGGTCTGGCCAGCCACCCAGACCGTCATTCCGCCGGACGTGACGACGCCGGGCGAAAACGCGCGCGATAGCTGAAATGGCGTCTTCTGCATGTACTCGGCCGCCTGTACCGAGCCCGTCAGCAACATCACGAGTAACGCGGTGAAAGTGCACTTCATCGGAAGCTCCCTGGTCAGAACGTCAGCTTCGGCGCCGGCTTGGTGTAGATGATGAATGTCAGTGCGCCGGTGGCGAGCGCCGCCGCCACGAACATCATCACGTCAGGCAGGCCATAGGCCGCCGCCACCACGCCGGTGGCGGACTGTAACAGCGCGGTGCCCAGGAACAGCGACAGGTTGGTCGCGGCCAGCGCGCGACCCGCCATCGCAGGTCCCATCAGCCGCGTCGTCATGCCGAACAGCAGCGTGTGGGTCGAGACCACAAAGCCCATTACGACAAACAACACGGCATCGAACTCTGCCGGCATGACGGCGACGTGAAACAGCCGGGAGAGCAAACCGTCCGGGCCGCCGAGCGAAGCCAGCGCCAGGCACAGCGCACCCAATAGATGCCCGGTCGCGAGGATCAGCCTGGGGTGGCCGAACCTTCGATCGAGAATGCCGGTGCAGATCGGCGCGAGGATCATCGATAGCGTGAACAGGCCGAGCTGATTGCCGGCCTGGATGCGGCTGAGGCCCTTGACGTCCATCAGCCAGGGTCCGCCCCACACGCCCCTGATCACCAGCGTCGAGGCGAGCGAGACCAGAGCGAGCGCAATGATGCCGCGCATCGGGCGCGACAACCCCAGGCGAAACACCTCGGCCATTTGCGCCAGCGCGGGCGACTGGTCCTTGTGTTCGGCAGGTTGCCGCGGCACCAACGCGAACACCGCGACCGCGATCACGACCCCGACCGCCGCCGAAATCAAAAAGCCGCCACGCCAGCCGTAACGTTCGACGATGAAAGCAAGCGGGCTCGCCGACAGCAGCATGCCGGTATTGCCGACGGAGAGAATGGCGCCCGACCACAGGCCAAATCGCTCCGGCGGAAGCTGCTTGGCGGCGAGCGTCATCGGGCACATCAGCATGCCTGACGTCGCAACGCCGATCAGAAATTGCGCGAACACAAAGCTCGCGGTGCCGGTGGCAAGACCACTCGCCAGCGCACCCAGAATGGTTCCGAAAAACAGGCAGAGCGAGACCGGGCGCACGCCGAACCGGTCCATGGCCGTGCCGACCGGAATCTGAAACGCCGCAAACGAGAAGTGATAGATCGCAATCAGGCTCGCGAGCTTTTGCGGCGATGTCGCAAAATCAGCCGCCATCAGGTCCAGGCTGATCGCGGGCATCGTCCGCAGCAGGGTCGAAAGCATGTGCCCGCAGGCGAGCGCCAGCAGGGCAAATAAAAGCGTGCGGGTGTTTGATGGATTGGTTGAAGCCACGCTGCTTGTTTTTCGTTACTTTTGCGCTCGCGGCGAAGCTCGCCGTAACAGAACCTGTTCGGCTTTTTCTAGATTGAAAACCTGATGCGATGCAAACGAAATAGAATGTGCGCTGCAGCGCGCAAGCCCTGCCTGAACGCGTGGGAATCAGCGTCGTTCGCGCCGGGTGCTCAGCAGCCTCGGCAGACCGATGTCATCATCTTCTCCACCCTCGCCTCTTCGCGGTCGACAGCGGGGCTGGTGCCGAGCAGCGGTCCCTTCTGGCGGCGGCCGATGCCGCTCGTCGAAAGCGCGGTGCCGAGTGAGTTGGTGCCCGGTGAACTCGGCCTTTCGCCGAAGGCGCCGCCGGTGACGGGAATCCCAGTCAAAGCAGAAGACGCAGGATGCAATCCCATGCTCATGCCGCCATGCGAGGACATGCCGCCGCCGGCGACAGCAGCCGGTCCGGCAAAGGCAGCGCAAGCGAGCACGCAGAGAATAACGAGGTTTTTCATTTCGAGCTCCCTCGAAACGAAAGCAACGCGGGCATCGGCGGACGCGTTCGGACATTAAGTGAATTTTATGACGCGTCGGCGGCGACACACTTCGCAAGCGACGTTGCAGGCGCTGGTTCCCGGTGCCACACTGCCAATCAAGCGCAAAGTCGAAGAGCGCGCCGGGCACGAGGAAATGATGCGGCCAGTTGCGACCCTGTTCGCTGCCTTATTCTCTGTATTGGCTGGCTCGACGCTGGCTGGCTTGACGGTGCTGCATACCGCTTCTGCGCAAACCACCTATCCAAACCGGCCGGTGAAAATCCTGGTCGGCTTTACGCCCGGCACCGCGCCCGACCTTGCGGCCCGCATTCTTGCCGACCGGTTTGCCGAGGTCTGGGGTTCGCCCTTTGTCGTGGAGAACGTTCCCGGCGCCGGGAGCAACATCGCGACCGGCCAGGTCGCCAAGGCGACCGCCGACGGCTACACGCTCTTGATGGGCGGCAACTCGTCCCTGGTGATCAATCCAAGCCTGTACCAGACGCTGCCGTTCGACCCGTTGAAGGACTTCGCACCGATCTCCCAAGTCTTCATCGCGGCCAATGTGCTCGCCGTTCCCACGGACGTGCCGGTCAACTCGGTCGCGGATCTCGCCGCGCTCGCCAAAGCCAATCCCGGCAAGCTGTCCTACGGCCATGCCGGCGTCGGCACTTCGCAGCATCTGGCCGGCGAACTCTTCAAGCATATGGCCCATCTCGATATCGCATCCGTGCCCTATCGCGGAACGACGGCGCTGATGCCGGACCTGCTGGCCGGCCGCATCACCATGTCGTTCGCCAATATCGTCAATGTCGTTCCGCTGGCGCGGCAGGGAAAGCTGCGCGCGCTCGCCATCACCTCGACCAAGCGTTCGGCGCTTGCGCCGGATTTGCCGACCATGGCGGAATCCGGATATCCGACTTTTGAGGCGGTGCCCTGGTTCGGCCTGGTCGCACCGGCCGGCACGCCGCAGAACATCATCGATCGCCTGCACGCCGAGACGGTCAAGACGCTGGCGCTGCCGCAGGTGCGCAAGAAATTTGACGAACTTGGCATCGAGCCGGTCGGCAACACGCCGGCCGAGTTCGCCGCCATCATCCAAAAAGAGATTCCAGAATGGGCCAAGGTGATCCGGGATGCCGGCATCAAGCTCGGCAATTGATATTCGACAACTCGACGATTGAAACACGAAAGCCGACGCGACCACCATCGTCAGTCCATTTGACGAGCTCCCGATGATTTCCCGCCTCGTTGCCGTTTTCCTGTTTTCGATGCTGATGGCGATGCCCGCGCGGGCCGAGCCCGAAACCGTCTATTTCAAAACCGGTGACGGCCAGACCGAGATCGTCGGCTATCTGTTCAGGCCGAAGGCGTCGGGCCCGCACCCGGCGATCGTGCTGCTGCACGGCCGTGGCGGTCCCTACTCGTCCAACGTCAACCGCGACTGCACACTGGTTGCGCGCGGCGCCAGTTCATCATGTAACGCGGCGACGCTGTCGAAACGGCATATGATGTGGGGCGAATTCTGGGCGGCCCGTGGCGTAATGGCGCTATTGCCCGACAGCTTCGGCCCGCGCGGCAAGGCGCACGGATTCGGCCGTTACACCCACGGCGATCCGGACCGCGACGCCGTCAACGAGCTGACCGTGAGGCCGCTCGATGCGGAAGGCGCGCTCGGCTATTTGCAAGCTCGCGCCGATGTCGCGAAAGACCGCATTTTCCTGCAAGGCTGGTCCAACGGCGGGTCGACCGCGCTCAACGTGATGATCCGTCAGAAAGCGAACGACGGCTTCCGCGCCGCGCTGGTCTTCTATCCGGGCTGCGGGCGCGAGGCGCTACTCGAAAATGCGGTGACGAGCGCCGCGCCGCTGTGGCTGTTTTTGGCCGTCGACGACGAGGAGGTCTCGCCTTCGATCTGTCAGCACGTTGCGGAACGCTCGACTGGCGCCGGCACCAACATCAAAGTGATGCTTTATCCGGGCGCGACGCACGACTTCGACGATCCCGGCGAGAAGCGGCAATCGGTGCCCGGAAACCAAACGGCCAGGGCAGATGCGATGGCGCGCGCGGCGGCCGCGATCGAAGGTTCCAAGTCCCCGTAAGAATCGAACATTGAGGGATCACGAACAATGGAGCGCCGCGTGAGGGCGACATGAAAGCGACTCACGCCCGTTTGACTCCGTCTCCCCTAACGTGTTTCGCCTCCGGTGCGGATGCGATGTTAGGAGATGTCTGGAAACATCCTTAGGGAGGGTTCACCACGTGAAGATGGAAAGCCCTTATCATGATCAAGACTCT
>NZ_DASSRP010000370.1:0-41103 GCF_035701725.1 Bradyrhizobium sp.
CGAATTTGAAGTTCCTATCAGTATCGCGGCACGTTCATAATAGGAACTTCAAATTCAAAGTCGCACCAGAAACCGATATTTTGCCAGAGCTCCTTTGATTCCGGAGTTCGCATCAGAGGTTGCCGCAATCATTTGCGAACTCCGGAATCGGAGCTCTGGGTTGCCTACTGCGTTGCCCGCTGGATGCTTGCCTCGGATACCCCGACCTCACGGGCGGTGTTGACGATGGCAGCCCAGGTATCGTCCGGCAGGGGAATGCCGTTTTGGGTTCGCTCGGCCCGCATCTTGCGCTCGACGTCGCCGGGGATCAGGACCGGCTCGCCGGCCGCAACCGGCTTGGTGCCGCGGATAAAGTCCACATAGCGCGAGACCTCGCCGTCGAAGAAATGCGAAGGGTCGACCACCTTCGGATCGATGTAGAAGGCGAGCATGCCGTTGGCGAAACGCCGGTTGGGCGCGGTCGCGCCGGTGCCCGTCAGTGCGCCGCCAAGCAGCTCGCACATGAACGCAAGGCCTGATCCCTTGTGATCGCCGAAGGCGCGGATCGCGCCGGTCCCCTTGGTATGGTCGCGCGGACCGTCGGGCGTGTAGGGCCCATAGAGCACATGCGGATCTTCGCTTAAGCTTCCGTCGGCATCGATCAGCGCGCCCTTCGGCAGCTTCTTGCCGCCGCGGCTTGCGACCAGGCACTTGCCTTCCGCGACGATCGAGGTGGCGAAGTCCAAGATAATCGGGTCCTGCCCCTCGCGCGGCACGCCGACGCAATAAGGCGCGGTCGACAACCGCTTCTCGACGCCGCCGTAAGGCGCAACCAGCAGCGAACCGGCGGCATTGACGAAGTGCACGGAAACCAGCCCCTCGGCCGCAGCCGCCTCGGCCCAGTCGCCGACACGGCCGATATGCCCGGCATTGCGCAGCGCGACGGCGGCAAGCCCCGCCTTCTTGCATTTCTCGATGCCGATCTTCACCGCCACCGGTGCCACGGTCTGACCGTAGCCGAACTTGCCATCGACCACCGCGAGTGACGGCGTATCGACGACGACCTCCGCGGTCTGGTTCGGAACGATCGAGCCCATCTTCTTCCAGCGAATGTAGACGGGAACGCGGATCACGCCGTGGCTGTCATGGCCGGTGAGATTGGCCGTGGTCAGATAGGTCGCGATGCGCCGCGCCTCTTCTGTCGAGGATTCGGAATGGCTGAAGACATCGGCAACAAAGTCGATGAGATTTGAAAGCTTGATCGTGACCATTTTAGTCGCTGCTCTTGTTGGTTTGGCGCTTGAGTCGCAGGGCGCTTACGCGCTCGCTTTGGCGTGTCCGCCGAGATAGGCGGCGCGGATGGCTTCATTGCCCCAGAGATCGTCGGGCTTGCCGCCAAGCACGATCCGCCCCGTCTCCAGGACGTAGCCGTGATCGGCCACCGACAATCCCATGCGCGCGTTCTGCTCGACAAGCAAGACGGTGGTGGTGCGCCGGATTTCCGAGATGATCCGGAACACCGCCTGCACGATGACCGGCGCGAGACCGAGCGACGGCTCGTCGAGCAGCAGCAGCCGGGGCTTGGCCATCAGACCGCGCGCAACCGCCACCATCTGCAACTGGCCGCCCGACAGCGTCCAGCCGAGTGCGTTGGCGAAGCTTCTGATGTCCGGAAACAGGTCGAACATGGCATCCGCCTCGCGCGACAGTTCGGCTTTGCCGGCGCGGCGGTTCGAACCGCCCAGCATGATGTTTTCCTTGACTGTGAGGCCGGGAAAGACCCGCCGCCCTTCCGGCACGTGTGAGATGCCGAGCCGCACGATCGCCTCGGGCCCAAGGCCCGCGATCGGCTTGCCGTCGAACAGGATTTCGCCGGAGGCGGGCCTTGTCAGGCCGGAAATCGCCCGCAGCGTCGTCGATTTGCCGGCGCCATTGGCGCCGAGCAACGTCACGACCTGGCCTTGATCGACCGCGAGCGAGACGCCGCGCAAGGCTTCGATTTCGCCATAGCGCACCACCAGATCGTTGATTTGAAGCAGCGCCATTATTCGGTTCCAAGATAGGCGGAGACGACGTCGGGATGGCGCAGCACAGCCAAAGATTCGCCATCGGCGATGCGTTTGCCGAAATTCAAGACCGTGATGTGCTGCGCGGCTTCGCTGACCAGCGTCATGTCGTGGTCGATAATCAGGATGGTGAGGCCCTGGGCGGCGATGCGCTTGAGTAGCGCATGCAATTCGAGCTTCTCGCTGGAGTTCAATCCGGCCGCAGGCTCGTCGAGCAGCAGCAATGTCGGATTGGCGGCGAGCGCACGTGCGATTTCGATCAGGCGCTGGTGCCCATAGGAAAAGCTCGAAATCAATTCATTGGCGCGCGGGCCTAGTCCGACGAAGGTCAAGGCCGACATCGCCCGCGCGGTGAGCGCGGCATCGTCGCCCTTGCCGGCCAGCGTGTTGCCGGGCCGCTCGGCGCCGATCACGACATTTTCCAGCGCCGTCATCGAGCGAAACAGGCGGATGTTCTGGAAGGTGCGGCCAAGGCCCGCGGCGGCGCGCTGGTGCGGCGGCATATCGGTAATGTCGGTGCCGTCGAGCATCACCTTGCCGCTGGTCGCCTTGTAGATGCCGGAGAGCACGTTGAGCGTCGTGGTCTTGCCGGAACCGTTCGGCCCGATCAGCGCGTGAACGCCGCCGCGCCTGACGTCGATGTCGACATTGTCGACGGCCTTGAGGCCACCGAAGTGCTTGGAGAGGCCGCGTACGGAAAGCACGATATTGCCGCCGACCGTTGCCGGCGCCAGTTGCAGCGCAGGTCCGGCCGCAAGCGCCCTCGCCTTCAGCCACCACCGCTCGGTCGCGAGTTTGACAAAGCCCCAGATGCCATCGGGCATGTAGCGGATGATCAGGATCACCGACAGGCCGTAAATGGCTAAATAGAGCCCCGGCACGCTCTTGAGGAAGCGCAGCCATTCCGGGATCAGGATCAACAGGCCGGTGCCGATCGCCGATCCGATCGGCGACGCCACGCCGCCGAGCAGCGACATGGTCAGGAACACGACGGACTCGGCAAAAGAGAACTGATCCGGGCTGACATAGGCGAAGCCACCGGCGAACAGCCCGCCCGCCAGACCACCGAGCACGGCGCACAGCGCGAATGCGAGCACCTTGGTGCGGAACACGTCGATGCCGACCACGCCGGCCGCAAGTTCATTGTCGCGTACCGCCCGCATGGCGCGGCCAAGCCTGGTGTCGGCGAGATGCCAGACGATGTAACCGACCAGCGCCAGCATCGCGACACAGAACGCCAGATAAGACTGCGAGGATTGAAACAGGTCCGGCCGGCCGATGCGCGACACACCATCGGGTCCGTGCGTCAGCCAGATCGAGTTGATCATGACGAGCGTGACGATCTGCTGGAACGAAATCGTCACCATCGCAAGGTAATGGCCGCCGAGCCGCAGCGTCGACATGCCGAGAAAGGCGCCGGCGAGCAGCGCGATCACGCAGCCGCCCGCAAGGCAGAGCCAGTAGCTCAAATGATAGTCGGCGGTGCCCAGCCCGACCGCATAGGCGCCGAGCCCGAAGAACGCCGCCTGCGCCAGGTTGATCTGGCCGCACAGGCCGAGCACGACCGAGAGACCGAAGACCGCAATCGCGAACGTCGTCGCCTGCATCAGGATGTTATGAATGTAGCCGTCGAACTGAACCGTCGCGGCTAGCGCGACCAGAATGGCGCAGCCGGCAAAGTACGGCAGATGCCGCAGCCACAGCGGTCTTGCACGCACCGCGGCGGCCGCCATCGGCATGTTTTCGCTCGGTGCGCTCATGCCTTCTCCGCGACGCGTTCGCCGAAGATACCCTGCGGCCGGAATACCAGGAAGGCGACCAGCACCAGAAAGGCAAAGCCGTCTTTATAAGGTACCGAAACATAGGCCGCGCCGAAGGTTTCGATGATGCCCAGCGCAAGCCCGCCGATGATCGCGCCGGCGACATCGCCGAAGCCGCCGATGATGGTCGCCGCGAACGCTTTCAGCGCGATCGTCGAGCCCATCTGGATCGACACGAACAGCACCGGCGCCACCAGAATGCCGGCGAGCCCGCCGAGCACCGCCGAATAGATGAAGGTGATCATGATCATGGCCGAGACGGAAATGCCGAGCAGCGAGGCCATTTCCTTGTCCTGCGAGGTCGCCTGCAATTTCTTGCCCAGCATCGTGTGTTCGAAGAACCAGTAATTGAAGATCACGAGCGCGATAGTCACCGCGATGATGAGAAGATACTGACTGTCGAGATAGACCGGGCCGAGCTGAATGCCTGGTGTATCGAACCAGCCTTCCAGCACCTGCGGCTGCGGCCCGTAGATCGCCAGCACCGAGTTGGCGAGCAGGATCGATGCGCCGATGGTTGCGATGATGACAGGCAGAAAGGTGCGATGGCGCAGCGGATAATAGACGCCGAGATTGAAGATCACCCCGAGTAGCGCCATGCCGGCAAGCGCGAGCAGGAACGACAGCCAGTAAGGCCAGCCGAGATCGACTGCGAACACCACCATCAGGTAGGCCGCGACCATCGAGAACTCGCCTTGCGCGAAATTCACCACATTGGTGGCGCGAAAGATCAACACGAAGCCGAGCGCGACCAGCGCATAGACCGCGCCGATGCCGATGCCGGTAAAGAGCAGTTGCAGAATGAGGTCCATGAAGGTGCGGGCCACTCTGGAGGCAAACGAAGAAGCGGCCTCCCCGTTTTGCCGGGGAAGCCGCGTCAAGCGATCAATCGTTGAATTCGATGTGCTTGTCGAAAACGATCGTGCCTTTCTCGTTCCGCACGACGTTATAGCCGTGCAGGCCGTCACCGTTCTGGTCGAAGTTGTATTCGCCCTCGGCGCCTGGGAATTTCTTCAGCCCGAGAATGGCCTCGCGGATCTTGCCGGGATCGGTCGAGCCCGCCTTGTTGATCGCGGCCGAAAGCACGGTCACGGCGTCGTAAGTCCAGGAGCTCTGCAGGTCCGGCGCGGTCTTGTAGGCCTCGCGATAGGCTTTGCCGAACGCCTTTGACGCCTCGCTGGACTCTTCGGCGTAGTCGGCGACGCCATAGGTGCCGTAAAGCGCGGGTCCCGCGAGCTTGGTTGCGGAGACCGCAACGGTCGACGGCGAGCCGACCCAGGGGATGTTGACGCCAAGCTGTTTGAGCTGCCGCGCAAAAATGCCGATGTCGTTTTCGAAGGTGAAGTAGGATCCGAGCACGTCGGCGCCTGACTGCTTCACCGCGAGCACGACCGGCGTGAAGTCCTGGCTCTGGTTCGCATAGCCCTGATCCAGCACCGGCGGCGTTCCCATTTTCTCCAGCGCCGCCGACAACGCCTTGCCGCCCGCCGTTCCGAACGCGTCGGTCGAATGCACGATCGCCCACTTCTTCTTGCCGAGCGTGTTGGCGCCGAAATCGGCGATCACGCGCGCCGAGTAGGTGTCATTTGGCCGAAAGCGGAACAGCCATTGATTGCCCATATGCGTGAGAGTGGGATCGGTGCCGCCGATCATCACGGGCTTGCCGAGCTTGAGCACATCCGGCGCCATCGCATGGACCTGGGTCGAGCGGACCGAACCGAGAAAGCCCACGATGTCGGATTGTGCCGCCAGTTTGGAGAAGGCGAGCACGACGCCCGGGTTGGTGGTCTGATCGTCCTCGATGACGAGTTCGACCTGCTTGCCAAGAACGCCGCCGGCCTTGTTGACCGCCGCAAGCGCGAGCTTGGCGCCGTTTTGCGCCCAAAGCCCCTGCTCGGCGGCCGGCCCGGTCACGGGCGCGCACATGCCGATCTTGATCGTCGAAGCCTGCGCGTTCGCGCGTGTGATGATAGAGGGCGCCGCAATCGTCGCCGTAATGCCCGCCGCGAATTCGCGTCTCGTCAGTTTCATACAATCCCTCCCTGGAACCGTGCTTTTTGCCGGCTCTCGTTGGTTATCGCGCCGCACGCGAGAAAGTGCGGCGCACCGTCTGGTACTTACGAAGTCTTGAAGCGCGAGTAAATTGATATTGCAGCGATTTAGACCGCCGGCTCAAGCCTGCGGGACGCAATGGCATCTCCTTGTCCTGCAATGGGCCATCATCGGTGCCTATTTGCGCGGCACGATGTAAATGTTGCCTATCGCGCGTCTTCTGAAGGCGCCACCTCGGTAACGTGGAGTGTCGCCAGACTGCTCTCGAGCGAGGCCAGCATATTCTGCAGTTCGGCCAGTTTCTGAGCGCCGTAGCGCTCGGCAATGGCCGCGTAAATGAATTCCGACGTGGGCGCGACGAGTTCGATCAAGCGCAATCCCTTTTGGGAAATCGACACGACGCCTCGCCGCAAATCGGCCTTGGCGGCGCGGCGCTCGATCAACTGGCGCGCCTCGAGATCGCGCAAGATCCGCGACAGGCTGGGACCAAGAAGGCAAGCGCTGCGGGCCAGTTCCGTCACCTCGATGGCATCGACGGCCGACAATGCCCGCAAGATCCGCCATTGCTGCTCGGTCAGTCCATGACGGCGCAACGAGGGGCGAAACTGCCGCATCACGGCTTCCCGCGCGCGCAGCAGCGACATCGGCAGCGATTTGGAAAAATCGCGCATCGGAATCCGGCGCTCGGGCGGCGCGTCGCGGTCGGCGGATTTTTTCGGCGTTGCCATTCGAATATTCGTTTGCGTTGCACAAATTTTCGGTCGATTGCTGACAAGAACTTAACATGTTAATCAAATCCCGGCACGCGGATTTTGCGAACAGCGCCCGCGACCTTGGCGACCCAACCGGTGCCGATCGGGACTGCCTGGTGTCCGCGGGCAGCCGTGATCAGTGCCAAAGTGAGGTGATTCCGATGCCGCATTTCACGATCGAGTACTCCGCCAATCTCGATACCCGCATCGACATGGCAAAGGTGGTCGAGGTCGTCCGCAAGGCCGCGGTCGAGACCGGCATCTTTCCACTTGGCGGCATCCGCGTGCGTGCGGTGCGGTGCGAGCATTACGCGATCGGCGACGGCAATCCGGAATTTGCCTTCCTCGACATGCTGCTCCGGCTCGGCGAGGGTCGTGATCTCAAGACCCGAAAAGCGGCGGGCGAGCACGTCTTCCGTGCGCTTTCCGCCTATCTCGATCCGGTTTTCGCCGATGGCCTCTTTGCTTTGTCATTTGACATGCAGATCAATGACAAGGAAACCAGTTGGAAGCGCAACAACATTCATGAAGCCTTGAAGACGGCGACCGCCCATGGATAAAGGACCACCAGCAAATGTAGGTTTGTAGTGGAGTTTAGCATTTGACGCTTGGTTGTCGGGCTGGGCAGCCAGCGAGTGTCAAATCCACCCCACGAGCCGGCAAGAGATTTCCTGATGCCCGTTCCGCAACACATCTTCGATCCGCCCTTCAACATCATCCGAAGCAGCCACGTGGTGCTCGATGTGGTGGATTTGAAGGCGAGCAGCGAATTCTACGAGAACGCCGTCGGCCTGCACGTCGAGGAGCGCGGCAACACGACCATCTACTTGCGCGCCTGCGAGGAGCAGCAACATCACTCGCTGGTGCTGCGCAAGTCGCCGCACCCCGCCTGCCGACGGCTCGGCTTCAAGGTCGGTAATGAAGAGGACCTCGACAAGGCGGCGGCGTTCTTCTCGGACAATGGCATTGCACATGCCTTCGCCGATCAGCCGTTTCAGGGACGGACGTTGCAGTTTTCCGATCCGTTCGGCTTTCAGATCGAGCTCTATGCGACGATGGACAAGCGCCCGCACCTGCTGCGCCGCTACGATCTTTATAAGGGTTGCCATCCGCAGCGGCTCGACCATTTCAACGTCTTCGCCGCCGAAGTTCAAGACACGGTCGACTTCTATGCCCGGCTCGGCTTCCGCCTGACCGAATATGCCGAAGAGGATGGCGAGAATGGGCGGATCGCGGCCGCCTGGCTGCATCGCAAAGGCAACGTTCACGACTTCGCCATCACCAACGGCAAGGGCCCTCGCCTGCACCACTTCGCCTATTGGGTGCCGACCGCGATGAACATTCTGCACCTGTGCGACGTGATGGCTACCAGCGGATATCTGAAGAACATCGAGCGCGGCCCCGGGCGGCACGGCATTTCGAATGCATTCTTCCTCTATGTCCGCGATCCCGACGGCCATCGCCTTGAACTCTACACCAGCGATTATTTCACCGGCGACCACGACCATGCCCCTCAGCGCTGGTCGCTGAACGATCCGCGCCGCCAGACGCTGTGGGGCGCGCCTGCCCCGCGCTCCTGGTTCGAGCAGGGATCGCCCTTTCCGGATCAGGCTGTGCGCGAACCACAGTTTGTCGCCGATGTCACAGTTGCCGATTGAAGCACGGATCGAACTACGGAGAACTCATGAAGATGTCCTTGATCGTCGCAGCCGCGTCCATGCTGGGCCTTGCGCCCGGCGTGTCAGCGATCGGCGGCGCGCATGCCGCCGAGTTGAAGGTGCTGGCGGGAGGATCGCTGCGAAGCGTGCTGACCGAACTCGCGCCGCAATTCGAACGCGCCTCCGGCCACAAGCTGGTCATCGACTTCGACACCACGCCCAACCTGATCAAGGCGGCGACATCGGGCGAGCCGTTCGATCTCGGCGTGGTCCCGATCGATGTTTTCTATGACGCCGCCGCCAAGGCTCACTTCACCCCGCCGATCCAGTTTGCGCGGGTCGGATACGGTGTCGCGGTGAAGGCAGGTGCGCCGCGGCCGGATATCAGCACGCCGGAGGCGTTCAAGAAGACGCTGTTGGAGGCCAAATCCATCACGTTCCTGCCGGCGAGCGCGGCCGGCTCCTACATTCTGAAAATGTTCGAACGGCTCGGCATTGCCGAAGCGATGAAGGCCAAGACCATCGTGCAACATCAGCCGACCGGAATCGTGCCGGCCGTGGTCTCCGGTCAGGCCGAGCTTGCGGTGTTCGTGAACAATGTGCTGACCGCGCCTGGCGTCGACATCGTCGGTCCGTTCCCGCCGGGACTGCAGCAGGAGCTGGTTTTCCCGGCCGCGCTTGCCGTCGACACCAAGCACAAGGACGCTGCCAAGGCCTTTATCGATTTTCTGATGTCGCCCGAGGCCACGGCCGTCGTCAAATCCAAGGGCATGACTCCGGGCCAAGGCTGAGCGACGTCGAAATCGCTGGAGGATCCATGGCGCCATCCCGTATCGCCACATTCGCCGCCAACAACGGCACCACCGGCTACGGCGCCGTGACGGAGCGCGGGATCGTCGATCTCTCCGCGCGCTGGGGCACGGAGTTTCCGACCTTGCGCGAGGTGATCGCGGCGGGCGCCTTGCGAAGACTTGCGGAAGAGGCAGCACGCTACCCGACCGACTACGCGCTCGACGCGGTCACTTGGCTACCGCCCATTCCCGCGCCGGACAAAATCATCTGCATCGGCGTCAACTATCCCGACCGCAACGCCGAATATAAAGACGGCTCCGACGCGCCCAAATATCCGAGCATGTTCTTCCGCACGGCACGTTCTTTCGTCGGGCACAAGGCTCCGCTGGTCCGGCCGAAGGCATCGCCACAGCTCGACTATGAAGGCGAACTGGCGTTGGTGATCGGCAAAGCCGGCCGGCACATTGCGGAACGCGACGCGCTCGATCATATCGCAGCCGTCACGCTCTGTAATGAGGGCACCATCCGCGACTGGGTGCGTCACGCCAAGTTCAATGTCACTCAGGGCAAGAATTTCGATTCCACCGGCAGCCTCGGCCCGTGGCTTGTCCCCTACGTCGATGAATCCCAGATCGCCGACATCAGGCTGACCACGCGGGTCAATGGCGAGAGCCGACAGGACGACCGCACCTCGCGGCTAATCTTCGGCTTC
This sequence comes from Bradyrhizobium sp., assembly GCF_035701725.1. Classification (GTDB taxonomy): domain Bacteria; phylum Pseudomonadota; class Alphaproteobacteria; order Rhizobiales; family Xanthobacteraceae; genus Bradyrhizobium. The sequence continues at coordinate 9,832 of NZ_DASSRP010000370.1, forward strand.
CGCTATCTGATCAATTATATCTCGACATTCACGACGCTGGTGCCAGGCGACGTCATCGTTACGGGCACCCCGACCGGCGCGGGCGCGCGGTTCGACCCGCCGCGCTTTCTGAAGCCCGGCGACGTGATCGAGGTGGAGGCCGAAAATATCGGCGTGCTCGAGAACGGCGTGGTCGACGAAGCATCATGATACGGGACCACACATGCCCCTAAACTCCGGCGGCGAAGCCATTGTCAGCAGTCTGGTCGCGCACGGCGTCGACACCGTATTCGGTCTGCCGGGCGCGCAGATCTACGGCCTGTTCGACGCCTTCCATCAGGCGCAACTGAAGGTGATTGGCGCGCGGCACGAGCAGGCCTGCGGCTACATGGCGTTCGGCTACGCGCGATCGACCGGCAGGCCCGGTGTTTTCAGCGTGGTGCCCGGGCCGGGGGTGCTGAACGCCGGCGCGGCGCTGCTGACGGCGTTCGGCGGCAACGAGCCGGTGCTCTGCCTGACCGGGCAGGTGCCGACGGCTTTTCTTGGCAAGGGCCGCGGCCACCTGCACGAAATGCCGGACCAGCTCACGACCTTGCGCACCTTCGTCAAATGGGCCGATCGGATCGAATATCCGGCGAGCGCCCCTGCCCTCGTCGCCCGCGCGTTTCAGGAGATGCTGTCGGGGCGACGCGGCCCTGCGTCCCTGGAAATGCCCTGGGACGTGTTCACGGAGAGGTGCGAGGTCGGCTCACCCCAGATTTACGATCGCTTTCCGGCGCCGCAGCCCGATCCCGATCGCATCAAATCGGCGGCAGGCCTGATCGCGGCCAGCAAGGCGCCGATGATCTTTGTCGGCTCCGGCGCGATCGACGCCGGCGATGAAATCCTTGAACTCGCCGAGCTGATCGATGCGCCGGTGGTCGCCTTCCGCAGCGGCCGCGGCATCGTCTCCAACGCCCACGAACTCGGGCTGACCATGGCTGCGGCCTACCGGCTGTGGCCAACGACCGACCTGATGATCGGCATCGGCACGCGGCTGGAATTGCCGGCGATGACGCGCTGGCCGTTCCGCCCCGATGGGCTGAAGTCGATCCGCATCGATATCGATCCGGTCGAGATGCGACGTTACGCGCCGGATGCTGCCGTTATCGCCGATGCCAAAGCGGGAACGTCGGAGCTGGCGGCTGCGGTCAATAAGATCGGCTACACCAGAAGCAGCGCGCGGCGCACGGCGATCCGCGAGGCCTCGGCGGCAGCGTTGAAAGAGATCCAGACCATCCAGCCGCAGATGGCATACTTGAACATCTTGCGCGAAGTGCTGCCGCCGAACGCGATCGTCACCGACGAACTATCGCAGGTCGGTTTCGCGTCCTGGTACGGCTTTCCGGTCTATGAGCCACGGACGTTCATCAGTTCGGGCTACCAGGGCACGCTCGGCTCAGGCTTTCCCACTGCGCTCGGCGCCAAGATCGCGCATCCCACCCGGCCGGTGGTGGCCATCACCGGCGACGGCGGCTTCATGTTCGGCGTCCAGGAACTGTCGACCGCCGTGCAATTCAAGATCGGCGTCGTCGTACTCGTCTTCAACAACAATTCCTACGGCAATGTGCGCCGCGATCAGCGCGAGCGCTTCGATGGGCGGGTGGTGGCGTCGGACCTGGTCAATCCGGATTTCGTCAAGCTTGCGGAGTCCTTCGGCGTCGGCGCCGCGCGCGTCACCTCGCCCGATCACTTCCGCACCTCGCTGGAGAAGGCGCTGGCCGACGGCGGTCCCTATCTGATCGACATCGAAGTGCCGCGCGATTCCGAAGTCAGCCCCTGGGCTTTCATTCACCCGCCGAAGCCTTAAGCCCGGGTTCCACACCCCTCAACTTGTACCAATGGACGACCGGATCTGATGACGTTGTCATCTGGCCGTCGTCCGCGGTTGGTATTCGGGTTTATCGAACAGAGCGGAACTTTGTTCGGAAAATTGGATCAGCCGGTCCCAAAGGCGATCCGCCGCGAGACCTCACCGATGCTGCGATTGCACGACATTGCAGTAACCTTTCCAAACGGCGTGCGGGCTGTACTGCCCGTCAACCTGTCGGTGCCGAAAGGCCAGTTTCTGGTGCTGCTTGGCCCTTCCGGTGCCGGCAAATCGACGCTGCTTCGTTGCCTCAACGGGCTGGTGAAGCCGACGCAAGGCGACGTCACGGTCGAAGGCCTCGGCTCGATCTTTGGGGATGCGCGCACTTTGCGCGAACATCGCACCCACACGGGCATGATCTTCCAGCAGCATCATCTGATCGGCCGCCTCACCGCTCTGCAAAACGTCATGATCGGCCGGCTCAGCGCCCACAGCACCTTGCGATCCTTCTTTCCGCTGCCCAGGGCAGACCGGCTGCTCGCCCTGCAATCGCTCGAACGGGTAGGCCTGATCGACCGTGCGCTTGATCGGGCAGACCAGCTTTCAGGCGGTCAGCAGCAGCGCGTCGGGATCGCGAGAGCGATGGCGCAGCAGCCGCAGATCGTCCTCGCCGACGAACCCGTCGCCAGCCTCGATCCCGCAACCGCCGAACACGTGCTCGCCGATCTCCACCGCATCTGCCGGGAAGACGGCATCACGGCGATCGTCAGCCTCCACCAGATCGATCTTGCCCGCCAGTTCGCCGATCGGGTGATCGGCCTCGCCAACGGCCGCATCGTCTTCGAGGGCACGCCCTCACAACTGAGCCAGAGCATCCTCGATCAAATCTATCTCGCCGCTCCTTCCCGGAAGGCGGCAGCCTGAACGACAACGCCAGCGCATCGGATTGGATGAATCATGGAACGCAGAACTTTCTTATTTGCCGCCACGGTCGGCGCCCTGTCTCTTCGCTTCGGCGCCGCTTCGGCCCAACCGGCGCCCAACCCGGCCAGACTGCGCGTCGCGCTTCTCCCTGACGAGAACGCATCCACGATCATTCAGAATGCGGCGCCGTTGAAAGCCTATCTGGAGCACACCCTCGCCAAGGACATCGAGCTCGTCGTCACCACCGACTATTCCTCGATGATCGAGGCGATGCGCTTCGGGCGCATCGAGGTCGCGTATTTCGGCCCGCTCTCCTACGTGCTGGCCAAATCGAAGGCTCCCGAGATCGAACCATTTGCCGTCGGCGTCTCGAAGGGATCGCCGACCTACAAGAGCGTCATTATCGCGCGGACCGATGGCGGCGTGAAATCGCTCGCCGACATCAAGGGAAAACTGGTTGGATTTGGCGACTTCGCCTCCACCTCCAGCCACCTGATTCCGCGGGCGTTGCTCGCGCGTAACGGGCTGATCGGCGACACCGACTACAAATATGTTCTGCTCGGCGCCCATGATGCGGTCGCACGCGCGGTCCAGTCGGGCCAGGTTCAGGCCGGCGGGCTGAGCCAGGAGATTTTCAAATCGCTGGTCGCCAAAGGCTCGATCGACGGCGACAAACTGATCGTGCTGGCGGAAAGCGATCCCATTCCGAACTATCCGATCACCATGCAGGGATACCTTGCTCCCGAGCTCAAGTCCGCCATCAAGAAGGCGTTCCTCGAACTTAACGACAAGGACATTCTGAAAACGTTCCGCGCGGAAGCCTTCGTGGCGACGAACGACCACGCCTACGACATCCTGCGCGAAACCGCCAAGCTGCTCGAACTCGATCTGGCAAAGTTCAAGGGATGAGCGCCTCCGCCTCCTCGCTCTACGACGCCATCCTGGCGCGCGACGGCACGATCCGGCTCAAACGCGGCGCCGCTGTTCTCGTCGTCGTAGCAATGATTGTCGTCGCGATGGCGCTGACCGGCCTGCTCGATCCCCGGCGTTTTTCGGACGCCTGGCCGGCCATCAGGCAATTATCCAGCGAAATGTTTCCGCCGGATTTCAGGCGATATCAGCATTGGCTCAGGCCGCTCGCCGATACGCTGGCGATGTCGGTCGCGGGCACTGCGCTTGCCGTCTCGCTTTCGACGGTGCTGGCGCTGTTTGCGGCGCGCAACACCACGCCCAACATCGCCGTCTACCACGCCACACGCGCGCTCCTGAACCTGCTGCGGTCGATCCCGGAACTCATCATGGGCATTATCTTTGTCGCCATGGTCGGCTTCGGGGCGCTGCCGGGCGTGCTCGCGGTCGGCATTCACTCGGTGGGAATGATCGGAAAATTCTTCGCCGAAAGCATCGAGCATGTCGATCCGAAGCCGGTCGAGGCCGCGCGCGCCGCCGGCGCTTCGCCCCTGCAGGTGGTTTTTCATGCGGTGCTGCCCCAGGTGCTGCCGCAACTCGCGGATACGGCGATCTATCGCTGGGAATATAATTTTCGCGCCTCGACCGTGCTCGGCGCGGTCGGCGCCGGTGGCATCGGCTTCGAACTGATCGCGGCGCTGCGCGTGCTGGAATACGCGCAGGTGTCGGCTCTTCTCATCTGCATCCTGATCTGCGTGACTGTTGTCGACGGCATCGGCGGTGCGCTGCGAAACTATCTGAAATGAACGAGCAAGCCTTGACCGGAAAACCGAAGATCGTCGCGACCAATCCTGTTTTTCCCGAAACACGCGCGTTGCTCGAACAACATGCAACGCTCGAGGTCAATCCCGCGCTCGAACCCTGGAGCCATGAGGAAATTCGAAGCCGATGCCGCGATGCGGCCGGACTGCTTGCCTTCATGACCGACAGCATCGACGCGGAATTCCTGCTCGCCTGCCCCAACCTTCGCGTCATCGGAGCCGCGCTCAAGGGCTTCGATAATATCGACGTTCAGGCGGCGACCGATGCCGGGGTCTGGCTCACCATCGTGCCGGATCTGTTGACCGTGCCGACCGCGGAGCTCACGATCGGTTTGATGCTTTCGCTCGGAAGAAACATCGTGGCCGGCGATCGCAGCATCAAGCAGAACGGCTTTCACGGCTGGCGCGCCGAGCTCTATGGCGCGGGGCTGGCCGGCGCCACCGTCGGCGTCATCGGCTTTGGGCTTGTTGGACGCGCGATCGCCCAGCGCCTTGCCGGATTTGAATGTCGGTTGCTGGCCTATGACCAATCGATATCGCGAGAATTGGAAGAGACGCTTCCGCCTCAAGTCACCTTGGCGAGCTTCCAGGATCTGATCACGCGTTCCGACTACATCGTGCTGGCATTGCCGCTCACGGCCGAGACCAGGCACATCATCAACTCAAAAACCATCGAAGAAATGAAAGCCGGCGTCAGGATCGTCAATCCGGCGCGTGGATCACTGGTCGATGAGGCCGCCATCGCGGACGCGATCGACCGCGGTCACGTGTCGGGCTACGCCGCGGACGTATTCGAATGCGAGGACTGGGCATTGAAGGACCGCCCGACCGGCATCGACCCGCGGCTCACCAATGCATCGGCTCCGACCGTATTCACACCGCATATCGGATCGGGCGTGACGGAGATCAGACGCCAGATCGAGCTCTCGGCCGCGCGCAGCATCCTGGATGCGCTTGCCGGCCGCGTTCCGTTTGGCGCCGTCAATCATCCGGTCAACCAATTCCGTCATGCTCAATCTGGTGCACGCTAACACCTTTCTTGCGGTTCTCCGCGAGCGCGGCTTTCGGGCTGCGGCGCGCGACCTCAAGCTGTCGCCCTCGACTGTTGTCGAGCACATCAAGCAGCTCGAGCAGGACCTCGCCGCGCCTTTGCTCGTACGCCGCAACGGCGTCGTCGAACCGACCTCCCACGGCGCGGCGTTTGCGCCGCTGGCCCGGGCGATGCTCGACACCGCCGAGCGCAGCCGAAGCATCATTGCTCAGGCCAGCTTACGCATCGCCGCGTCCAGCAACATCGGCACCTATCTGCTGCAATCAATTCTGGCGGCCTTCCAGGCCTCCGATCCGCTTTCGATTGATCTGTGGATCGGCGCCAATCCCGACGTCGCGGAACGTCTGACGAATGGCCGCGCCGATGTGGCGCTGATGGAATGGTGGGGCGATCGGCCGGGCTTTTCGCCCTATAGCTGGCGGAAGGAGCCGCTGGTCGTCATCGTGGCTCCCGATCACCCATGGGCTACCCGCACCTCGGTCGGGGTTACGGAACTCACGGGCCAGATCTTGTTGGGGGGCGAATCCGGTACGGGGACCAACACCGTTCTGAGACAACAACTCGGCGCCCTCGCTTATCGTCTCACTGCGGTCGGCGGCCTGGGCAATACCGAGGCCGTCAAGCGCGCTGTCCGCGCCGGCCGGGGGATTTCGCTGGTGATCGGCGCGGCCGTTGCCGATGAAGTCAGGTCCGGATCGCTGGTGGCTTTGCCGCTCGATGGCGTCGAGCTCACGAAGGAGCTGAAAATCATCTCACCGGCGGGACTGCCCGACGCCGCGCCGGCGTCGCGGTTTGTCAGCCACGTTCTCGGCAGCGCCCGATAATGGCAGCCAGATCAATCAGCGGATTTTGCGGAACGTCAGGTTGAGACGCTGCGGCCCCATGACGGGATGATTGCCTTCGGCGAGCGGAGCCACGCCGTGATAATACAGCCGCGACGGCCCGCCCCACACCGCGACGTCGCCGTGCTCCAGCCGAAACCGGCCCGGCTTGTCTGTGCGTTTCAATCCTCCAAACATGAAGATGGCGGGCAGTCCCAACGACACCGAAACGATCGGCGCGGTGAAGTCCAGTTCGTCCTTGTCCTGATGCAGCGACATCCTCGCACCGGGCACGTAGCGGTTGATAAGGCAAACGTCAGGCGCGAAATTCGAAAACCCGCCGCTTTCGGCGGCGCGACCCGCGAGCTCACGAAGCAGCGACGGCATCGCGGGCCAGGGTTTGCCGGTTTCGGGATCGTCAGGACGATAGCGATAACCGCTGCGATCGGTGACCCAGCCGGCAGTGCCGCAGTTGGTCATCGCGACCGACATCTGATGGCCGCCCGGCGTGTGCATCCGGCGAAACGGCGCGGCCGCCACGATCTCGCGCAGCGCTGCGATCAGCGCCGCTTCGGTCCTGCCGACGAAGTCGCGCAAGAGCACCGCGCCTTCGGCCATCTGCTCGCGCGAGGCACGCACCGCAGGAAAGCAAGCAAACAAATCCGCCGTCAACGCAACAAATCTCCGTTTGGTTTACTTGGCGTCATGGAAGATCACGCCGACCGTGTGACGCCGGCCCGAACGAAGCCGGCTCACGCCGTGGCGCATATTGACACGATAGACGCCGCGCGTCCCCTGCACCGGGCGGACATGCACCGCGAACGCGACGCCGTCGCCCTGGGCAAGCGGCACCACTTCGGCACGTGACTGCATCCGCGGCCGCTGTTCGGTCAGCACGAACTCACCGCCTTCGAAATCGCGGCGCGGCTCCGACAGCAGGATCGCGACCTGCAGCGGAAAGACGTGTTCGCCATAGAGGTCCTGATGCAGGCAGTTGTAGTCGCCCTCGTCATATTGCAACAGCAGCGGCGTCGGTCGGAGCTGGCCCGCTTTGTGGCAGCGATCCAGAAATGCCTGATGGCTTTCGGGATAGCGGATATCGATTCCCATCGCCTCGTTCCAGCGATTGGCGATCGGTTGAAGACCCGCATAAAGCCGCGGGCGCAGTTCCGCGATTACCTGCGGCAGCGGATAGGCGAAATATTTGTATTCGCCGCGGCCGAAACCGAGGCGGCCCATGACAATGCGGCTGCGGAACAGCTTGTCATCCGGATAGAGCGCGGCCAGCGCGCGGCATTGGTCCGGCGTGAGCAGGCCCTTCAGGATCGTGCAACCCTGTGCGTCCAGGTCGGTTGCGGCCTGCGTCCAGTCGATATCAGCCACGCCGGCGGCAACGTCGGATTCAACCTGGGTCGTGATCTTTTGTGCTGATGTTTTCATGCGAGCACCATCGCAAACCAGCGACGCCGCAGCCACCCGATTTCCGGCTAACCCAACACCGGCAGCTCGATCACATCATAAGCGTGGCGGATGGTGCGCTTCAGCACGGGATCCTCGAGCTCGCATTCGAACCGGCTGGAGGGCCGGATGCCGCCTTTGGCCGCAAAGGTGCCGCCGAACATCGCACAGCCGTCCGGCAGCTTTCCGCCGGCAAAGCCGCGTGACAGCAGGTCGGAGACCGGCAGCATCGCGTCCAACGTGCCCTCCTGATAGAGTTCCCGCTTGCCGCCGATCCAGGCGTGCGCGCGCAGGATCAGGCGATCCCAATGGGCGATAACTTCCTCGAGTTCCCACAACGTCGAGGCGATCGGCTTGTCGCACATCTGTTTCGAGACGGTGACGCTGTAGCCTTCCACCTTGCGGTCGGTGTGGTCGGAGCCGAGGCCGACGAAGGTGCGCCCCTGCCAGCCGATCAATATGAACTCGACCTCGCCGCTGGAATGTCCGCCGCAGACCTCGATGCTGTCTTCCTGGGTCAAGCGCCGCGCCGAGCAACGGTAATAGATCGGCGTGGTCGCCGGCCTTGCAATACCGATCGCTTCGAGCTCCGCGATATGCTTGTCACGCGCCACGGGATCGCGTCCCGTCCAACCGGCGATCACCGCCTGGTCGACTGCAAGCGTCAGCGGCGTGGTGCCGCCGGTTTTAGTCTCGACGGTGAAGGTCAGGTCAAACATGGAGTGCGGCCTCCACGCCGGCGGCGAGCTCGAAGATGCGGCGATCCGAACCGCCGGTCGCGCTCAGCATGAATCCGACCGGCGCCTCGCCGTGACGATGGCAAGGCAGCGAAATGGAGCAGCCGTCCATCATGTTGATCAGGGTGCAGTTGCGCAGCGACAGCAGGTTGGCCTTGGTGAACGCATGATCATCGGCGAGATCCGATATCCGCGGCGGCACGATCACACTGGTCGGCATCACCACGGCATCGTACGGCGCAAAGCGGGCGTTCGCGCGCGCGATCATCGATTTGCGCGCCTGAAGAATGTCGATGTAGTCCGCCGCCGTAATGGCCTCGCCGCGCACGATGCGCGATGAAACGCGGGGGTCATAGACGCCGCCATGGCTTTCGAGCAGATAGCGGTGCCAGGCGTAGCTTTCCGCTGCGGCAAACCCGCCCTTCTTGTTGATGACGGCGACATCGAGAAATTCCGGCATCTCAATCCGCTCGATCGATGCGCCCAGCCGCGACAGCTTTTCGAGCGTCCGCTCGAAAGCTTTCGCCACCTGATCGTCAACATCATCGAGTGCGACCGTCGTCGGCACCGCGAAGCGCATTCCTTTGACCGGGCGTGGTTGCAGCGGCCGCACCGGCTCATCGGCGAGAACCGCATCAAGCACCGCGCAACACTCGACGGTGCGCCCGAGCGGCCCGAAACTGTCGAGCGTGAACGAGAGCGGTATGCCACCCTCGCGCGGAATGCGCTGCTGCGTCGGCTTGTAGCCGACGATTCCGTTATAGGCCGCCGGAATCCGGCACGAACCACCGGTATCGGAACCAAGCGCGCCATGGGCCATGCCATCGGCAACCGACACCGCCGCTCCCGATGACGAGCCGCCGGGCACATGCCCGGCCTCGCGCTGCCAGACGCTCTTCGGCGTGCCGTAATGCGGATTGATGCCGATGCCCGAATAGGCGAATTCGGTCATGTTGGTGCGGCCGATCAGGATGAAGCCGGCGCGACGCAGCCGCGACACGACAGGCGCATCAGCCTCCGCCGGCGGTGAATCATCGAGCGCCCGCGAACCGGCGCGCGTGACCTGGCCCTTGATGTCGAACAGGTCCTTGATCGAGATCGGAATGCCGGCAAAGCGCGACGGCGCGGCGCGAACTTCGCGAAGCCGGTCCATCGCCTTCGCCGCCTCGATCGCGGCCTCGACCTCGACATGCACGAAGGCGCGACCGCCCTCGCCCGACTTGTCGGCAATCCTATCGAGGCATTCGTCGACGAGCTTGCGCGCGTTGGTGCGGCCGCTTTCAAGATCGGCCGCAAGTGACATCAGTGTCGGGGTCTTTTGCATGTTCTAGTGCCCACTTTCCGAAGTTCGTGTTAAGTCTCAGCACCCACCTTTCACGAACTTCGGAAAGGCATGGGCAGTAGCAACATTTGCGATTCTAGTGCCGCTTTCTGTTTGAAGTTCCTGAATCGAATTCGTCGCTTGCTCTGCAGGAACTTCAAACAGGCGGCGCTAGTGCTCTCGTCAGTCGTCTGAATTTATCGGGTAAGCGTCGATCTCCAGATCGAGCAAGGCAGAGCTCAGCGACTTGCCATGCGCATCGAGCGCCAGCGACCGCGTTACCCCGCCTCCCAGCGCCTTGTCCATCACGAAGTTGAGCGCAAATATTTTGGGCAGCTCGTAGCGAACGACCTCGCCTTCGACGACGCCGGCAAGATGCGCCTTGACGCGGGCAGCAGTCACCTCGGCGAGCAGCAGCGGATAGTGCTTCGGGTCGTACGCGATCACGGAAATATTGGAGATATTGCCCTTGTCGCCGGTGCGGGAATGAGCGATCTCGCGCAGCTTCATCGCAATTCCTCGCCGACGAACTGCACCTGCGGCTTTGCCAGTTCGCGCGGCAACAGCACGGACGCGACCGCAACGACGTCGCGTGCAGACCTGAAGGCCCCGCCGCCGCCGGCCGGACCGTTGGTGTAGAGCGTCTCGACCTCGTTGCCGATCCGGATCGCCTCGCCAAGATTATCGGTGCGCCCGGTGACGCGAACGCGCACCTCGTAGGGCTCGTTGGCATGGGCCGAGACATGAGCCCCATGCAGGGAATCGACCCCGATCAGATCGAACCGCAATTCGCTCGTGGCGACACCCGTGAGCTTCAGCCGCTCGCGGACGATGTCGAGCGCCAGCCGGCCGCGCGCCAGCGCGCCGGGGCCGGCATAAGACATCTGCCCTTCGCCGATGAAACTGTCGACATAACCGACGGAGACCTTCAGCGTCGGCGGACGTTCACGCCCCCCGGCACCGCTGATCCGCACGCGATCCTTGCCGATCTCCGCGATCTCGACTTGCGAGAAATCCGCAATCACATCCGGCTGCAGGTAGCTGGTCGGATCGTGCACTTCATAGAGCAACTGCTCCTTGCAGGTTTGCGCGGTGACCGCACCGCCGGAACCTTCGACCTTGGTAATGACGAGGCTGCCGTCCTCGCTTACCTCGCCGATCGGAAAACCCAGGCGCGCGAGATTTTCGACGTCCTTGAACGCGGGATCGGCAAAGTAGCCGCCGGTGACTTGCCCTGCACATTCCAGCATGTGACCGGCAACGATGCCCTTGCCGAGCAGGTTCCAATTGTCCAGCGGCCAGCCGAAGGCATGGATCAGCGGCGCGAGGAACAACGCCGGGTCGGAGGCGCGGCCTGTGATGACGATATCGGCGCCGCCGCTCAGGGCTTGCGCCATCGGCGCGGCGCCCAGATAGGCGTTGGCCGAGACCAGGCGGTTGCCAAGCTGGCGGATCGAACCGTCGAATTCCATGATCGGAAGGTCGCGTTCCTTGCAGGCGTCGAGGACATCATCGCCCATGACCGCCGCGACTTTCAGGGACAACCCCATGGATTTGGCGATCGCCAAGGTTTTGCGGGCGGCCGCGAGCGGGTTGGCCGCCCCCATGTTGGTGACGATTTTGATGCCTCGAGACGCGCACAGCGGCAACACGGCGCGCATCCGCTCCTCGAGCAGCGGATCGAAACCGCTTTCCGGATTCTTCAGCCGCGCCTGCTGGGCCAGCGCCACGGTACGCTCGCCCAGGCATTCGAACACCAGGTATTGAATGTCGCCCTTTTCAGCGAGTTCTACCGCGGGCTCGATGCGATCGCCCGAGTAACCCGCGCCTGACCCGATCCGGATGGTTCGCATCACTTCAGTCCGAAATACGCCCGCCGCAACGCCTCGTTGTCGGTCATTTCGGCCACCGTTCCGGAAAACCGGATACGGCCGCCTTCGAGCACGAAGACGCGGGTCGCAACCTCAAGGAAGCCGATATTCTGCTCGGCGATCAGCAAAGCCAATCCCCTCTTGCGCAGGTCACTCAGGATGCGAATGACTTCCTTGACGAATAATGGCGACAATCCGGCGGAGGGCTCGTCCATTACCAAAAGGCGAGGTTCGGCCGCCAAGGCTTTGGCGATCCCCAGCATTTTCCGCTGTCCTCCGGAAAGGCTCGACGCCGGGTTCCGCCGCTTGTCGCGCAGGACCGGGAAGGTCTCGTAGAGATCGTCGATCTTGGGATTGGGATGCCCGAGCGCCTGGGCGCCAATGCGGATATTTTCCTCGATCGAGAGGTCTGGGAAAACCGCGAGCTCGGACATGTAGGTCATCCCGAGCCGCATCCGCTCGCTGGAGCGCATCCGTGTCACGTCCGCTCCGCCCAACCGGATGCTGCCCTGCCGCGCCTCGATCAGTCCGACCAGCGACTTGAGGAAAGTCGTCTTGCCGGCGCCGTTGGTTCCAAGCAGCAGCACTGTTTCGCCGGCGCGAACGTCGAGATCGACGCCCCACAGCACCTGCATGGTGCCGTAGCCGGCATCGACGCCCTCGGCTTTCAGGAGAGGCGCGGTCTCAGGCGGCATGCTCGCCTCCCAAAAACACCTCGATCACCTGCGGAACCTTGACCGCGACGGCCAGCTTGCCCTCGAAGATCTCCTTGCCGGCGTTCAGGACGATGACGCGATCGGTGATGTGCTCGATGAAGCCCATGAGGTGTTCGACCACGATGATCGCCATACCGCTTTTGGCCAGGCCCTTGATGCGCTCGGCGATCCAATCGAGTTCCGCCGGGTTGAGGCCCGCCGCGAGTTCGTCGAGCAGAAGCAGCCGCGGACGCGTCGCCAGCGCGCGCACCAGATCCAGCATCTTCTGCTGCGAGCTGTTGAGATCGGCCGCCGGACGGTCGGCGACCTCGGCAAGACGGTACTCGTGCAGCAGTTCGGCAAGGTCGGGCGCTTCCGCCGCCCCGCCATAGGCCAGCGCGACCTCGGCATTCTGCCGCACCGTCAGCGACAGGAACGGCTTTGGAATCTGGAAGGTGCGGTTGATGCCGCGATGGACGAGCTTGTGCGAGGCGACGCCGCCGATCGAGGCCCTTTCGAACACGATTTCGCCGCCGTCAGGGGCATAGAGGCCCGAGATGACGTTGATCGCCGTGGTCTTGCCGGAGCCATTGGGACCTACAAGTCCCAGGATTTCACCCGAGGCGACATGAAAGCTCAGACCATCCAGCGCGTAGAAACCGCCGAAGCGCTTGACGAGCTTGGAGACGTTGAGAAGCGGCGCGTGCTCAGGGGACATGCCACCCCCTGCGCGTTGCGAGCGACACCAGCCCGGCGGGCAAGAACAGCACGAGGCCCATGATCAAAAGACCATAGATGAGCTGAAAGTATTGCGGCGTGGTAAAGCCGATCAGGTTGTAGATGCCATAGAGGATGATGACCCCGACGATCGGTCCCGAAATCGAAGCGACCCCGCCAAACAGCGCGAACACGATGGCGAAGATGCTGAACTCGCCGCTGAAGACGTTGTCGGGATAGAACACCGAGACGTACCAGGCATAGACGCCGCCGGCGAGGCCGGCGACCAGCGCCGAGGTCAGCCAGGCGATAACGCGCATGCGCACGACGTTGACGCCCGCCATTGCGGCGCTGACGGAATCCTCGCGCACCGCCTGCAAGGCCAGACCAAAGCGTGAATTCTTCAGAAACACCACCGCAGCCAGTGTCAGCGCCAGCACGACAATCGCCGCCGCATAGGCGTAGGTCGGATTGAAGGTGCCGGTGAGCGAGACGCCGTAAGGCCCGCGGGTGATCGGTTCAAGCGCCGGATTGGCGATGAAATGCAGCACCGCCAACGACGCCGCCAGGTTGGCGATCGCGAAGTAGGCGCCCGAAAGCCGCAGCAAGGGCGTGAGCAACAGCCCCAGCGCGACGCCGACGAGGCCAGCGACGAGCACCGCGACGACCGCCGGGGCCTGGAAGTGCATCACTACAACCGCAAAGCCATAGGCGCCGGCGCCGAAGAAGCCGACATAACCGAACGGCAGATAGCCGGTGAAGCCGTAAATGATGTTCACGCCCTGGGCGAGGATCAGGAAGATCACGAAATTGAACAGCAGAAGATGGTTTTGATAGACGCCCGGCAACACTGCGAAGATCACGACCAAGGGCAAGGCGACGAACAGCGTATGCTTGAGTGAGTTAGGCAACGCGCACCCGCCTTCCGAGCAGACCGCTCGGGCGCAGCAGCAAGATGCAGATCAAGAGCACATAGGGCAACAGATCGGCCCAGGAACTGAGATAAGTCTGCACCACCATGTAGCAGATGCCGTAGACGACGCCGCCAAGTGCGGTGCCCAGGGGGTTGCCGAGCGAGCCCAGCACCACGATCGTGAAGGAGGTGACGGTGGCGTCCGCGCCAAAGGCCGGCGTCACCGAGCCGAACATGAAGGGGGCAAAGATCCCCGCGACCGCGGCCAGGCCCAATCCTATGCCGAACGCCGCGGCCGAGACCCGATCGACATCGATCCCGGTCGAGAATGCCTCATCGCGCCGCGACATCACCGCACGCGTCAGCGTGCCGAGGCGCGTCTGGTAAAGATAGACATAGACGAGGCCGATCGCGATCAGGCTGGTAATGGCCGCAATCACCCAGGGCGCCGGAAAGCCCTGCCCCAGAATCTGTATCGGGCCGCTGCCTTCCTTGCCGCCGAACCATTTGACCTTGATCGTGGAAAACACCGTGCCGAGCATGCGGCTTGGTATCGAACGTTCGCTGGTACCGAGGAAGATCGTCGTCACCGCCTCGATCACCTGCGACAGTCCAAAGAACAGAATGATCGACAGCATTTCGGGATTGGCCGAACCCTGCAGCCGCGGCACCAGCACCCAATAGAGCAGTAGCCCCGCAATCAGGAACACCACGAAAGCCAGCGGCACCGCGAACAGCGGATCGATTCCCGCCAGACTCACGAGACCGACCGCAATGAACGCACCCAGCATCAGGCAGTCGCCATGCGCGAGATTGACGATGCGCATGACGCCGAACACGAGATTGAGACCAATCCCGACCAGGCTGAAATACAAACCAAAGAGAACGCCGGCGACCAGCGCATAAGTCAGCATCGTCGCTTCACCCCCGAGAAGCTACCGCAAACAGCGCAACGTTCATGGACGCGGATAGACCGGCTTGCCGGTGGCGACCTCATGCGGATAGATCGACACAAATTTGAGATGGCCGTGGTCGTCCATCTCAAGCTGTCCGAGCGGCGTCAACTCGCCGATCTGGCCTCCCATCTCGTCGAGCGCAAACGGGCCGCACAGCGTCTTGAGCTGGCCAGACAGGCTGAACACGGCGCGGTGCAGTTCGAGCTGGTCGAGGCTGGTCGCCACCGACAACGCCTTCTCGATCACGAGCCCCGTGGTGTAGCCGGCAATCGCGTTGAGGCCGAATTCAAGCTTGCCGTCGGTATACTTCTTGTCCCACGCCGCCCGGTAATCCTTCAGATTCATGCCAAAGTTGACCGGATATTCCAGATCGGACGGCGGCACGTAGGTGAACACGTGTTCGAGACCCTTGTCGCCGACGTTCTTCTCGAGCAGTTCCTTCTCCAGGCCGGCATAGATCACAAACAGCATTTTGAACTTGACGCCGACATCCGCGACGTTGCGCAGGAAGGCGATGTCGTTCGGCGCATAGCCGAACGTAAACACCGCATCCGGCTGCGCATTGACGATGTTGTTGATGATGACGGTGTAGTTGCTGGTTTCGGTCGGCACGCCCTGATCGTAGACGATCTCGATCGGCAAGCCGGAATCCTTGATGAACTTGCGGAATGCGTTGGCCTGGGTGCCGGTGAATTCGTTGGTCGAGTAGAGAATGGCGATCTTCTTGATGCCGAGCGCCGGGCCGTCGTGGATCACGAAATCCGCGATCGGCTTCGGCCAGATGGTGGAGACCGGATCGGCCATCAGCGCGATATAGGGATTGTCCTTCGAAAAGAAGCTCGCGCCGGTACCGGTCTGGTCGAACAGGAACATCTTGTGGTCGCGCGCGATGGTGACGGCCGGCGCGGTCAGCACCGAACCCGAATCCGCCACCAGCAGGTCGACCTTATCCTGTGTGACAAGCTGATTATAAAGTGTCGATGCGGTTGCGGTATTGCTCTGATCGTCATAGGCGACGAGCTTCACCGGCAGCTTCTTGTCGAAGGCCTTCACATAGACGCCGCCGTCGGCATTTTTCAGATCAACCCATAGCTTGAGCGAGCTGTAGACCGGCATTGAGATCGAGGCGAACCGACCGGACGAGGCGTAGAGGGTACCGATCTTGATTTCCGACGGCGCATCCGCGGCATAGGCCTGGGCGATAAAGACCAACCCGGCAACCGCTGCGCCCAATACCCTCAACATAATGTCCTCCCGGCTTTTTTTAAAATTCTGCCGGACCATAGCCCGGGGGATCGCTGCGATACAAGCACCCTCACCTCAGCAATAAATATTAGGGAATAGGGACTTAGCGGGCTGCCCGGGAAGTCCATCCGTCTCGCATGGCGGAATGCGCGGCGGCGGGACGAACTTGCTTGGAACGCAGCATCGAAGCCGCCGTTGTGCGACACGCGGTCGCTCGTCAAGCACCCTTGCGATCTACGAACGGCAGGGCAGCCATTCATCGACCTGGGGTTGTCTCGCCTGCATTACGCCGGATTTCCGGCGGAGCTTTCGCGCGATAAGAAAATCCGGAGGAAAACATGACAAACAAACCACGCCTTCAAGACAAACTCGAAGGCGACGGCATCGATCGCCGTCACCTGCTCCGCGGTGCCGCGGCCGTTGCCGCGCTATCGGCCGTAGCCGGCGACGCCTCCGCGCGCAACTACGGGCGCGGTGCCGAGCCTGAGCGCTATCCCGATCCCGATATCGTCGTGATCGATCCCAAGCGCTTCAAGGCCAAGGTCGGCAATACCTCGATCAAGCGCCTGTACACGGGTTGTCTGTGGGCCGAAGGACCGGCATGGAATGCGCAGGGTCAGTATCTGGTCTGGAGCGATATTCCGGCCAACCGTCAGCTCCGCTATCTCGACGACGACGGCCATATATCCGAGCAGTTCCACAAACCGTCCAACGAAGCCAACGGCAACACCTTCGATTTCGAGGGCCGGCAGATCACCGCAGAGCGGACACGGCTGGTGCGGTTCGAGCATAACGGCTCGATCACCTCGCTCGCCGAGCAGGCCAACGGCAAGCCGCTGAACGGACCCAACGACATGGTCGTGCATCCCAACGATGGCTCGATCTGGTTCACCGATCCCGGCTACGGCGCCATCAGCATCTACGAAGGCCAGAAGGCCAATACCGGCTCGGTGCAGCCTTATCAGAAAGAGGCGGTCTACCGGCTCGATGCCAAGAGCGGCCAGTTGACGAAGGTGGCCGACGAGCCGTTCAAGCCGAACGGCATCGCCTTCAGCCACGACTACAAGAAGGTCTATGTCTGCGACACCGGCACCACGCATTATCCGGAAGCCAAGAACATCGTCTGGCAATACGACCTGAATGGCGACAAGCTGTCGAACCCGCGCACCCTGATCGATATGACGCTGGACGGCAAATCGGGATTCCCCGACGGTCTGCGCGTCGACACCGAAGGCAATATCTGGGTCGGCGCCGGATGGGTCGGCGACGGCTATGACGGCGTCCAGGTTTTCGCGCCGGACGGAGAGCGGATCGGCCAGATCCGCCTACCGGAAACCTGCGCCAATCTCTGCTTCGGCGGCAAGAAGCGAAACCGCCTGTTCATGGCCGCAAGCCAATCGCTGTATGCGGTCTATGTCGAAACGCAGGGCGCGCATAATTGCTGATGTCGGCCCTTTCGCGCTAGCTTGGACATTCGGGACGCCTCGCCGCGTCCCGAATGCGCCGAGACAAGTGCGGAGGAAAAATGACTGACGAGCGAGGGCCCCTTCATCGCGACTTCGGGCCCAACGCCCCGCCGCAGCGCTATCCCGATCCGGACATCGTCGTCATCGACCCCAAGCGCTTCAAGGCGAAGGTCGGCAATACCGCGATCAAGCGGCTCTTTACCGGCTGCCTGTGGGCCGAAGGCCCCGCCTGGAACGCGCAGGGCCAATATCTCGTCTGGAGCGATATTCCGAACAATCGCCAGCTTCGCTATCTCGAGGATGGCGGCGGATTTATCTCCGAGCACTTCCGCAAGCCCACCAACGAAGCCAACGGCAACACGTTCGATTTCCAGGGACGGCAAATCACCTGCGAGCGAACGCGCGTGGTCCGTTTCGAGCATGACGGATCAACGACGGTGCTTGCCGAGCGCGCCAACGGCAAGCCCTTGAATGGGCCCAACGACGTGGTGGTTCATCCCAATGACGGTTCGATCTGGTTCACCGATCCCGGCTACGGCGCCATCGTTCTTTACGAGGGGCAACGGACCACCGGCGGCGCGGTCCAGCCCTACCAGAAGGAAGCAGTGTATCGCGTGGATGCGCAGACCGGCGAAATCACGAAAGTCGCCGACGATGCCTTCAAGCCGAACGGCGTCGCTTTCAGCGCCGATTACCGCAAGGTCTATATTTGCGACAGCGGCATCACGCACTACCCGCAAGCCAAGAACGTGGTCTGGCAATACGATCTCGATGGCGGCAAGCTCTCAAAACCGCGCCCACTGATTGACATGGCGATGGGCGACAGATCGGGTTTCCCTGACGGTCTTCGCGTCGACACCGAAGGCAATATCTGGGTCGGCGCCGGATGGGTGGGCGAAGGCTATGACGGCGTTCAGGTCTTTGCGCCCGACGACGGCCAGCGGATCGGCCAGATCTGCCTGCCGGAATGCTGCGCCAATCTTTGCTTCGGCGGCAAGAAACGAAACCGCCTGTTCATGACCGCGAGCCAATCGCTCTATGCGGTCTATGTCGAGACGCAAGGCGCGCACAACTGCTGAAGAAGCGAATGGCGAGTAGCGAATAGCGAATGGAAATTTCCCTATTCGCTACTCCCTATTCGCCTATTTACTAGCCGCTGTTGCGCAAGCCCGCCGAAATGCCGTTGATCGTGATCTGGATGCCGCGCAGCACCTGCTCGTCGACGTTCTGCGCCCTGTGCTCCTTCAGAAGCTCGACCTGCACGTGGTTCAGCGGATCGATATAGGGAAAGCGATTGCGGATCGATCGCTCGAGCAGCGGATTGCTTTCCAACAGCCGGGTCTGACCGGTGATCTCCAATAGCTTGTCGATCGAGCATTGCCACTCCCGCCGGATGCGCTCGAAAATCTTTTCGCGAAGCGCGACATCGGGCACGAGTTCGGCATAGCGCGAAGCGATCGCGATCGAGCTTTTGGCCAGAACCATATCCATGTTCGACAGCAACGTTCGAAAGAACGGCCATTCCCGATACAGCTCTTTCAGGAAGCCCATGCCGCTATCGGGATTTTCCTTCAGCCATGCTTCGACCGCGCTGCCAAAGCCGTACCACCCCGGCAGCATCAGGCGGCATTGCGCCCAGCTGAACACCCATGGAATGGCACGAAGATCCTCGATCTCGCGCGTCTTCTTGCGCGAGGCCGGCCGGCTGCCGATGTTCAGCGTGGCGATTTCGGTGATGACGGTCGAGGCCCAGAAATAGTCGGCGAAACCCTCGGTCTCGTAGACCAGGCCGCGATAGGCCTTGAAGGCATGCGCCGACAATTGTTCCATCGCCTTCAGATATTCGGCACGCGGCGCGCTTTGCCTCGGGTGCAACAGGCTGGCTTCCAGCGTCGCGGCGGCCAGAACTTCGAGATTATCGAGGCCGACATCCGCATTGGCGTATTTGCTGGAGATAATCTCGCCCTGCTCGGTGATGCGGATCTGACCGTTCACGGCGCCGCCGGGCTGGGCGACGATCGCATCGTAGCTCGGGCCGCCGCCGCGGCCGACCGAGCCGCCGCGGCCATGAAAGAGCCGCAGCCGCACATGGTGCCGCTCGAAAACTTCGACCAGCCCGATCTCGGCCTTGTAGAGCTCCCAGCCCGAGGTGACGAAGCCGCCATCCTTGTTGCTGTCGGAATAGCCGAGCATCACCTCCTGCACCGCGCCGCGGCTGTCGACCAGCCTGCGATAGTCGTGCATCGACAGGATGCGATCCATGATGCCGCTTGAGGCCTGCAGATCCTCGATGGTCTCGAACAGCGGCACGATATTGATCGCGCTGCGGCCGGAGGGATCGACCAGACCGACCTCCTTCAGCAGCACCGCGACCTCCAGCATGTCGGAAACGCCCTTGCACATCGAGATGATGCACTGGGAAATCGCCTCCGTGCCGTATCTGGCATGGGCTTCGGCGGCGGCACGGAACACGGCGAGTTCGCCGACGGTCTCCTCGCTGTATTTGACGAAGGCCGATGTCAGCGGACGGGCGTTGCGGAGTTCGCTGGTCAAAAGCGCGATGCGCGCCTCCTCGCCCAGCGCGGAATAGGATTTTCCCGGCATTGCCGCATCGATCAATTCGGCGACCGTGCGCTCATGCACGGCCGAGTTCTGCCGGATGTCGAGCCGTGCTAGATGAAAGCCGAAGCAATCCGCGGCCCGCCTGAGGTGGCGCAAGCGGCCGCGGGCGATCACCCGCGAATTGTTTGCCGTGAGCGAACGGGCGAGAATGTCGAGATCGGCCTTGAATTCGGCGGCGCTGGCATAGGGTGCGGCCTCGCCCACCGCAGGCCGCGTGGTCTCGACCTCAAGCCGCGCGGCGGTCGCCGTCAACCTGGCAAAGATGCCGGAAACCGCCAGACGATACGGCTCACCGCTGCGATGCGGCGAGGTGTCGGGGGACTGTTCGGCAAGCGCCCGCAGGTCCTTGGAGACATCGGCAAGATGCGCGGCGAGCGAAAGCTCGGAGCCGAGGATATGCAGCTCGTCGAGATAGAAGCGAATGATTCGGCTCGACTGCATCTTCAGCGTACCGCGCATCACCTCGGCCGTGACAAACGGATTGCCGTCGCGGTCGCCGCCGATCCAGCTTCCCATCCTGAGGAAGGATGCCAGTTCGCCCTGAGCCACACCCTCCCCCTCGTTCAGCCGGTCTTCCAGACGGCAATGCAGCCGAGGGACCTCATACAGGAAGGTGTAGTCGTAGAAAGACAGGCCATTGGCGACCTCGTCGAGCACGGTCAGGCGGGTGCGGCGCAACAGATTGGTTTGCCACAACGTCAGGACGGCGCGCCGCAATTGTTCGTCGCTGGCCGAAAGCTCCTCCGGCGTAAGCTGGACCCGCTCGCGGCGGTCGAGAACGGCCGCGATCTCCATCTCGCGATCGATGGTGCTCTTGCGGCGGACCTCGGTCGGATGCGCTGTGAGGACCGGGCTGACCAAAGCGGAGGCAAAAAACTTGCGCAGGTTGGTCGCGGTAATGCCGGCCGCGCGCGCATCCAACAGCGTTCGCGCCAGCGTGCCCTGCCGCGGCGCTTCGCCGGCCTTCGAGCTTAGCCGCATCCGGCGGATGTTGTTCTGGTCCTCGGCGATATTGGCGAGGTGCGAGAAATAGCTGAAGGCGCGCACGATGCGCAGCGTCTGGCTGATCGACATGCTGTCGAGAATGAGCTCGAGTTCGCCCCTGGCCGCCGTATCATCGCCGCGATGAAACCGGATCGAGGTCTGGCGGATGCGCTCGACCAGGTCGAAAACGTCGGCGCCTTCCTGGTCACGGACGGTATCGCCCAGGATCCGCCCGAGCAGGCGGATGTCGTTTCGCAGGCGGACGTCTTCTTCGAGGGCGGCGTTTTCCTCGCTGCGGCCGGGGTCGAGCCCGGTTTCGGAAAGCACGATCTGAGAAGACATTGCGTAAAATGCTCCAAAGGCAGCCGGCCTCCTTTGAGTCGCAATTTTTGCGCCGCAGCGCAAGGCCAAGAAACGGGCGGGTTGCTTAGGGTTCGACGCAAGTCGAGCAGCGGATGCGGCCGAATGTGATAAACCGCCATAGCTGCATCGTGCCGTTTACGGCGCGACAGGCGCTTTACACGAAGGCCCGTCCGGTCTTAGTCGCCGACGACGGACGACAAGAAGGAACCCGTCATGTTCAGCGAAAAACTTCTCGCAAACCGCCGCATCCTGGTCACAGGCGGCGGCACCGGTCTCGGCAAAGCCATGGCCGCCCGCTTCCTTCAGCTCGGCGCCGAAGTTCACATCTGTGGACGCCGCAAAAGCGTCTGCGACGAGACCGCAACCGAACTGATGGACCTTCATGGCGGCCGGGTCACCAGCCATGGTGTCGATATCCGTAACGCGCTCGCGGTCGACGAAATGGTCGAACTGATCTTCAAGGACGCGCCGCTGACCGACCTGATCAACAATGCGGCCGGCAATTTCATCGCCCGCACCGAAGAGCTTTCACCGCGCGGTTTCGATGCGGTTGCCAATATCGTCATGCATGGCACGTTCTATGTCACCCATGCCGTCGGGCGGCGCTGGATCGCCAGCAAGCTGCCCGGCAATGTGGTGTCCATCACCGTCACCTGGGTCCGCAACGGCAGCCCCTATGTCGTGCCCTCGGCGATGAGCAAGTCGGCGGTCCACGCCATGACGATGTCGCTGGCCGCCGAATGGGGCCATTACGGCATCCGGCTCAACACGATTGCGCCGGGCGAAATTCCGACCGAAGGCATGAGCAAGCGCATCAAGCCCGGCGACGAAGCTGGCGCCCGCACCAAGGCGATGAATCCGATGGGCCGCGTCGGCACCATGGAAGAACTGCAAAACCTCGCGGTGTTCCTTATTTCGGGCGGCTGCGACTGGATCAATGGCGAGACCATCGCCATGGATGGCGGCCAGGCGCTCGCCATGGGCGGCAACTTCTATCAATTGCGCGACTGGTCCGACGCCGACTGGAACCAGGCCAAGGAAGCGATCAAGGCGCAGAACGAAAAAGACCGCGCCGCGCGCGGGTAAGAGGCGAGAACGCACGAACGGGGGAAGAAGATGCCGGGTCCTGGTCGGCTGCGCTTCGGACGGAGCATTTTTCTGCTTGCGCTGCTTCTGGCGACACTGCCTTGGCCCGCAAGCGCCGGCGATTATCCGGAGCGCACCATCAAGATCGTCGTGCCCTTCCCCGCCGGCGGGCCGACCGATGTGGCGGCGCGGCTGATCGCACAATCGCTCGCAACCAAATTCGGCAAAGGCGTCGTGGTGGAAAACCATCCCGGCGCCGGCGGCCGGATCGGCGCCAAGCTCGTCGCCTCCGCGACGCCTGACGGTTACACCCTGCTGCTCGGCGGCACCAACGTCAATGCGATCGGGGCGATCTTCACCGATCTCGGCTTCGATCCGGTCAAATCTTTTGCGCCGATTGCGGTGGTCTGCGTCGATTCGCTGGCGATTGCGCTCTCTCCGCGTGTGCCCGCTGATAACTTCAAGGACTTCGTGGTTTACGCAAAGGACCACCCCGGAAAACTCAAATACGGCGCCTCGCCCGGAATCTATACGCAATTCGCCGGCGAATATTTCAAGCTGAAGACCGGCACCGACATCCTGTTCGTGCCTTACAAGGGTGGCGCGCCGGCCGTGACCGATGCGCTCGGCGGTCATATTGAAATGGTCGTCAACAACAAGTCCAATCTCCTGCCGCAATTCAGGGACGGCAAGCTCAAGGCGCTCGCGGTCACGAGCAAGGAACGGTGGCCGGAATTGCCGCAAACCCCGACCATGCGCGAAGTCGGCATTCTTGGCTTTCCGGAGGAAGTTCTGTTCGGCCTGCTCGCCCCCGCCGGGACGCCGCAGGCGATCGTGATGAAGCTCAACAGCGCGGTGAACGAAGCGCTTCAGTCGGCCGACGTGCGAACCAGTCTCGACGGCATCGGCGTCGACGCGCGAGCTACAACGCCGCAAGAGTTCGCGGCCGCGCTCGATCAACAGGCCCGCGAATGGAAGCGCGTAATTGAGGAGACGGGCATTCAGGTCGAGTGAGGGCTACGACCCTACGCAACCCCTGCACGCTCTCCCCCCGTCATCGCAAAACCCCGATAGCCTTCGGCTGCGACCTCGTCGCAGATGCGGCGATAGGCGCCGACACCCCCGATATAGGGCATGAAGATCCGCGGCTTGCCCGGGATATTGGCGCCCATGTACCAGGAATTGGCCTGCGGATAGAGCGTCATCCCCGCCACCTCGTTGACATGCGCGACCCATTTCTCTTCGGCCTCGCACGAGGGCTCGATGATCCTGCGGTTTTGCTTGCGCATGAACGCGAGACAGTCGGCAATCCAGTCGACATGCTGCTCGATCGAGACGATCATGTTGGAAAGCACCGACGGGCTGCCGGGACCGGTAATGATGAAGAGATTGGGAAAGCTCTCGCTCATCAGGCCGAGATAGGTCTTGGGACCTGCAGCCCATTTCTGGTTCAAGGTCACGCCACCGCGGCCGCGAATATCGATCTTGGCGACCGAGCCTGTCATCGCATCAAAGCCGGTCGCCAGCACCAGCGCATCGATCTCGTAATCGGCACCGCCCGCGCGCACGGCATTGGGCTGAACTTCTTCGATACCCGCGGCACGAATATCGACCAGGGTCACGTTCGGCCGGTTGAACGTTGCGTAGTAATCCGTATCGACGCAGATGCGCTTGGTGCCGATCGGGTGATTGTCGGGTTGCAGCCTTTTGGCTGTTTCGCCATCCTTGACGATCTCCGCAATTTTCGAGCGGACGAAGTCGGCGGCGGTCTCGTTGGCGTCTTTATCGAGAACGAGATTGTTATAGGCGACCATGAACGTGAGTCCGCCCTTGAGCCAACGATCTTCATAGCGGGCTCGTCTTGCATTCTCGCCGTCGTCGAAGGCGCCTCGGTCGGGAAGTTCGGTATAGATGCCGTTGCGGGTATTCTCGCGGGCAAAGCGGCGGATCTCCGCATAGTCCTTGCGAAACGCATCGCGTGCGTCATCGCTCAACGGCGCGTTGCGGGCCGGTATCGAAAAGTTCGGCGTGCGCTGAAATACGTAGAGATGCTGCGCCTGCGCAGCGATCACGGGAATGGCCTGGATCGCCGAAGATCCGGTGCCGATCACCGCGACGCGCTTGTCCGTGAAGTCGACTTTCTGATGCGGCCAGTGGCCGGTGTGATAGATCGGCCCCTTGAAATCGGACAACCCCTTGATGTCGGGAATTCTGGCGTTGGACAGACATCCCGTCGCCAGCACGATAAAGCTCGCACGCACCAGGCGGCCGGTGGACGTTGCGATCGTCCATGTGCCGGTCGCCGCGTCGAACTCCGCGCGCTCGATCCGCGTGTTGAGCGAGATGGCCTCGCGCAGGCCGAAACGATCGGCGACGTGGTTGGCGTATTCGAGAATCTCCGGCTGCGACGCGTAGCGCTCGCTCCAATCCCATTCCTGCTGCAACTCCTGCGAAAACGAATAGGAGTACTGCATGCTTTCGACGTCGCAACGCGCGCCGGGATACCGGTTCCAGTACCAGGTGCCGCCGACGCCGCCGCCCTGTTCATAGACGTGAACTGAAAATCCGAGCCCACGCAGCCGGTGAAGCATATACATTCCGGCAAAACCGGCGCCAACCACCACGACGTCGAAGGTCGCCCCTCGGTCTGAAACCGACGCTTCGCCAGACATCAAGACACTCCCTCCAATTCGTTGAGCGAGAGCATTCTCCCGACGCGGCGAAATCGCAAGGGAGAAATGGCCGGATATTCTGCGTGGCGAAACGCGCATCCTTCTTCACGGCGTAACGACGTGATACATGCTGACAGGGAGGAAACCTGACATGAAATCCCCTCCATCCGCCGATCGCATTCCCGTCATCGTTGGCGCCGGCGAAATCACCGACCGTCCCAACGAAATCGTCGACGGGCTGGAGCCGCTGGCGCTGCTGGTCGAAGCGCTCAAGCGCGCGCAAGCCGACAGCGGCGCCAAGCTGTTGCACGAGATCGGTTCGCTCGACGTCGTCAATTTTTTGAGCTGGCGCTATCGTGAACCGGAAAAGCTGCTTTCGGCGCGGCTCGGCATCCAGCCGAGGCACGCTTATTACGGGCCGGTCGGCGGCGAAAGCCCGATCCGCTATCTGCACGAGGCGGCGCAGCGCATCGCGCGCGGCGAGTGCAGCATAGCTGCAGTCTGCGGCGCGGAAGCGCAGAGCACGGCAACGCGCGCCGAGCGGGCCGGCATCGCCCTGCCGTGGACGCCATTCGCCCATGATGTCGAGGAGCCCAAACGCGGTGCGGCCTATCAGAAGCCGCTGGCCGTCAAGCTCGGCGTATTCCGCCCGGTCAGCGTTTATCCCTTCTACGAAGCGGCGACATCAGCGCATTGGGGCCAGACCCCGCGCGAGGCGATGACCGAATCCGGCGCGCTATGGTCGGCCTATTCGCGCGTCGCGAGCAATAATCCGAATAGCTGGCTGAAGCGGAGCTTCACGCCAGAAGAAATCACGACGCCATCGGCCGACAACCGGCTGATCGCCTGGCCCTATACCAAACTCATGGTCGCCAATCCGACGGTCAATATGGGCGGTGCGGTCTTGCTGACGAGCCTCGCTAAGGCGCGCGCGGCCGGGATACCCGAAGACAAACTGGTCTACTTCGTCGGCGGTGCGTCGGCGGAGGAGCCGCGCGACTATCTCGAGCGCGACCAGTTCGTGCAAAGCCACGCGCAGGATGCGGTGCTGAAGGCGGCGCTGGGCCTGGCTGATGGCCGTGCCTTCGACGCGGTCGAGCTTTACAGTTGCTTCCCCTGCGTGCCGAAAATGGCGCGGCGAACACTCGGGCTTGGCTCCGATGTCACGCCGACCGTCACCGGCGGCCTGACGTTTTTCGGCGCACCGCTCAACACCTACATGACGCATGCGGCATGCGCGATGGTTCGCAAGCTCCGCGCTGGTGATGCCTCGCTCGGTCTGCTCTACGGCCAGGGCGGCTTCGTCACCAAGCACCATGCGCTGCTACTGTCGCGGCAGGCACCGTCTGAGCCGCTGGCGCAAGAGACCAGCGTTCAGCGCGAGGCCGATCGCTATCGCGCACCAGCGCCGCCGTTCGTAACGGAAGCTACCGGCCAGGGCATCATCGAGAGCTTCACCGCGCTCTATGGGCGCAACAACGAGATCGAGCACGGCGTGGTGATGCTGCGGACGGAGGACAACGCGCGTACACTGGCGCGCGTCCCCGCCACCGATCAGCAGACGCTCGCTTATCTCCTGAATATGGAGCGCAGTCCAATCGGCTCGTCGGGTGCGATTTCGCGCGCCGAGGATGGAATCTTGGAATGGCGGATGGGGTAACGTCGTGTCCCGGACGCGATGCAGGGTCTTCCGCGCTGCGCCGCAGAGCCGGGACCTACGACCATGCTATCCCGCCAATGTGGACCCCGGATCAGCAGCGCATCGTTTCACGCTGCGCCGCATCCGGGGCACGGCAGGAGCCGCTCTAACCCTTCTCGCCCTGCTTGGCGGTCGCGGTCGCCGGACGGCCCTTGGTGCTGACGACGCGAACCGGATCGCCGTCGACGATGCCGTCGGGCGGCGTGCTGATGACGCGGTCTTCGACCGTGACGCCGCCGGCTAGCTCGATGTCGCGGCCGAGGTCGCGCGCGATCGTGACCGGCTTGAACAGGATCTTGTTGTCGGGCGTCACGGTTGCCACGCGCAGGCCCTTCTGGTCGAAGATCAGAGCGCTGGAGGGAATGTGCAGAGGCACGTTGTCGCCGCGTTGAAGGACCAGCTTCACATTGGCAAAGCCGCCCGGCATCAACTCGCCGGCGATATTGTCGAGGCCAAGCTGCATCTGCGTCGTGCCGGAGGTGACGTCGACCGCTTGCGAAGACGCTTCGACGGTCGCCTCAAAGGACCGGGTCGGATACTCCGGCACGGAAATCTTTGCGTGGCCGCCAATCTTCACCATCGGCACGTAGGTCTGCGGCACGTTGACGTAGACGCGCAGCTTCTTGATGTCGGAAATGATGAACATCGGCGGGCCGCTGCCGCCGCCGGCGTTGATCAGCGCGCCGACGTCGGTGTTGCGTGCGGTCACGATCCCGTCGAACGGGGCGGTGATCTTCTTGTAGCCGGCGAGCGCCTCGAGCCGCTCCACATTGGCCTGGCTCGAATTGACGGCCGCGTTCTTGTTGGAGAGGTCGGCGGTGCGCTCGTCGATTTCCTGCATCGAAACGAAATTCGAGGCGATCAGGGTCTTGCGGCGCGCCAGCGTCACTTCCGAAAGCTTCGCGCTCGCCTGCTGATTGGCCAGATCGGCGCGCGCCTGCAAGAGTTGCTGGTCGAGATCCGGCGCATCGATTTCGGCGATCACATCGCCCGCCTTGACCCGCGCGCCGATATCGGCGCTCCAGCTCTTCAGATAGCCGTTGACGCGCGCGAAGATCGGGGCGCGGTAATAGGCTTCGAGACGGCCCGGCAGATCGATGGTTGCGGTCAACGCGCCCGGATCGGGATAGATCACGGCAACGGCCGGCACGGCCTGGTCGTCCGTCCATTCCTTCAGCTTGGCGTTGGTGTCCTCCCGCGCGCGGATGCCGCTGACGACCAGGGTCAGCGCACCGGCGACAGCGAGGACGGCGAAAATGCCCAGTTTTCGGCGAGAAACCGGCATGTGTGCTTCAGTGGGCATTCTCGGTCTCCGATTGGACGGCGGCTTTGGCGTCCTGCTTTTTGTGCAGCATACTAAAAACCACAGGAACGAACATCAACGTCGCGGCGGTTGAGAACAACAATCCGCCGATCACGGCGCGGCCGAGAGGCGCGTTGGCCTCGCCACCTTCGCCGAGCCCAAGCGACATCGGCAGCATGCCGATGATCATCGCGAGCGCGGTCATCAGGACCGGGCGGATACGCACGAAGCCGGCCTCGATGGCGGCGGCGACGGGATCGCCCAGTTCATCGTAGCGCTCGCGGGCAAAACTGATGACGAGCACGCTGTTGGCGGTCGCAACGCCCATGCACATGATCGCGCCGGTCAGAGCCGGAACGGACATCGTGGTATGCGTAGTAAACAGCATCCAGACGATGCCTGCGAGTGCCGCCGGCAGCGCCGTGATGATCACGAACGGGTCGGACCAGGACTGGAAGTTCACGACGATCAGGAAATAGACCAGCACGATCGCGCCGAGCAGGCCGAACAGCAATCCGGTGAACGAGCTGTTCATGGTCTGCACCTGGCCGGACAGCACGACCGTCGAGCCCTTTGGCACGTCCTTGGCGGTCGCCGCGATCAGCTTGTTGACGTCGCGGGCGACACCGCCGAGGTCCCGCCCCTGCGTGGTCGCGAAGATCTGCACCATCGGCTGAATGTCATATTGGGAAACCATCGCGCTCGACGTGGTGCGCGAAATGCTGGCGATGCCGCCGAGAATCGGCGCCTGCGCCGGCACGTTGGACGTGATCGGCAATGTTTGCAGCGCGCTTAAGGAATCGACCTGGTACTGCGGCGTCTGCATCACGACCGCATAGTTCACGCCGTTATCCGGATTGAGGTAATAGGTCGGCGCGACCTGCCCGCTGCCCGACAGGTTGACGGTGAGGCTGTTGACGACGTCGCGCTCGGTCAGGCCGACATATTGCGCCCGCGTCCGGTCCACATCGATGTTGAAGGTCGGATTCTTCGTCGACTGCTGAATGCGCGCGTCGGCGACGCCGGGAATCTGACGGATCTGCCTCAGCAGTTCGAATGCGTAGTCGAAGTTCGCGTTCAAATTGTTGCCGCGGATCTGCAAATCGATCGGTGCGGGTGCGCCAAAGTTCAGGATCTGGTTGACGATGTCGGCAGGAAGAAAAGCAAAACTCGTTCCGGGGAAAAGCCGAGGCAGTTCTTCCCGCATCGCCTTGATGTAGTTCTCCGTCGGCGGATGATCCTCTTTCAGCTTGATCTGGATGTCGCCGTCCTGCGGTCCCATCACGCCGGTATTGTTATAGGTCGTATTGATGCCCGAGATCGGCATGCCGATGTTGTCGGTCATGGTCTCGATCTGGTCCGGCGGGATGATCTTCTTGATCGCCTTCTGAATGTCCGCGAAGTGATAGGCGTTTTCCTCCAGCCGCGTACCGACCTGGCTGCGCACATGCATCAGGATCTGACCGGCATCGACCGACGGAAAGAAGTTCTGCCCTAGATAAGGAACCATCGCGAACGAGGCGATCACAAACGCCAGGAAACAGACCACGAAGGTCGGACGGTGGCGCAGCGCAAGTGTCAGCAGGTCGCGATAGCCGCTGCGGAACCGTTCGAATCCCGCCTCGAAGCCCCGCTGGAACATGACCAGCGGATTGCGTGTCGGCGGCAATGCCGCGCCGTGCTCGTGCTGGTGCGGCTTCAGGAGATACATCGCCATGGTCGGGACCAGCGTGCGCGACAGGATGAACGACCAGATCATCGCGAAGATCACCGCTTCGGCCATCGGCACGAACAGGAAGCGCGGAATGCCCTGCAGGAAGAACATCGGGATGAACACGATGCAAATGCAGAGCAGCGACACGAACGCCGGCACCACGATCTGCTGCGCACCGTCGAGGATCGCCGGGCGCACTTCCTTGCCCTGCTCCAGATGCCAGTTGATGTTCTCGATCGTCACCGTGGCTTCGTCGACGAGAATACCGACTGCCAG
Organism: Bradyrhizobium sp.; assembly: GCF_035701725.1. Taxonomy (GTDB): domain Bacteria; phylum Pseudomonadota; class Alphaproteobacteria; order Rhizobiales; family Xanthobacteraceae; genus Bradyrhizobium. The sequence continues at coordinate 40,284 of NZ_DASSRP010000370.1, forward strand.
CGCGAGGCCGCCGAGCGTCATGATGTTGAGGGTCTCGCCGATCGCCGCCAGCATGATGATCGAACCGAACACCGCGAGCGGGATCGAGGTCGCAATGATGATTGTCGAACGCCAGCTTCCCAGAAACAGCAGGATCATGACGCTGGTCAGCACGGCGGCGATGACGCCTTCGCGCACCACGCCTTCGATAGAGGCGGCGACGAACACGCCCTGGTCGCCGACGAAGCCTATCTTCAGCGTATCGGGAAGCGAATCCTTGTAGGCAGCAGCCTTCTTCTTGATGCCGGCGATGATATCGAGCGTCGAGATATACCCGTTCTTCAACACCATCATCAGCACGGAGCGGTTGCCGTTGACGTGGACGACGTTTTGTTGCGGCGGATTGCCGTCGCGCACGGTGGCGACGTCGCGGATATAGACCGTGGCGCCGTTGACGACCTTGATCGGCAGGTCGCCCAGGTCGCCGGCCTTCAGCGGCGAGTTGTTGACCTGGATCACGTATTCGAAGCTGCCGATCTTCGAGGTGCCGGCCGGCTGAATCAGGTTCTGCGCGGCAAGCGCTGTGGCGACGTCCGCCCCAGACAGCCCCAGCGACTGCAGCTTCTGCGGATCGACGTCGATCTGGATCTGGCGCTGCTTGCCGCCATAAGGGTACGGAATGGCCGCGCCCGGCACGGTCACCAGCGGCGTGCGCAACTGATTGATGGCGATATCGCCGAGAATTTGTTCTGTAAGGCCCTCGCCCGATAGCGCGAGCTGGATGATCGGAACCGTCGAGGCGCTGTAATTGATGATCAACGGCGGCGTCGCGCCGGGCGGC
>NZ_DASSRP010000371.1:0-2056 GCF_035701725.1 Bradyrhizobium sp.
GGCTCGGCGTGCCCGGCATCGTCCATGACGCCAACGCGGTGCTCGGCCGCGCCAACCGTTTTCTCTCCGGCCGCGTCAGCGCTATCGCCACCTCGCTGCCGGGCGTGCTCGACCGCGATCCGCAGCTCGCGTCGAAAACCACGACCGTCGGCACCCCGATGCGGCCGGCGATCGTGGCTGCGGCCAGCGTGAAATACGCCGCGCCCGAACGCGATGGACCGCTGCGGCTGTTGGTGGTCGGCGGCAGCCAGGGTGCGCGCGTGATGGCCGACATCGTGCCATCAGCCATCGAAAAGCTCGATCCCTCGCTGTGGGGTCGGCTCTCGTTGACGCAACAGGTGCGCGAAGAGGATATGTCGCGGGTGCGCGCGTTCTACGACCGGCTGAAGATCAATGCCGAACTTGCGCCGTTCTTCACCGATCTGCCGGCGCGGCTTGCGTCCAACCATCTGGTTATCTCGCGCTCCGGTGCGGGAACGGTGGCCGAGCTCGCCGCGATCGGCCGCCCTGCGATTCTGGTGCCGCTGCCGGGCGCGATCGATCAGGACCAGTTTGCCAATGCGGGCGTATTGTCGCAGGCCGGCGGCGCCTTGCGGATCGCGCAACGCGAATTCACGCCGGAGTGGCTGGCAGCCGAGATTTCCGCGTTTGCCGCCGATCCGGCCAAGCTCGTCGCGATGGCCGCAGCCGCGCGAAGTATCGGCCGGCTCGATGCCGCCGAGCGGCTGGCCGATCTGGTGCTGAAAGTCGCCGGGATTTGACGTCAGTCATTCCGGACAGGCCGCGAAGCGGACTGATCCGGAATTTCGAGATTCCGGGTTCGCATCTTCGATGCGCCCCGGAATGACGGAAGTTCGGCGATCTCAGCCCAAAAAGCCCCTTGTCATGCCACGCGAAAGCGGGGCATCCAGTAGGAGCGCGGCTGATTTGCCTCGCGAATCCTGACGTTCTGGGGAACACCATGAGACTGCCGCGCGAGATCGGACCTATCCACTTCGTTGGGATCGGCGGTATCGGAATGAGCGGCATCGCCGAGGTGCTCTGCAATCTCGGTTACACCGTGCAGGGCTCGGACGCCTCCGAAGGCGCCAACGTCATCCGTTTGCGCGAGAAGGGCGTCAAGGTCACAGTCGGCCACAAGGCCGAGAATGTCGACGGCGCCGACGTGGTCGTGGTGTCCACCGCGATCAAGCGCGACAATCCGGAATTGATGGCGGCGCGCGCCAGCCGCATTCCGGTGGTGCGGCGCGCCGAAATGCTTGCCGAGCTGATGCGGCTGAAGAGCTGCGTCGCGATCGCCGGCACCCACGGCAAGACCACGACCACGACCATGGTCGCAACGCTGCTCGATGCCGGCGGGCTCGATCCCACCGTGATCAACGGCGGCATCATCAACGCCTATGGTTCGAATGCGCGGCTCGGCGCCGGCGACTGGATGGTGGTGGAAGCCGACGAGAGCGACGGCACCTTCCTGAAGCTGCCGGCCGACGTTGTGATCGTCACCAATATCGATCCCGAGCATCTCGATCACTTCAAGACGTTCGATGCGATCCAGGACGCGTTCCGCAACTTCATCGAGAACGTGCCGTTCTATGGCTTCGCGGTGATGTGTATCGACCATCCCGTGGTGCAGGCGCTGGTCGGCAAGATCGAGGATCGCCGCATCATCACCTATGGCGAGAATCCGCAGGCCGACGCGCGGCTTGTCGATCTTTCGCCAAGCGGCGGCGGCTCCTCGTTCAAGGTCGTCATTCGCGACCGCAAGGGCGGCGCGCCGCACGAGATCCCGGACGTCACGCTGCCGATGCCGGGCCGGCACAATGCCTCGAACGCCACGGCAGCGATCGCGGTGGCGCACGCGCTGGGCTTGTCCAACGATGCGATCCAGAAGGCCATTGCGGGATTCGGCGGCGTCAAGCGGCGCTTCACCAAGACCGGCGAGTGGAACGGCGTCACCGTGATCGACGATTACGGCCACCACCCGGTCGAGATCGCGGCGGTGCTGAAGGCGGCGCGCGGGGTCGCGGTCCTTGCCGAAGGCCGGGGCCGGGTCATT
>NZ_DASSRP010000372.1:0-8294 GCF_035701725.1 Bradyrhizobium sp.
GTGTCTTCCACCGGCTCGGCGGTCTCCACCGGCGCCGAAACCATGATTCCGCTATCGGCCGTCGCTCATTTCACCCAAGGCGCGACGCCGCTCGCCGTGAATCATCAGGGGCTATTGGTCGCGAACACGATTTCCTTCAACCTGCCGCCGGGTGGCTCGCTCAGCTCGGCGGTTACCTCGATCAATGCCGCCATGAATCGAATCGGCGTGCCGGCAACGATCCGCGGCACTTTCCAGGGTACCGCCAAGGCATTCCAGGACTCGCTGAACAATCAGCCCTTCCTGATCCTCGCGGCACTGGTGACGATCTACATCGTGCTCGGCGTCTTGTACGAGAGCTACGTTCATCCGCTGACGATCCTGTCGACGTTGCCTTCGGCCGGCGTCGGCGCCCTGCTTGCGCTGATGGCGTTCAAGACCGAATTCAGCATCATGGCGCTCATCGGCGTCATTCTCTTGATCGGTATTGTGAAGAAGAATGCGATCATGATGATCGATTTTGCGCTCGAGGCCGAACGAAACCGCGGCCTGAGTTCGATCGACGCAATCTATGAAGCATGCCTGCTCCGCTTTCGGCCCATCATGATGACGACGATGGCGGCGCTGCTGGGTGCGTTGCCGCTGGCCCTCGGCCTCGGCGAAGGCAGCGAACTGCGCAAACCGCTCGGTATCGCAATTGTCGGGGGACTGATCCTCAGCCAAGTGCTGACGCTCTATTCAACGCCGGTAATCTACCTGTATATGGATCGGTTCCGGCTTTGGAGCAGGCGTATCAGGGGCGATCAAGCACCGCTTGCTCCCGATACCAGGCTGCAACCGGGCGAGTAGAATTTGGCATTGCAATGAGCGGTCAAGCATCACGACGGATTACACGCGGCAAGGTTTCCCTTGCCATTTGTGGCTTTCTGCTCGTCCCCGCTCTGTCGGGCTGCATCCTCGGAACCGAACGGCCCGATCTCAATCTCGAAGTGCCGGCGACCTACCGCGAAGGCGGCCATACCGCTGCGGACACCCACGTTCCCGCGATCGACTGGTGGCGCGGTTTCAAATCCGGCGAACTGACGTCGCTGATGGACAATGCGCAGCTCTACAATCTCGACATCGCGGTTGCCATTGCCCAGATCGCGCAAGCCGACGCGCAGGTGGGCATCAACGGTGCGCCGCTGCTTCCATCCGTCAGCGGAACCAGCACGGCCGAGCAAAGCCGCAGCGCGGTCGGTTCGGTGGCAACCGGCAGCGGCGGAATTGGCGGGAAAAGCTTCTCGCAATACAGTCTCGGACTGACCGCGAGCTACATGCTCGACTTCTGGGGCAAGAATCGCGCAACGCTCCACGCCGCCGAGGAAAGCGCGACCGCCTCGCGCTACAACCGCGAGGTCGTGACGCTGACCGCGATCGTCACCGTCGCCAACACCTATTTTCAGATTCTCGCAGCGCAGGATGAGCTGCGTGTCGCGCGTCGTAACCTCGCCGCAGCCGAGCGCATCCTGACGCTGATCAGGCAGCAGTTCGCCGGCGGCACCGCCTCGCAGCTCGATGTGTCGCAGCAGGAAACGCAAGTGGCGACCGAACGCGCCGCGATTCCGCCGCTTGAGATCACCTTGCGGCAGAATATCGCTGCGCTTGCCGTGCTGGTCGGCCGCGCGCCGGCAAATTTCACGGTCAAGGGCGGGACGATGACGCAAATCGCCGTTCCGCGCGTGACGCCCGGCATGCCCTCCGAACTGCTCAACCAGCGGCCGGATATCCGCCAGGCCGAAGCGCAACTCGCTTCGTCCAACTTCAGCGTCGAGTCCGCCCGCGCTGCGTTCTTCCCGCAGATCCAGTTGACCGCGCAAACCGGCGTGCAAAGCGCAGCGCTGGCCTCGCTGTTCGGACCAGGCGCCTGGTTCTACACCCTCTCGGCCGGACTGACACAGCCGCTGTTCGACGGCTTCCTGCTCGAAAGCCAGTTGAAGCAGGCCAAGGGCGTGCAGCTGCAGAATCTGCAAGCCTACCGGAAGGCCGTGCTTTCGGCCTTCTCCGACGTCGAGAAAGCGCTGGTGGCGCTGTCGCAGACGACCTTGCAGGAGCGTCTCGAGATCGAGGCGGTGGCCGCCGCGCGCAAGGCGTTCGAGGTCTCGGAAACCCAACTGCGCGCCGGCACCGTCAACCTGATCACCGTGCTGCAAACCCAGCAAACGCTCCTCACCAACGAGAACGCGCTGGCGCAGGTGCGGCTCAACAAGCTTCTCGCCGCCTCCAGCCTGTTCCAGGCGCTTGGCGGCGGTTGGACGCCGACCGGGCAGCTATCCTCGCTGCAGCCGCAGGATGTCGCATTGCCGGCGGCGCAATAAGCCCCCTCGCGCGCTTGCACCGCGTCATAGGCTCGCCCCGGCGCGCCGCGCCGAATCTTCAAGGAAATACCACCACTTAGTTGCCTTGTATTCGGCGGCGGGTGCGCTATATTTCATGGTTCGGTTACGATCGTACTGTATTTTTCGTGGTTGGTGATGAGGCCCGTCTGTTCAGGCGGGCCGTCGCCATTTGTGGCCCCGCTCTCCGAAAGCCGAGCGTGGCTGAGATCTGAAGGATTGACCGCGATGACTCGTTCCAACCGGGTAGACCATATCCGGCTCACCTCGCATCCGACGCCCGGCGGCAAGCTCAACTTCCCGATCCAGTGGGGCGCGGCCAGCGCGCGCGAGCGCGGCCCGATCATCGGCACGGTATCCCGCCCGCAGGACCGCAATGTCATCGGCTCGCACGGCGGCTCTTATTCGGTCTACCGCGCGCTTGCGGTCTCCTCCGGCGCGCTCGATCCGATCCGCCGTCCCGACCTCACCAACACGCATCCGGCGGCCACCATCGGTCCGTTCCCGCAATGGAGCGATCCGGAGCGCATTGTCTCGCTTGATCCCTGGGGTCACCTCGTCGCGGAAAACTTTGCGGCCGAGATCGCGGAAGGCATCGATATCCGTCCGAGCATCGCGATCACGCGCGCCCGGCTCGACCTGCCGGAGATCAAGGCGGCAATCGACGCCGGACGGCTGAAGCATGACGGCGAAGTCGTTCACAAGAACGGCAGCGTTTCCGTGGTCAAGATCGCGCTCGACCCGGTCTGGTACCTGCCCGGTATCGCCAAGCGATTTGCCACCACCGAAAACAATCTGCGCCGGCAATTGTTCGAGCAGACCGCGGGCATGTTTCCCGAGCTGGTGACGCGACCGGACCTGCAGGTGTTCCTGCCGCCGATCGGCGGCATGACCGCCTATCTGTTCGGCGACGTCAGCAAGCTGCCGGACCACCGCACCAAAATCACCTGCCGCGTGCACGACGAATGCAACGGCTCCGACGTGTTCGGCTCCGACATCTGCACCTGCCGCCCCTATTTGCTGCACGGCATCGAAGAATGCGCGCGCGCCGGACAAGAAGGCGGGCTTGGCATCATCGTCTATAACCGCAAGGAAGGCCGCGCGCTCGGCGAGGTCACGAAGTTCCTGGTCTACAACGCACGCAAGCGCCAGGAAGGCGGCGATGCCGCCGCGCAGTATTTCGAGCGCACCGAATGCGTCGCCGGCGTCCAGGATGCGCGGTTCCAGCAGTTGATGCCTGATGTGATCCACTGGCTCGGCCTCAAGCGCATCGACCGCTTCGTCTCGATGAGCGACATGAAACACGATGCGCTGACCAGCCAGGGCATCGAGATCGTCGAACGCATTCCGATTCCCGACGAACTCGTTCCGCCGGACGCGCATGTCGAGATCGCGGCGAAGAAGGCCGCCGGTTATTACAGCGCGGAAGCGCCTGCCCCGGACGAGCTCATCAATTCGGTCGGCCGTCCGCTTGAAAAATACTGAATCGGGCGTGGCTGTAGCGGTGGCCAATTCGGAAACGTCAGCGGCGTTGTCTCTGTTAAGCGCCGCCGCGGTGCGCGAGCGCGCCCACCGGATGCTGGCGCTCGCACTCGAGGACAAGCTGCCGAACTTCCGCATCCATCCCGACAAGATGGATGGCGTTGTAGATCTCGTGCTGCAAACGACGCGCGAGGCGTATCCCTCGCTCGACGTGCCCTTTCACTCGCGCTGGCGGCATTTCATCCTCAATGGCGACAACCGCTGGGCCGCGATCGCAAGTCGTACCCGATGGGACGATGCCGCGGCGCGCGCTCGGGCCGAATTCGATCTCGCCATGGTCAGCGTCTTTCTCGACGCCGGCGCCGGTCCGACCTGGCGCTATCGCGACCAAAAAACCGGCGTTGCGATCGGCCGCTCGGAGGGACTGGCACTGGCGAGTCTGGCCATGTTCGAAAACGGCGCCTTCTCGGCCAATGCAAGCGAGCCGCTGCGCGCCGACGGAAGCGCGCTCAACAAGCTTTCGGTAGCTGACCTCGCGCGCGGCCTGCAGGTTTCCGACGCCAATCCGCTGGTTGGGCTTGACGGCCGCGCCGAGCTCTTGCGCAGCCTTGGCAGGCTCGTGGCCTCCAAGCCTGATATTTTCGGCCGTCACGACGCACCGCGCCCCGGCGGCCTGTTCGATCAGCTGGCCTCGCGCGCCGAGAACGGCCGTCTGCCCGCCCCCGTGATCCTGTCCGAATTGTTGCAGCAGCTCGGGCCGATCTGGCCGTCGCGCCTTTCGCTTGGCGGAGTTGCGCTCGGCGACTGCTGGAAACATCCGGCGCTCGCGACCGGCGATGCCTCCAACGGGCTGATCCCGTTGCACAAGCTCTCGCAATGGCTCGCCTACTCGCTGATCGAGCCGCTTCAAGCGGCCGGCATCGAGGTCGTCGATATCGACGGCCTCACCGGGCTGGCGGAATACCGCAATGGCGGCTTGTTCATCGATTCCGGCGTTCTCGCCTTCCGAAATGCCGACGATGCGCAGCGCGAGCACGAGGTCGCCTCGCCGCTGGTGGTGGAATGGCGCGCGTTGACGGTCGCGCTGCTCGACCGCCTTGCCGAGGGCGTGCGACAGCGGCTCAAGCTCGATGCGCGGTCGCTGCCGCTTGCCAAGGTTCTCGAAGGCGGCTCATGGGCCGCGGGACGAAAGCTGGCGCGCGAGCGACGCCCTGACGCCTCGCCGCCGGTCAAAGTCATCAGCGACGGCACGGTATTTTAGGAGCCTAAGATATGGAAGGCGTCACCGTCGTCAGTCATCCCCTGGTCCAGCACAAGCTGACACTGTTGCGCGAAAAGGAGTCCTCGACCAAATCGTTTCGCGAATTGCTCAAAGAGATCGGGATGCTGCTCTGCTACGAGGTCACCCACGATCTGCCGCTCAGCGATGTCGAGATCGAAACCCCGCTCGCCCATATGAAGTCGCCGCAGCTTGCCGGCAAGAAACTGGTATTCGCCCCGGTGCTGCGCGCCGGCATGACCTTCGCGGAAGGCATGCTCGACCTGGTGCCGAGCGCGCGCGTTTCCCATATCGGGCTTTACCGCGAACCCAAGACTTTTACCGCCGTCGAGTACTACTTCAAGGCGCCGAACGACCTGCCCGAGCGGCAGGTGATCGTGGTGTCCCCGGTGCTCGCGACCGCCAATACCGCGGTCGCCGCCGTCGACCGCCTGAAGGAGCAAGGGGCCACCGACATTCGCCTGGTGTGCCTGATCGCGGCCCCCGAGGGCATCGAGCGGATGCGCGGCATTCACCCGGACGTGCCGATCTGGCTTGCGGCGATCGACGAAGGGCTCGACGAGAACGGCTTCATCCTGCCGGGGCTCGGCGACGCCGGCGACCGCGCTTACGGCACGAAGTAGTATTTTTGTTTTGACGCGTTTTCTTTACGCGAACCGGCTCCCACTTCGCTTGAAAACGCTATGCTAGGTCCCGACCCGCAATGGTGCGCGTTGCTTGCAAAGCAGCGCGATCACCGACAAGGCCGTGATGCGGCCGGTCTTGGGATTTTCCGACGGGATATTCTCGATCGACATCGAGAATTTCGCCGCGTCGGAGTCGACCTCGACCCGGTGCACGTTGCGCGTCAGCGCTGGATCGGCCCATATCTCCAACCGCGTGCGATCGGGACCGATGCCGGCGAGCGACAGCGCCACCGCCACGTTCAAATTCGCCGGAAAGCCCTTGGCGGCCTCCCGCGCGGTGCCATCGAAAATCTTCAGCGGCTCCTTGATCGTTTCAATATCGATGTTGTTCTCGACCAGGAACGGCGCACCGGCGAGCCCGTTGACCGGCTTGCGCGTCACCATCCGCACCGAATGAATTTCCCCGACGGCGGCCGCGGTCACGGCGTCCAGCCCGATCAGGGCGCCCGTCGGCACCACGATCTGTCCGCCGTTCTTCCTGGCGATATCGATCAGATCTTCGTTTTCAAGCAGCGCGCCGGCACTCAGCACGATCGCGGTCTTGCCCTGTTCCACGAAGGGGGCCACGATCGATCGCAGCAATTTCGCAGGCGCACACTCGATCGCAATATCGGCGACGTCGGAGAGTTTCTCGATCGGCAGCACCGCCGGCTGCTTCTTCAGGCTGCCAAGCCAATTGTGATGTTTTGCCGGATTCTGCGCCGATACGGCCGCGAGCGTGAGGCCGTCGATACCCTCATCGAGCGCTTCGGCAACTTTCTTGCCGATGGGTCCAAGCCCTGCAATCGCAACGCGCAAGTTCGGCTCGGAGCTTTTCGTCAAATTCGCCATAGGCTTGGTTTCTCTTCTTCGTTCAATGAGCCAGTCGCGGCGGCTAACTCCCTGTTGCGCTTTATAGGCCGCCTGTCATCGCCGTGGAAGACGTGGAGAGGCCCGCCGGGCGCAACCCGCCTCTGCCTTTGCTTTGGTCATCCGATCGCCTGAAAAATGATCTTTGTTGCCTTCCGGAAATGCGATTTGCTGTTTTTGGCTTTTCGCGCGTCCCGGCGGCAGAAGGACGCGAATTTCTCTGAGGGAGCGGGATATGAACGGACTCGGCGGACTCAACAAATCGCCCAACGGCGTCGTGATCGGTCTGGTGCAGCTTCAACTGCCCGTGGTCGTGACCAAGGCCGATCTCGCCAAGCAGACCGAGCGGATCGTGTATATGGTCGGCAAGGCGCGCCGCAATCTCGGCACCATGGACCTCGTGGTATTCCCGGAATATTCGCTGCACGGCCTGTCGATGGACACCAATCCCGCGATCATGTGCCGGCTCGACGGCCCGGAGGTCGCAGCCTTCAAGAAGGCCTGTATCGACAACAAGATCTGGGGCTGCTTCTCGATCATGGAGTACAACCCCGACGGCAATCCCTACAATTCCGGCCTCATCATCGACGATCACGGCGAGATCAAGCTCTATTACCGCAAATTCCATCCCTGGATCCCGGTCGAGCCGTGGGAGCCTGGCAATGTCGGCATTCCCGTAATCGAGGGGCCGAAGGGCGCCAAGATCGCGCTGATTATCTGCCATGACGGCATGTTCCCGGAAATGGCGCGCGAATGCGCCTACAAGGGCGCCGAGATCATGATCCGCACCGCCGGCTATACCGCGCCGATCCGGGAGAGCTGGCGCTTTACCAATCAGGCCAACGCATTCCAGAACCTGATGGTGACCGCGAACGTCTGCATGTGCGGCTCGGACGGCTCATTCGATTCGATGGGCGAAGGCATGATCGTCAATTTCGACGGCACCATTCTTGCTCACGGCACCACTGGCCGGGTCGATGAGATCATCACCGCCGAGGTACGCCCGGATCTGGTGCGCGAGGCGCGCATCAACTGGGGGGTCGAGAACAACATCTACCAGCTCTGGCATCGCGGCTATGTCGCGGTGAAGGGCGGCGCGATGGATTGTCCCTATACCTTCATGCAGGACATGGTCGCCGGCACCTACCGGCTGCCCTGGGAAGATCAGGTCAAGATCACCGACGGCACCTCCTGCGGCTTCCCGGCGCCGACGCGCATGTTCGGCGCCAAAAGCAACAAGGCGGCGGAATAGAGCTTTTAATGGCGGTGAATCTGCACGCGCGGCCGTGTAAATGACTTGCGGCCGCGCTTGAAACCCCACAGCGGCTGCGCCAGCGTCGCGATCGCCTCGGTGGGAGTAGAGGCATCAATACAGACGAGATCGGCCGGGCTGCCGACCTTGATGCCGTAATCACCAAGCCGCATCAGCCGTGCCGAGGATTCCGTGATCATGTCGAGACAGCCGGCAAGATCCGCCGGACGCGAGACGTGGCAGACATTGGCATAAAGGTTCGCCATCCGGATCAGCGAGCCGTCGCCATAGGGCGTGAACGGATTGAGCACGTTGTTGGTCGAGATCGAACAGGTGACCCCGGCTTTCCGTAAGGGCTCCGCCGGAACCACGCCGCGCGGCACGGCGTGATC
>NZ_DASSRP010000373.1:0-19674 GCF_035701725.1 Bradyrhizobium sp.
CAGCGGCATCTGATCGAACGGCGCGCCTGTCGAAGACAACTGCGTGATCTTGGCGAGGATGTCGCGACAGCGCTGCGCCTGCTCGCGCAAGGTCCTGATATCGCCGGCGAGCGGCGATTTGTCCTCGAGCCCCTGCTCCAGCTCGCGCGAGATCAGAAAGATCGTCGACAGCGGCGTGCCCAGCTCGTGCGCGGCAGCCGCCGCCAGCCCGTCGAGCTGGGTCAAATGCTGCTCGCGCGCCAGCACCAGCTCGGTTGCCGCCAGCGCATCCGACAGCTTGCGCGCTTCTTCGGCGACCTGGAAGGCGTAGAGGCTGGTGACGCCAATCGCCACCACGATCGAGAGCCAGACGCCGAACAGATAGATCGGCGGCAACACCAGCGGATCGTCGCTGTCCCACGGCAGCGGGAAATGAACGAACACCAGGACGGACGCGCAGGCGACCGCGAGCATCCCAAGTGCGATGGTAAACCTGATCGGCAGCGCGGTGGCCGAAATCAGAACCGGCGCCAGGAACAGGAACGAAAACGGGTTTTGCAAGCCGCCAGTCAAAAACAAGAGTCCGGCCAGTTCGACGATGTTGAGCGCGAGCAGCGCGGCGGCGAATATCGGCTCAAGCCGCTCCATCGGATTGAACCGGATCTGAAGGACGAGGTTCAATAGCGCGGAAAAGCCGACGATGGTCAGGCAGGGCACCACCTCGACCTCGAATTCGAGACCCTGCTCGACGATGAAGATGGCCGCGAGCTGTCCGAGCGCTGCGAGCCAGCGCAGCCGCAGGATTGTGTCGAGACGGACCTGGCGGCGCGGTAGGCGAAAATCGGTGGCGGCGATATCGGACATCGGATCGATCTTTAGCCGTGCGGGCCCCGGCCGACAAATGCGGACTTCTGCGCCGCCGCACAGCGCGGCGAAAGGCCACGGCAGACCTTGGGCCCGCGGAAGCCTTGCGTTGGCGGGATGAATGCCTCAATGACAGGTTCAAATGAACGACGGAAAAACGACGCCCGAACCTGCCCCAGCCGACCGGGCCAACGCCGCGGCGATCGAGGTCGTGCACCTCGTCAAGACCTACAAGAGCACCCACGCGGTCGACGATATCTCGTTCTCGATTCGAAACGGCGGCATCACCGGGCTGCTCGGCGGCAACGGCGCCGGCAAGACCACGACGATTGCGATGATCATGGGGCTGGTGTTGCCGACCTCGGGGCGCATTGCGGTGCTAGGTCACCCGATGCCGGCCGAGAGCGCGCATGTGCTTGGCCGGATGAATTTCGAAAGTCCTTACGTCGACATGCCGGGGCGGCTGACGGTGCGCCAGAATCTCACGATCTTCGGCCGGCTTTATTCGGTCACTGATCTGAAGGCGCGGATCGAACGGTTGGCGTCCGAGCTCGACCTCGACGATTTCATCGACCGTCCGACCGGCAAGCTTTCGGCGGGGCAAAAGACCCGCGTCGCGCTGGCAAAGGCGCTGATCAACCAGCCTGAACTGCTGTTGCTTGACGAGCCGACCGCCTCGCTCGACCCCGACACCGCCGACTGGATCCGCCGGCACCTTGAGACCTATCGCAAGCAACATGGCGCGACCATCCTGCTCGCCTCCCACAACATGCTGGAGGTCGAGCGACTCTGCGACCGCGTCATCATCATGAAGCGCGGGCGAATCGAGGACGACGACAGCCCGGAAGCGATCATGGCCCGCTACAACCGTTCGACCATGGAGGAGGTGTTTCTTGATGTCGCCCGCGGCGGCCGCGCTCAGGAGACCACGCCATGAGCGGGTTGGCGCTCACACCGTCGATGTCGCGGATCGCCGCGATGATCCTGCGCTATTGGTACCTTCTGATGTCGTCGTGGCCGCGGCTGCTCGAGCTGCTTTATTGGCCGGCGCTGCAGATCGTCACCTGGGGCTTTCTTCAGAGCTATATCGCGCAAAACGCCAATTTCTTCGCACGCGCCGGCGGCACGCTGATCGGCGCAGTGATCCTGTGGGACATCCTGTTCCGCGGTCAGCTCGGCTTCTCGATCTCCTTCCTCGAGGAGATGTGGGCGCGCAATCTCGGCAATCTCTTGATGAGCCCGCTGCGGCCGATCGAATTCCTGATTGCGCTGATGGTGATGAGTTTGATCCGGCTTGCGATCGGCGTGGTTCCGATGACGCTGCTGGCGCTGTTCTTCTTCGGCTTCAATCTGTACGGCATCGGCTTTCCGCTGATCGCCTTTTTCTGCAACCTGATCTTCACGAGCTGGTCGGTTGGCATCTTCGTCTCGGGGCTCGTGCTGCGTCATGGCCTCGGTGCCGAGAGCATCGTCTGGACGTTGATGTTCGCCGTCATGCCGCTCGCCTGCATCTATTATCCGGTGAGCGTGCTGCCGCATTGGCTGCAGCTCGTCGCCTGGATGCTGCCACCGACCTACGTGTTCGAGGGCATGCGGGCGCTGCTCATGCAGCACGTCTTCCGCTCTGACCTTATGCTGGACGCGCTGATGATCAATATTGCCCTGTTTGCAGCCTCATTTGCCGCGTTTCTGGCCCTGCTGCGCAGCGCACGGCACCACGGATCACTGCTCCAGACGGGAGAGTAACCCGTTAAAACACGGGGAATTGTCCTGTATTTTCCTTGTGTAGCGGTGCTTCAATGCCGATCTATCCATTGACGCTTTATTGGGCTTTTTGCACTATGCTGCGTCGCAAAAGGGAACGACGAAATGCCGATTGGCGAGTTTGGCGGTGCGCCGCCGATGGCTGCAGAAGGCAGTCCGGCGCTAACGACGCCGATGTACTGGATGTACGAATTGGCGCACGCATCGCTCAATCCTGCGCGCGCCGTCACCGACGCCACCAAGATCCTGTTTCAAAATCCCCTCAATCCCTGGTCGCACACCGAGGCCGGCAAATCGATTGCCGCCGCTTGCGAATTGTTCGAGCGCACGACGCGCCGCTACGGCAAGCCCGAATGGGGCATCTACGATACCGATGTCAACGGCATCCGCACGCCGGTAGAGGTTCGCAGCGTCTGGGAGAAGCCGTTCTGCCGCCTGCTGTACTTCGATCGCAAGCTGACGCGCCCCTTGCGCATTCCGCAGCCGCGCGTGCTGATCGTGGCACCGATGTCCGGGCACTATGCGACGCTGCTGCGCGGCACCGTGGAAGCCTTCCTGCCCACCCACGAGGTCTACATCACCGACTGGGCCGATGCCCGCATGGTGCCGCTGGCGGCCGGTCGTTTCGATCTCGACGACTATGTCGACTATCTGATCCAGATGCTGCACGCCCTCGGCGGCAACATGCATGTGATCGCGGTGTGCCAGCCTTCGGTGCCAGTGGTGGCCGCGGTTTCCATCATGGAAGCCGAAAATGATCCGTTCGTGCCGATCTCGATGACGCTGATGGGCGGACCGATCGACACCCGCCGCAATCCGACGGCGGTAAACGATCTGGCGGCCGAGCGCGGCATCGACTGGTTCCGCCATAACGTCATCACCAAGGTGCCGTTTCCGCATCCCGGCGTGATGCGCGACGTCTATCCGGGGTTCCTGCAGCTCAACGGCTTCATCAGCATGAACCTTGATCGTCACATGGACGCGCACAAGGACCTGTTCCGGAACCTGGTGAAGGGCGACGGCGATCTTGTCGACAAGCACCGCGACTTCTATGACGAGTATCTGGCGGTGATGGATCTGTCGGCGGAGTATTACCTGCAGACCGTCGACACGGTTTTCGTGAAGCACGCCCTGCCAAAGGGCGAGATGACCCATCGCGGCCAGCCGGTTGACCCTTCCAAGGTCAGGCGTGTCGCCTTGATGACGGTCGAAGGGGAGAACGACGACATCTCCGGGCTCGGCCAGACCGAAGCGACGCATGAACTCTGCAAGGCGATCCCGAACCATCGCCGTGTGCACTACGTGCAGAAGGGCGTCGGACACTACGGCGTCTTCAACGGCTCGCGTTTCAAATCGGAAATCGTGCCGCGCATCAGCGACTTCATGGTGTCAGCGGCGAATGTGAAGCCGTCACTCGCTTACGCGGCGGAGTAATCGCCGCAACATCACGAGAACCGCGGTTCAGGGCGCAAGCGGCCTTGCCCGCCTGTTCCCAGCTAAGCCCCTGAATCGGCCGGAGGAAATCCGAATCTGGGCCCGACCGAAGTAATGAATCTTAATTCTGTGCTTAACCCTGCAAACAGGGACTCATTTCGGTCGTTTTTTCCGGTTCCGACCCCATTCTGTAGAGGCCGCGAGCGGCCCAACCCCTGTATATTGGGCAAATGATTTGTTTTTGCGCCGAGCGATTTCCCTGGCGGCGGATATGGCAACATCCGGGCGAACTTCTGATCCCCGGACTTACAGACATGGCCACTCGCGCGCTCCTTTATCGGCGGCCCTACGAGCCTTCACGGCTTTTGATCAAACATGGCTCGCAAATCTATTCCGTCAGGCTTCGTCGGCACCGCCGTGCGCGCCGCTACACGCTTCGAATCCATCCGAGCGACCGTGAAGCGATCCTGACCATCCCGCCGCGCGGCACCATCGCCGATGCCAAGGACTTCGCGCAGCGTCATGGCGGCTGGATCGCGGCCCGCCTCGGCCGTCTTCCCAAGGCGGCACCGTTTCTTCCCGGCACTGTGGTGCCGCTGCGCGGCGTTCCGCACAAAATCGTCCATCGCGCCGGTAGCCGCGGCACGGTGTGGCTTGAGGTGCGCGACAGCGGCGAGCGTATCCTTTGCGTCGCCGGCGGCGTCGAGCATACCGAGCGGCGGGTGCATGATTACCTCAAGCGCGAGGCGCGCAAGGATTTGCAGAAAGCGGCAACATCCTATGCCGAGCGGCTCGGCGTGCGCGTGAAGCGCATCTCCATCCGCGACCAGTCGAGCCGTTGGGGTTCGTGCACGTCGGCGGGTTCGCTGTCGTTCTCCTGGCGCCTGATCCTCGCACCGCCCTACGTGCTCGACTATCTGGCCGCACACGAGGTCGCCCATCTCGTCGAGATGAACCACTCGGCGCGGTTCTGGAAGGTGGTCGCGAAAGTCTGCAGCCATGTCGAACGCGCCAAGACCTGGCTCGACACCCATGGCAACGATCTGCATCGCTACGGTATCCAGGACTAGAACCGGAGCGCTGGAGCGGTTCGCCGCTCGGTGCTTCGCCTAAGTCGCTGCTGCCGCTCTATTGAGCGGCAGGTCCGAGCGAAAAAGCCACAGTAAGCAACTTTCCGCACGTCATCACGCCGGTGTGGCTCGAAGCGCACAGCTATGCGCTTTTGGTCCACTCCTGAATTGCCTATGACGGTTGTCAGGCCGGGTAAGGCGTTGGATAAGTTGACGATGCTTGGGGGCAGGGTTTTGGGCAGGCTGGTTGCAGCCGTCGTTTTGCTTGGTCAAACGGCGGTGCTTCATGCCCATGCCGACACCATGGAAGCCGCGCTGTTACGCGCCTATCAGAACAACCCGCAGCTCAACGCGCAGCGCGCCTCGGTGCGCGCGACCGACGAAGCCGTGCCGCAGGCCTTGGCCGGCTATCGCCCGAAGGCCGCGATGGCCTTGAGTGGCGGCGGCCAGTTCATCGATCAGCTCTCCCACACCGTGGGCGGCAAGAAGATCGAGCAGGGCGATCAGGGCCCGCATGCGGCGGCGCTGACGGTGACCCAGACGCTCTACAACGGCAATCAGACCGCCAACAAAACCCGTGCCGCGGAGAGCCAGGTGCTCGGCGCGCGCGAAGGCCTGCGGCTGATGGAGCAGTCGGTGCTGCTGGCGGCGGCCACGATCTACATGGACTACCTGCGCGACGCCGCGATCCTCGAGGTCCAGCGCAGCAACGTCAAAGTGCTCGAACTGACCTTGAACCAGACCCGCCAACGGTACAGCGCCGGCCTCGTCACACCGACCGACGTGGCGCAATCGCAGGCGCAGCTCGCCGCCGGCCAAAGTCAGGAACAAGCGGCTGAATCCACCCTGACGACCACGCGCGCCAACTTCCGCCGCATCATCGGCAACGAGCCGTCGAACCTGCAAGCCGCCTCCCCGGTCGATCGCTACTTGCCGACAACGGTGCGGGGCGCGACGCAGATTGCGCTCCGGGAAAACCCCAACGTAACCGCGGCGACATACGGCATCGACGTCAGTTTTCTCACCGTGAAAATCAACGAAGGCGCGCTCTACCCGACACTGACGGTGCAAGCGACGGTGTCGAAGGTCTGGCAGCAGACCATCACCCAGATCAATCAATTCACGGCGGCGACGAGCGCCCAGCTTACCGTGCCTATATACCAGGGCGGGGCCGAATATTCGCTGATCCGGCAATCGAAGGAAACGCTGGAGCAGCAGCGCCTCACCATGGAGCAGATTCGCGATCAGGCGAGAGCCGACCTCGTCACCGCATGGGGCCAGCTCGTCGCGAGTAAAGCGCAGGTCAGCGCCGCACAGTCGCAGGTCGAGGCCTCGGAACTGGCTTATCTCGGCACCACCAAGGAAGCCCAGGTCGGCCAGCGCACCGTGATCGACATTCTCAATGCGCAGCAGACGCTGGTGAATGCCCGCGTGGCGCTGGTGACCGCGCAACATGACCGGGTGGTCGCGTCCTACGCCGTGCTGAACGCCATGGGACGCCTGTCGCCACAGCTGTTGCGCCTTTCGACCCAAACCTATGATCCGAGCGTTCATTATCAGCAGGTGCGCGACAACTGGGCGGGCACACGGACGCCCGACGGGCGCTGAGGTGGCCGTACCCTGTCCCCTCATCCTGAGAGCCCGCGCAAGCGGGCGTCAAGGATAAGGCCAAAGGTAGCGCGATTCATGGCCTCATGGTTCGAGACGCCACTGCGTGGCTCCTCACCATGAGGAGTAAAAGCGTCGGGGGACCACTCGAGGGTTCAACGCCCGAACAACCGATCCACCAGCCAGCCGTCAAGACCAAGACCGCTCGAAGCGACCGGCCGCGTCGAGGCCGAAGCGCGCATCGGGGCGGGCCGGCCGATAGCCGGCTGCGGCGAATTGGGAGCGATCGGGGCCGGCGCCGGCGCCACGGCCTGCGCGATCGTGGTGAGCAGCCCCGGCGGGGTCGAAGCCGGCAGCGGCGCCGGCGTCACGCCCTGATGCGCCGCCTTCATGAAGCGCGTCCAGACCTCCACCGGCAAGCCGCCGCCGGTCGCCTTCTTGGTCGGCGAACTGTCGTCGTTGCCGAGCCAGACGCCGGTCACGAGATTGGACGTGTAGCCGATGAACCAGGCGTCGCGGAAATCCTGGCTGGTGCCGGTCTTGCCGGCGGCCTGCCAGCCCGGCAGCTCCGCCTTATGCGCGGTGCCGGAGAGTAGCGTCTCCTGCATCATCGTATTCATCATGCCGACGTATTGCGGATCGATGACCTGGCCTAGCTGATCGGCCTGGCGTGCATAAAGAACCTTGCCCTCCAGCGTGCGGATCTTGGTGACGACATGCGGCGAGACGCCGAGGCCGCCATTGGCAAACGGCGCATAGGCACCGACCAGCTCCACCACCGAGACTTCGGACGTGCCGAGCGCGATCGAGGCATTCGCATCCAATTTTGATGAGATGCCGAGCCGATGCGCGGTGCGGACGACGTTCTTCGGTCCGACCTCAAGGCCCAGCCGGACCGCGACGGTGTTGAGCGACATCGCGAGCGCCTGCGTCAGCGTGACCGGGCCGAAATACTGGTGCGTGTAGTTTTCGGGCTTCCATCCCTTGATATCGAGCGGGGCATCCTGCCGCACCGTTTCCGGCGTCAGCCCCGATTCGATCGCGGTGAGATAGACGAACGGCTTGAACGCCGAACCCGGCTGGCGCTTGGCGGTGACCGCGCGGTTATACTGGCTTTCCGAATAGTTGCGGCCGCCGACCATGGCGCGCACCGCGCCATCCGGCGACATCGCCACCAGCGCGCCCTGGCTGACGTTGAATTTCACGCTCTTGGCCGCAAGCTCGTCGATGACCGCGGCTTCGGCCACCGCTTGCAGTTTCGGATCGATCGAGGTCTCGACCACGACGCTCTGGTCGATCTGGCCGACGAGATCATCGAGCACTTCGCCGATCCAGTCCGCCACATAATTCACAGTGCCGGCGCCGACCGGCTTCACATTATAGGAGGGATGGCCGATCGAGGCCTGCGCCTGCGCTTCGGTGATGAACTTGGCTTCCGCCATCGCGGCCAGCACGGTCTTTGCCCGCGCTTCCGCGCCTTCCGGATTGCGGTTGGGTGCAAGGCGCGACGGCGACTTGACCAGGCCAGCCAGCATCGCGGCTTCCGCGATCGTCACGTGCTTGGCCGACTTGCCGAAATAACGCTGCGCGGCGGCCTCGACGCCATAGGCGCCGGAGCCGAAATAAACCCGGTTGAGATAAAGTTCGAGAATCTCGTTCTTGGAATGCTTGCGCTCCAGCCACAGCGCCAGTTCGACTTCCTGCAACTTGCGCTGAAAGGTGCGCTCCTGGGTCAGGAACAGGTTTTTCGCGAGCTGCTGGGTCAGCGTTGAGCCGCCCTGCGACACGCCGCGATGCAGGACGTTGGCGATCGCCGCGCGCAGGATGCCCCAGGGGTCGATGCCGAAATGCGAATAGAAACGGCGGTCCTCGATGGCGATGAAGGCCTTCGGCAGATAGGGCGGCAGGTCCTTCAGCGCGACATTGGCGCCGGGCATTTCGCCGCGGATGGCGATCACGCTGCCGTCACTGCCTGTGATCTGGATGGTCGGCGGCCGTTTTGGAATTTCCAGCGACTGGATCGCCGGCAGATGCGCACCGACCCAGACGATGAGACCGACCGCGGCGATCGCGCCCCACAGGCCGAGCACGGCACCCCAATAGAACATTCGGCCGATCGGCAGGCTGCCGCGCGGCTTGGATTTGCGCTTCGCCGCGCTGCGGGCCGCGCGCGGCTTTGGCTCCGGCGGTAGCTCATCGTCGTCGTCATCGAAATCGTCGGCCTTGCGCCTGGCAGATTTTTTCGGCCGGTCATCGCCGCCGCCGGGAATGCGATCCTCGGGCGACAGCCGCAGATCGGACAGCGCCGCTGCAAGGCCGAATACCGGCTCCTTGCGTCCGCCCTTCTTTTTCCGTCCCCACGCCATACGCCAAACGCCCACGTCCCGATGCGAACGACGTTAGCGTCAGCGATTTAAGGCCGTCTTAAACGATGGTTAATCGGGCGCATTTGCGTGCTGCCTAACCGCTTGAAGGGCGAGACATTCAGATTGGCTTAACCCTAAGCGGGCGGCGCGCGCGAAAAGAATGCCGGCCGCGCAAAGCGCGTGCGGACGGCATCTGCAATCTCAGCCCGCAGGTCCCGTATCCTCCAGAATCGGGCCGAACATCTCCCAGCGTTCGCCGTTGAAGCGCATCATCTGCAACTGCTTGTTGACGCGATAATCGTTCGGCGTGGTGCTCGGCGACATGCCGGGCAACGCGAGATCGAGCTGCACGTCCTTCAGGTTGGTCGCCTGTTTCATCACGTTCTCGCGCGTGAGGTCGTCGCCGCACTGCTTCAGCACATGGACCATCAACTGCGCCGTGCCATAGCCATAAGCGTTGAAGTTCGAGGTTTTGTCGCCTTCCGGGTAATACTTCGCCATGAACTCGAAATACTTCTTCATGCCCGGATCGTCCTTCCAGCTCGGATCGAGCGGGTCCTTGCCGTAATTGACGCTGATCACGCCCTTCGACGCTTCGAGGCCGGCGGGCTGCATCACCGCGCCGACCGAGGTGGCGTTGATGTCGAGAATGTGCACCGGCTTCCAGCCGAGCTCGGCGTTCTTCTTGATCGTCTGCGCCGCGAATTTCGGGGTCGAGGCGCTGAAGAGGACGTCGACACCGGCGGATTTCAGTTTCAGGATCTGCGAATCCACCGTGGGATCGGAAATCTCGTATGACGCCTCGGCGACAACCATCGTTGCGGCCTTGTCGCCAAGCCCCGACTTGAGGCCGGCGAGATAGTCGCGGCCGAGGTCATCGTTCTGATAGAGCACGCCGACCTTGGCATCCGGATAATTCTTCAGGATGTACTGGCCGTAGATGCGGCCCTCGACGACGTAGCTGGGATTGAAGCCGAGCGTCCACGGATAATTCTTCGGATCCGAGAATCGCGAGGCGCCGGTCGCGGCGAACAGCTGCGGCACCTTCTTCGTGTTCAGATATTTCTGCACCGCGGCGTTCGAGGGTGTGCCGATCATCTGGAACATGAACAGCACTTCGTCGTTCTCGACCAGCTTGCGCACCTGCTCGACCGCCTTGGGCGGGCTATAGCCATCGTCATATTGAATCAGATTGATCTTGCGGCCGTTCACGCCACCCTGCTCGTTAATCATGTTGAAATAGGCGGCCTGCGTCTTGCCGATCGAGGCGTAGGCGGAAGCCGGGCCTGAGAACGGCAGGGTCTGGCCGATCTTGATCTCGGTGTCGGTGGCTCCGGGATCGTATTTCTTTTGCGCGTGAGCCGACGACACGCCGAGCGCAAGCGCCAGCATGGACCCGGTGACGAAATGGAAGAGGCCGTTCCTCATGTCGTTGCCCTCGCCAGACGTGTTGATTGGCGGCGACGACGGACGCCGCCATTTGATGCCGAGTGTGAATGAAGGGGTATGGCAAAGCAAGATAACGTAAGGTGGAACAGCTCGCTCAAACCAGCCAGACGCAAATCAGCGCCAGCACTGCGGGCATCGCCTGCACGAAGAGGATTTTCCGGGAGACGGAAGCCGCGCCATAAATGCCGGCGACGATCACGCAGCTTAAGAAAAACACCTTGATCTGAAAGGCGAAGGCCGCGTTCCCCTGCACCAGGCCCCAGACAAGGCCGGCGGCGAGAAAGCCGTTGTAAAGGCCCTGATTGGCGGCGAGTACGGCCGAGTCCGCGGCCTTTTCCGGCGTGTTGCCGAAGGTTTTCAGGCCGAGCGGCCTGGTCCAAAAGTACATTTCAAGCGTGAGAAAATAAACGTGTAGCGTGGCGACGAGCGCCACTAAGATGTTGGCTATCGCATTCATCGAGCCCCTCCGGGAGTTGCGACGGCAAAGAGGCAATCAGGATGACAGGTCATATCGATCCAACCAAGGAAACATTCGCGAAATTTCGCGAGAACGATCGTCCCGGCCCGATTCACATGCTCAACTTGGTTCGCATGCGCGATCGCGCCGCCTATCCGGACGGTCGCAGCGCTTCGGGCGCAGAAGCCTATGCCGCCTACGGCCGCGAGAGCTTGCCTGTGTTCTCGCGCCTCGGCGGTCGGGTCGTCTGGCAAGGTCGTTTCGAGCTGATGCTGATCGGCCCGCAGGACGAATATTGGCACCACTGCTTCATCGCGGAATATCCGAGCGTTGCGGCCTTCGTCGAGATGATCCGCGATCCCGTCTATCGTGAGGCCGTCAAACATCGGCAGGCCGCGGTCGAGGACTCGCGCCTGATCCGGCTCAAGCCGCTTCCCGCGGGCAAGGGCTTTGGCGAGATTCCAGAAGGCTAACGGCGACACTCGGTATTCGGGTGGCGCGCAGGGGATCGGTTTGACAGGCTCCGAGAGCGTAAACATGGCCCCTATCACCTGGAAAATCTGATGCGCGCGAAGCCAGTCGAAACATTTGGACTCGACCGACTGGAAACGCCCATTGGCGTGGCGCTGCTGGTCACGGATACCGACGGCATTCTCCGCGCGCTCGACTGGGAGGATTACGCGGCGCGCA
Source organism: Bradyrhizobium sp. (assembly GCF_035701725.1). Taxonomy (GTDB): domain Bacteria; phylum Pseudomonadota; class Alphaproteobacteria; order Rhizobiales; family Xanthobacteraceae; genus Bradyrhizobium. The sequence continues at coordinate 11,682 of NZ_DASSRP010000373.1, forward strand.
TGCAGGAATTGTTGCGCCTGCAATATGGCGGCGTTGTTTTGAAGCAGGCGCAAGCTCCGAGCCAGATCCGCAAAGCACTCGCAGCCTATTTCAAGGGCGATCTCGATCGCCTCGCCGAGATCGAATGGCGCGTCGCGGGAACAGCTTTCCAGCAAAAGGTCTGGCACGCGCTGCCGAAGATTCCGGCCGGGACCACGATGAGCTATGGCGCACTGGCGGCAAAGCTCAATTCACCTCGCGCAATGCGCGCGGTTGGTCACGCCAACGGCTCGAATCCCATCAGCGTCGTCGTCCCCTGCCACCGCCTGGTCGGCGCTGATGGCATGCTGGTCAAATATGGCGGCGGGCTTTCGCGCAAACGATGGCTGCTCGAACATGAGGGCGCCATGCTCAAGCCGGAGCTGGTTCGCCGATCCGTTACGCCTTGAACGCAATTCCGGAAGACTGATCGCGCCGTCGGTATTAACGTCGGTCGGAATAAAGGCGATCGATGAAGCCCTCACGTTCAAGCTCGTCGATAAATGACGAGTCTGCGATGTCCGTGTCCTTTAGGGATGCCGCCGCTGGATACTTGGCGGCAAGGACATCGCGGACGTTTTGCAGCCCGCCAAGGTTTGGGCGGGGAACTTTCTGAAAAACGGGCACGTGATAGGCGTAGAGAGCATCGGCCGCCTTTCGATCCTCGATGTTCAGATAGCGCTGGAGCAAGGGCACGGCGATATCCGGCCGCGTCTTGAACAGATGGATCGTTTCGACAAAGCCGCGCATCACGTTCATCACCAGCTCCCGATCGGACGCGATCAGCTTGCGCGTAGAGGCAAAGATCGAAGGTGTGCCGAATTCGTGGACCGGAAACGCGTTCCAGCCATAGCGCGAGGCACCGACGAAGCGAAGGTCGACCGGCAACACGCCCGCCTCGATCTCTCCCGCGGCGAGCGCCGCATAGATTCTGTCGAATCTTGTCAGCGGCACGTAGGTTGCGATGGCGCCGGCTTTCTCGATGGCGATGCGCGTCGCCACGCTGGTCTGACCGGTCTCGCTCAAAACGCCGACCCGTTTCCCGGAAAGTCCGCTCAATTCGGCGATCTCACGCCTGGTCATGACGAACTGGTTCGGGAATTCCGCAGTCGGCGTCGCCAGGATGACGATGTCGTTGCCTTTGAGCACTTCTTCGGCGACCGGCAGTACGCCGGTATGGGCGAACTCATATTCGCCGCGAATGACCCCGTCAGCGGCCTGAGGACCGCCGATCGCGACGCCGGTCAGGCGCATATCGATCTGTCTGTTTCTGAAGATACCCGCTTCCGCACCGAGCCACGCCGTGCTTTGCCACATCGCCAGCAAGCCGGTCGCAACGCGGACTTGCCGATGCGTTTCTGCCGATACGGAGCGGCCGGCGAGCGCCGGCACCATGGCCGCGCCCGCCAATGACTGCAAGAACGTGCGACGAAACAGCGACATGACGCCTCCGGCGTTAGGCTGAAAGCCGGCACCCGGCTGGTTTCATCTTACGCCGCGACCTTTTCGCTGGCGAGCAGATGCAAGAGCGCACTGCGGATCGCGGCCTGCCGCGTCGGCGCCGAGATTTGCGCGCCGAGGAGGTCGGTGACGTAGAACACGTCGCGGGCACGCTCGCCGAAGGTCGCGACGTGCGCGGAAGCGATATTGAGGTTGAGCTTCGAGATCGCGGTCGTCAGCTCATACAACAGGCCCGGCCGGTCGAGCCCGGACACCTCGATCACGGTGTAGCGGTCCGACCACTGGTTGTTGACCGTGACTTCCGGCTCGACCACGAACGGCCGCGCCTTGCCGCGGCTCGCCGCCCGCCGCGCCACCACCTCGGGAAGACGAAGCTTGCCTTCAAGCACATCCTCTATCATCTCGCCGATGCGCGTGGCGCGCCGGCCCTCGTCCTCGTCGCGGTCGTACTCCCGCGTGATCGCAATGGTATCGAGCGCGCGGCCGTCGGTCGTGGTGTAGATCTGCGCATCGACGATGTTGGCGCCGGCCGAGGCGCAGGCGCCGGCGATGATCGAGAGCAACCACGGATGGTCCATCGCCAGAATCGTCAGTTCGGTGACGCCGCGCCCCTCGTCGAAGCCGACATTGATCGCGAGCTTGTGGCCGGCCTGTTCGCTTGAGCGCATGAACCGCGCGTGGCGAATCTTGCGTGCCAGTTCGACCTTGAGCCAGTACGCCGGATAATGCCGCGCGATATAGGCATTGAGCTCCTGCTCCGGCCACTCGGTGAAGGCGGAGCGGAACTCGCCTTGCGCGATTGCAAGCCGCCGCGCGCGATCGACTTCCGAGAAGCCGCCTGTCAGGACCGGCTCCGTCTCATAATAGAGCGTGCGCAGCAATTGCGCCTTCCAGCCATTCCATACGCCGGGGCCGACACCGCGGATATCGGCGGTGGTCAGGATCGTCAGCAGCTTCATCTGCTCGACCGATTGCACCACGGCGGCGAAATTCTCGATGGTCTTGCGGTCAGTGAGGTCGCGCGATTGCGCCACCGTCGACATCGTCAGGTGCTCTTCGATCAGCCAGGCCACCAGTTCGGTGTCGGCGGCCGAAAAGCCGAGCCGCGGACACAATCGCCGCGCCACCTTGGCGCCGGCAATCGAATGGTCTTCGAGCCGGCCCTTGGCGATGTCATGCAGCAGCGTTGCAATATAGAGCACCGCGCGATGCTCGGGGCGAATCTTGCGCATCAGGTCGCTGGCAACGATGAATTCGTCGCTGCCGCCGCGCTCGATCTCCTGCAGGAAGCCGATGCAGCGGATCAGATGCTCGTCCACCGTATAGTGGTGATACATGTTGAACTGCATCATCGAGACGATCTTGCCGAAGGCGCGGATGAAATGACCGAGCACGCCGGTCTCGTTCATCCGCCGCAGCACGATTTCGGCGTCGTTCGAGGTCAGGATCTCCATGAACAGGCGGTTGGCCTCGGCGTCACCGCGCAGCTCGGTGTTGACCAGCTTCAGCGAGCGCGTCACCGTGCGCATCGCATCGGGATGGAAGGCAAGATTGTTCTTCTGCGCCAGCCGGAAGATCCGGATCATATTGACCGGATCGTGCTTGAAGACGTCGGGCGCGGCGAGGTTGATGCGGTTGTTGTCGATGATGAAGTCGTCGCTTTCGGGCACCCGCCGCCGAACCGTGCTCGGCCGGAACCGCGCTACCATGCGGCTCAGCACCGGGATCGGCTTGGCCTGCTCATCTTCCAGCTTCGCGCACAGGATCGCGGTGAGATCGCCGACTTCCTTGGCGATCAGAAAGTAGTGCTTCATGAATCGCTCGACGTCCTGCATGCCGGGATGCGAGGTATAGCCGAGGCGCACCGCGATCTCGCGCTGCATGTCGAACGACAGCCGCTCCTCGGCGCGGCCGGTCAGGAAATGCAGATTGCATCGCACTGACCACAGGAAGTCGGCGCAGCGGCGGAACGTGCGGTATTCCTGCGCGTCGAACACACCGCGCTCGAGCAGTTCCTCGGTGTCGCGGACGCGATAGACATATTTCGCGATCCAGAACAACGTGTGCAGGTCGCGAAGCCCGCCTTTGCCGTCCTTGACGTTGGGCTCGACCAGGTAGCGCGACTGCCCGGCGCGGCGATGGCGCTCTTCGCGCTCGGCAAGCTTGGCGGTGACGAATTCGGTGGCGTTGCCCTGCACCACTTCCTTGTCGAAGCGCGTGACCAGTTCGTCGTAGAGCGGCTTGTCTCCGGTCAGAAAGCGCGTTTCGAGAATCGCAGTGCGGATCGTCATGTCGCCGCGGGCCTGGCGGATCGATTCATCGACCGATCGCGTCGCATGACCGACCTTCAGCCCCATGTCCCACAGGCAATAGAGAATGGCCTCCGCAACCTGCTCGCCCCAGGCGGTCTGCTTGTAGGGAAGGATAAAGAGCAGATCGATGTCGGATTCCGGCGCCATCAGGCCGCGGCCGTAGCCGCCGGTCGCGACCACCGCCATCCGCTCGGCGCCAGATGGAATCGGCGAGTGATAGAGATGCCGCGTCGCCGCCTCGAACAGGATGCGGATGATCTCGTCCTGGACGAAACACAGCCCTTCCGCGCAGCGCCGCCCGTGACGGTCCTTCAGCAGCACGGCCTGGGCGGTCGCCCGCGCCTCGACCAACTCGGCTTTCAATAGTTTGGCGACGCTGGCGCGGAACACGTCCTCACGGCCGGCATGCTCGGCCGCCAGCGCATCGACCGCGGCAGCAATCCGCGCGCTGTCGAAGCGCTCGTCGGCCACCGACCTAGCCTGGGTCACAACGCTATCCATTTCCATTCCGATAATCGACCGGGCCCCGACTGTCACGAACATCACACGACGACGGTCGGATCCGGTGTTCCGCTGCTATAGATAACGTCTCCTCGGTCCGCCGCACGGATGAGTCGGCACTTTATTTTGCACTAAGCCGCCGCCGCAACTTGATGAAAGATTATGAGGTTTTTTGCCTGACCGGAAGTGGTGACATCGCCGCCGCGACCCGGTACATCCATGGATAACAATATCCGGGAGAGAACAATGGACGCCGCCGAACTCCGCGCCACCCAGGCCCCGATCAAGGAAAAATACAGGAGCGATCCGAAGGCGGCTTTCATCACCTTGAAAGCCAAGGGCTCGATCGAGAACGAAGGCATCGCCTGCAAGGTCGCAACCGGCCGCGCGCTCGCCGTCGCAGGCCTTCATCCGGCGACCGGCGGCTCCGGGCTTGAACTCTGTTCCGGCGACATGTTGCTGGAGGCGCTGGTTGCCTGTGCCGGCGTGACCCTGAAATCGGTGGCGACCGCGATCGAAGTGCCGCTGAAATCGGGCGATGTCAGCGCCGAAGGCGATCTCGATTTTCGCGGCACGCTCGGCGTCGACAAGGAAGCGCCGGTTGGCTTTGCGGAAATTCGCCTGCGCTTCGACGTTGCGACCGACGCGCCACAGGACAAGCTCGATCTCTTGCTCAAGCTCACCGAGCGCTATTGCGTGGTCTATCAGACCATCAAGAACGGCCCCAAAGTTTCTGTGACGATGAACCGGGTGTAGTCGCCGCTCTTGTCCCTCCCCCGCAGAGCGTGGGGAGGGTGCATAGGCGACCTTTTGGTCGCCTATCTCAAAATAAGAACGCCGATGCTTTGCATCGGCTGTGCGCGTAGCGACGGTCGGGTCGGAGCGCTCATGTCATCGCAAAATCCAAATGCCAAGAATAGTTTTAAAAACCCCCACCCCGGCGCGCTAACGCTCGCCGACCCTCCCCACAAGGGAGAGGGAGAAGAAAGCGCGCGCGCCATCCGCGCAGCTCTTTAGCCCATGAATTACATGTCTCCCGACCTCCACTTCATCCTGCTGCTCGTGCTGCGCATGGCGCTGGCCGCCGCGCTCGTGGTGACGGCCTCGATGATCACCGAGCGCTCCGGGCCGGTGATCGGCGCCCTAATCGCGACGCTGCCGATTTCGGCCGGTCCGTCTTACGTGTTCCTGGCGATCGACCACGATGCGGCCTTCATCGCCGAAGGCGCGCTGGCGAGTTTTCCGGTCAATGCCGTCACAATGTTCTACTGCCTGGCTTACGTCTTCCTGGCGCAGCGCCAGAATGCGGTCGTCGCGGTTGGCGGCGCGATTCTGGTCTGGATGGCGCTCGCCACGCTCGAGCGTCTGTTCTCATGGACGCTTCTCGGCGGGTTCATCGCCAACGCGATCGCGTTCGGCATCTGCATTCCGGCATTCAAGCGCTTTCAGCATGTCGAGAAGATGCCGCTGATCACGCGGCGCTGGTACGATATTCCCTTGCGCGCGACCATGGTCGCCACATTGGTCGCGCTCGTCGTCTCGTTATCGCGCTGGGTCGGCCCTTTCGTCAGCGGCACGATCGCGCTGTTTCCGGTAGTGCTATCCAGCGTGACGCTGATCCTGCACCCGCGCATCGGCGGGCCGGCGACGGCTGCGGTGATTGCCAATGGCGGCTGGGGCATGATGGGATTTGCGCTTGCCTTCGTCGTCCTTCACTTCGGCGCATTATATCTCGGCTCGGCCATCGCGCTCAGCCTCGCACTCGCGACCTGCCTGATCTGGAATCTCACGCTGTGGTGGATCGGGCGGAGGAAGAGGAAGGTCAAATAGCCCGACGTTCCGGGGCGATGCGCCAGCATCGAACTATGGTGCGCAATTGCGCACCTGAGAATCTCGGGATTCCGGGACTGGTGCTAACGCACCATCCCGCAATGACTGCATCACTTCGGCAATTTCGCCTTGAGCGCATAAAGCGCTTCCAGCGCTTCGCGCGGCGACATCTCGTCGGGATGCAGCGCCCTCACCGCCTCGATCAGCTTGTCACCTTCGCTCGGCGGCGCCGGCTCGGCGGCGGCGCGCGAAGGTACCGCGAACAGCGGCAGATCGTCGGCGAGCGCGCGCGCGGTCTGGCCGCGGTCCTGTGCTTCGAGTTTCGCCAGCACGAATTTCGCACGCGCGATCACCGATGGCGGCAGCCCTGCGAGCTTCGCCACCTGAATGCCATAGGAGCGATCGGCCGAGCCCGGCAGCACCTCGTGCAGAAACACGACATTGCCCTGCCATTCCTTGACACGCACGGTGGCATTGAACAGCCGCGGCAGCTTGGCCGACAGCGCGGTGAGCTCGTGATAGTGCGTGGCGAACAGCGCGCGGCAGCGATTGGCCTCGTGCAGATGCTCGATGGCGGCCCAGGCGATCGATAGACCGTCGAAGGTCGCGGTGCCGCGTCCGATCTCATCCAGAATAACAAGCGAACGTTCGCTGGCCTGATTGAGAATGACCGCGGTTTCCACCATCTCCACCATGAAGGTGGAGCGGCCGCGCGCCAGATCGTCCGCGGCGCCGACCCGCGAGAACAGCCGGTCGACGATGCCGATCCGCGCCCGCGACGCCGGCACGAACGAGCCGGCTTGCGCCAACAGCGCAATCAGCGCGTTCTGGCGCAGAAAGGTCGATTTGCCGGCCATGTTGGGGCCGGTGAGCAGCCAGATTTGGCCTGCCCCCACCCTTCCTCCCACCGGCGACAAGTCGCAGGCATTGGCGATGAACGGCTGGCCATCGCGCTTCAAGGCTTGTTCGACCACCGGATGACGGCCGCCTTCGATCGCGAACGACAATGAGCCGTCGACGTCCGGCCGCACGTAATTGTCGTCGACCGCGCGCTTCGCCAGCGCCGTTGCGACATCGAGGCTCGCGAAGGCATAGGCGGCGGCGCGCAGATCCTCAGCTGAGGCGACTGCCAGTGCGCAGAGCTTTTCAAAAATCTCGAGTTCCAGCCCAAGCGCACGATCGCCGGCGTTGGCGATCTTCGCCTCGATCTCGCTGAGCTCCGATGTGGTGAAGCGCACCTGGCCTGCGAGGGTCTGGCGGTGAATGAAGGTCGCATTGAGCGGCGGCGACATCAGCCTGTCGCCATGCTGCGCCGTGACCTCGACGAAATAACCGAGCACATTGTTGTGCCGGATCTTCAGGCCCTTCACGCCTGACTCGTCGGCGTAGCGCGCCTGCATGGACGCGACAACGAGCCGCGAGGCGTCACGCAGGTTGCGCGATTCATCGAGCGCGCCCTCATAGCCTTCGCGCACAAAGCCGCCGTCACGCTTGAGCAGCGGCAGTTGCTCGGCCAGCGCGAGCGCAAATTCCCGCGCGAGTTCGCGCGACGGGCGGCGCAGCGCCGCCACGATCGCCGCAATTTCCTGGGGCGGCTCCTGCATGCGCGCGAGTTGCGCCAGTGCCTGATCCGCGGCGAGGATGGCATCGCGGAGCCCTGCAAGATCACGCGGGCCGCCGCGCCCGAGCGAGAGCCGCGCCAGCGCGCGCGACAGATCCGGCGCCGCATGCAGCGTCGAGCGGAGGTCATCGCGCAGGCCGCTATCGGCGACGAAGGCTGCGATCGCATCGAGCCGCCGAGCAATCGCGGCGCTGTCGGTCAGCGGTGCGGCGAGTCGCTGCGCCAGCAGCCGTGAGCCCGCCGACGTGAC